>JAUHXZ010000084.1 GCA_030426725.1 Actinomycetes bacterium
GTCGCCACCTTCACCCCCGCCACCAGCACCACGGACTGGTTGCGGTGCTGTAGCAGCGTACGCGAACTGGCGGCGCCGACGGCCCGCAGCAGCGGCAGGTAGCGCTCCATGATGTGGCGGCTGGCGTCCAGCCCCAGAATCTCCAGCTCGGCCTTGAGCCGCTGCTCGTCGTCCATCTCCGGCAGCCCGGTGACCGGCACGTCCGCCGTCGGCTCCGCGTCGTCGTCGCCGTCGAAGTCCAGCACGCCCTGTACCGCCCACGCCCCCGGCTCCGGCCTGGGCGCGCGCTGCGCCTGGGCGCGGGCCAGCTCGCCCGGGTCGTCGGTGAGGCCCTCGACGGTGCGGCGGCCCTTGGCCCGCGACATGGCCCGTTCGTCGGCCCGCCGCTGCCGGTGCAGGTCCGCGAGCGCCAGCAGCAGGTCCCGCCGGGTGACCTGGCCCCTGCGCCGCACGGGTGCGTGCCGCCCGATCCGGTAGAGCTTGTCGAACGCGCCGGCCAGGATGAGCCGCTCGACGACCGGCTCGGCGGCCCTCGCCCGCTGCCAGAAGTCCGTCAGCGACAGGTACGGCTGCCCGGCGACGATCCGCTCGACCTCGCCATCGGCGATGCCCTTGACGTCGGCCAGCGACAGCCGGATACCCCAGCCGTCGACCTGCGGCAGCCCGTCGACGCTGGGCGGCGCCCCCATCGCGAGGTGCTCGGGCAGCGCCATGGACTCCTCACCGTCGTCGAGCCGCTCGGCGCGGTACTGGCCGGTGCTGCGGTTGACGTCGAGCCCCAGCACCGAGACGTTCATCCGCCGCGCCTCCTCGAGGAGCAGCCGCTTGGGGTACATGCCCGGGTCGTGGGTGAGGATGCCGGCGATGAAGTGCGCCGGGTAGTACCGCTTCAGCCAGGCCGACTGGTAGGTGGGCAGCGCGAACGCCGCCGCGTGGGCCTTGCAGAACCCGAAGGACGCGAACGATTCGAGGACGAACCAGATGCGTTCGATCATCTCCTCGTCGTAGCCGCGGGCCAGCGCCTTGGGGCGGAACCACTCCTTGGCCTCCCGCTGTCCCTCGGTGTCCCCCAGCGCGCGGCGCACCTCGTCGCCCTGCGCCAGGGTGCAGCCGGTGACGATGGAGATGATCTGGATGATCTGCTCGTGGAAGACGACGACGCCGTGGGTCTGCTCGAGCGCCGGGACGAGGCTGGGGTGCAGGTACTCGGGCGGTGTCCAGCCCTGCCGCGACTCCAGGAACGGGACGACCATGTCCGACTTCACCGGCCCGGGCCGGAAGAGGGAGATGTCGACGATGATGTCGTGGAAGGTCTCCGGGCCGAACTTGCCCACGAGTTCCCGCTGCCCGGGCGACTCGATCTGGAAGCAGCCGAGGGTGGCGCGGTGGGCGATCATGTCGTAGACGGCCGGGTCGTCGAACGGTTCGAGGGCGTCGATGTCCGGCGGCGGGCCGGCGGGCCCGGTGCGCGCGATCTCGTCGAGGGCGTGCGCCATCGACGACTGCATCCGGATGCCGAGCACGTCCAGTTTGAGCAGACCGAGGTCCTCGACGTCGTCCTTGTCGAACTGGCTCATCGGGTAGCCGCCGTAGCTGGCCTCCAGCGGGGTGCGCTGCCTGAGCGACGAGTCGCTGAGGATGACGCCGCACGGGTGCAACGCGATGTGCCGGGGCAACCCGTCGAGCGATTCCACCAGGGAGAACAGCACGTCGAGGCGCTCCTCCCCGAGCCCGGCGGCGCGCAGCTCGGGCAGGTCCCGCAGCGCCTGCCGGGCGTCGCGGGCACGGATGTGCGGGAACGCCTTGGCCATGGCGTCGATCTCCACCGGCGGCAGGCTGAGCGCCGCGCCGACGTCGCGGACCGCGTGGCGCACCCGGTAGGTCTCGATCATGGCGACGCAGGCCACCCGCTGCCCGCCGAAGACCTCGAGGATCTTGTCGTAGACCTCGGTGCGGCGGGCGGACTCGACGTCGAGGTCGATGTCCGGCAGCGCTTGGCGCAGCGGGGACAGGAACCGTTCCATGATGAGCCCGTGGCGCAGCGGGTCCACCCCGGAGATACCGAGGGCGTAGTTGACCAGGCTGCCGGCGCCGGAGCCGCGGGCGGCGCACCGGATGCCCAGCCCGCGGACCAGCCCGACGACGTCGGCGACGGTGAGGAAGTAGGACTCGAACCCGAGCGTGCCGATCATGGCGAGTTCGTCGTCGAGGCGGTCGACGGCCTCGGGGGTGAGCGAGCCGTGCCGCTCGATCAGCCCCGCCTCGCAGCGGCCCCGCAGCACGCCCGGCGCCTCGTCGACCGTGGTGCCGAGCGTCTCGAACTCCGGCAGGCGGATCTCTCCCAGGCCGATGTCGCCGATGGGGTCCAGCATGCAGCGCTCCGCCAGGCCTCGGGTGGCGGCGAGCAGCGCGCCGCCGTCGCGGTGGCCGGCGAGCCTGGCCGCCTCGTCGGCGACCTCCGCCATGGCCGGCCCGGGCTTGAGGTAGCCCTCGGCGTTGCGCCGGTCCACGTTGCGTACGTCCAGCGGGACGAGGCGGCGGGCGGCGTCGAGGACGTCGACGGTGGCGGCCTGGCCGCGGCGCGCCATCCGCACCATGTTGGTGAGGACGGCGGGCACGCCGAGCCGGTCCCCCAGCCGGATGAGCCCGGCGGCCTGGTGCGCGGACCCGACGCCGTGGCCGCCGACCTGGTGGTTGGTGGCGGCGAGCACGAGCCCCCCGCCCAGCTCGGACCGCCAGCGCCGCGCCGCGTCCTCGGCCGCGTCGGGGCGGCCGGCCACCAGCGCGTCGCCCACCTCGGAGTCCGCGCCGAGCATGACCGTGACGTCGCGGCCGGCGCAGTACCGGGCGAGGATGTCGAGGGTCACCACCGGGTCCCCCCGGTCTCCGGTGAGCTGGGCGGTGGAGATCAGCTCGCACAGCACGCCCCAGCCCGCCCGCGACCCCGCCAGCACCACCGCGCGCGGCAGCCGCTCGTCGCGCAGTTGGCCGCCGCGGGCCGCCGTCGGGCGACGCCGCGGGCTCCAGCCCGCCGGCCGGACGGCGAGGTCCACGCCGACGACGGGCGCGATGCCGGCCTTGAGGCAGGCCTTGGCGAACCGGACGGCGCCGTAGATGCCGCCGCGGTCCGTGAGCGCGAGCGCGTCCATGCCGTGCCGCGCCGCCTCCGCGACGAGGCCGCTGGGATGGGAGGCGCCGTACTGGAAGGAGTACCCGGACGCCGCCCTGAGGTGGACGAAGGGATCCATCAGTCGAGCACCGCCCTCAGCACCCAGTCCTCCGCGTCGACGGTGTGGGCCAGTTCGTAGACGCCGCGCTGGCGTCCGTTGCCGGCCTCCACCCGCCACACCTCGCGCTCGCCCAGCAGGTCCCCCTGGGGTGCCACCTCCTCGCCGCGGGCGGCCCGCACCCGCGACCCCGTCCACCACGGCGTGGCGCGGCTCCACCGGCCCTGAATCTCCTTGACCAGCAGCAGCCGCCCCCGCCAGATGAACTGGCGCGGCTGATCGCTGAACAGCACGTGGATGGGCTCGTCGTAGACGCGCATGGCCGCCTCCCGGGGATCGTCTTCGGATATGACTGTGCGATTCGACCCGGGAGCCCCGGACCGGCGCAGGGGTCGAAGCTGCACCGGGCCGGGGCGGCCCCTCACCGACGCCTGTTCGAGCAGAGCTTCCCCGAACTATTCGAACAGGCGTTCGGTGATATCCACTATAGGTCCCCCCACCGACAAGACGTCAAGCCCCCTATTCTGGGCCGCATGCTCACGATCCGCGGCGGCTCCCTGGCCGGCATGGCCGCCGCCGCGCGGCTGGCGAAACTGGGGCATCCCGTGCGCCTGGACCTGGCCGGGCAGGGCATCGGCGGGCGCTGGTCGGCGGCGCTCGGGCAGCTGCCGCCGGTGGTCGCGCTGCCCGCCACCTGGAAGGACCTGTTCAAGAAGTCCGGCCGACCGTTCGACGCCGAGGCGGCCCGCGCCGGGCTCGCCCTCGTGGAGGCCCCGCCCGCCGTCCACCGCTTCGCCGACGGCTCGGAACTGGTGCTGCCCACCGAGCGCGGGCGGCAGTTCGCCGTGATCGGCCGGCGCTACGGGCAGCCGGCCGCGGAGCGGTGGCGCGACCTGCTCGACGACCTCGACGACGCCTGGATGGCCGCCCGTCGCTTCGGGGTGGAGCGGCCCGACGCCCCCCGCACCGCGGCGGACCGGCGGTCGCTGCTGCTGGACCGCACCCTCGCCGACGTCGCGGACCGCGCCGGCCACGAGCACCTCGCCCGCATCGTGCTCGACCTCGCCCCCGTCGCAGGCACCCGTTCCCGCCGAGCGCCGGGGCTGCTGGCCACGCGGCTCGCCGTCGAGCGGATGTTCGGGCGCTGGCACCTCGCCGACGACGGCGGCGTCGCCCGCCCCGGCACGGACCTGATCGACCTGCTCGAGGCGCGGCTGAAGCTGCGCCGCGTCGAGATCGTCGACGGCGGAGCCGACGCCCACCCGGACCTCGATTGTCTCCCCCACCGCCCCCGGTGGACGGTGCCCGCCCTGGCGCCCGCCGTCGCGCATTCGACGGCGGAGCCCACCACGGGCGGCGTCGCGGAGGTCGTCGACCACACCGGCACCCGGCCCGTCATCACCTGGCGGGTCCCCGGGTCGGAGTCCGACAGGCTGCTGACCTGGGACTTCACCGACGCCCGGCCGGACGTCGCCTGGGGGCTCGCCCCGCGGTCCGGACGCGACGTGCTGCGGCGGCCGCCGGTGGTCGCCCCCACCCCGGCGGCATCGGCCTGCTCCCCCGCCGGGCCGGAGCCGTGGGCGGAGCTGGCCGGCGCGGCGCTGGCGGTCTACGAGCTGCACGAGCGGCTGACCGGCGAGGACTCCCGCCCGACGAACCGCGCCCGGCAGCGCTGATCAGCGGCGGGCGCGCCCGCGGAGCATGGCGACGGCGATCCCGCCGACGATCGCCGCCAGCGCCGCCACCGCGACGAAGTCCGGGACCGCGCTGCCCGCATCGCCCAGCCAGGACTCGACGCGGTACTGCGTGGTGGCGTCGAGGATCCCGCCGAGCGACGCCGTGGCGTCGGTGACGATGAACAGCACGCCGATCCCGATGAACAGGACCCCGGAGACGATCCCCGGCCACGACGTCGTGAACCGCCCGACGGCGATCCGCCGGGGCTGCCACCGCCGCTTCGGCTCGACCCGCTGCCAGATCAACGCCAGCACGAACAGCGGCACCACCATGCCGAGCCCGAACACGGCCAGCAGCGCGGCCCCGTAGCCGGGGCTGCCGCTCACGGCGGCGACGGTGAGCACGGCGCCCAGCAGGGGTCCGGTGCAGGCGCCGGCGAGGCCGTAGGTGGCGCCGAGGAGGACGGCGCCGAGGGCTCCGCGGGGGTCGCGAGTGGCGCCGTCGCGCACGCCGGGGACGGGCAGCGGGACGCCGAGCGCCTGCATGAGCCCGAACACGATGAGGACCGCGCCGCCGATGAGGGTGAGGGTGTCGCGGTGGGTGGTGAGGAGCCCGCCGACGGCGCCGGCGCCGAGGCCGAGCGGGACGAGCGTGAGCAGCAGCCCCAGGTAGAACAGCAGGGTGCGGCCGGCGAGCGTCGCCCGCGACCGCCCGAAGGCGTAGGCGAAGAACGCGGGCAGCAGCATCGCGGCGCACGGGCTGAGCAGCGCCGCGACCCCACCGAAGAACGCCCCCGCGTACCCGATGCCCATCAGCCGAGGAGTGCGGCCTGCTGTTCGATGACCGCGGCGAACGTCTCCAGCGGCTGCGCGCCGGCGACGAACTGGCCGCCGATCACGAACGCCGGCGTGGAGGTGATGCCCATCTGCTGCGCCTCGAGGGTGTCGCTGAGGACGGCGTTGGTGAGCGCGGGATCCTCCCAGTCGGTGGCGAACCGCGCGGCGTCGAGGCCGAGGTCATCGACGATGCCCATGACGAGGTCGTCGGGCACGTCGGGATGGCCGTCGTTGGGCAGCGCGACGAACAGCGCGTGCTGGAACTCGAAGTATTTGCCCTGCTCGCCGGCGGCCCGGGCGGCCGTGGCGGCCTTGATGGACTCGTCGCCGAAGATGGCGAGGTCGCGGAACTCGATGCGCAGCGTGCCGTCGTCGACGTAGGACAGCAGGCCGGGCAGCGTCTCCTCGGCGAACACGGAGCAGTAGGGGCAGCGGTAGTCGGCCCACTCGGTGAGCACGACGGGCGCGTCGACGGCGCCCAGCGCGAGCGGGTCCCCGTCCTGGCGGCGGGGCAGCTCCTCGACGAGGAACGCCTGCGCGGCGGCCTGTTCGTCCGTCGGCTCGGCGGGGGTCTCGACGGTGGCCGCGGGCTCGCCGTCGGCGGTGCCGGCCGGGGCGGTGGCGGTCGCGGTGTCGGAGGGGGCCGTCGAGGCCGCGGGGACGGCGGTCTCCCCACGCGGCTGGGCGAACACGCCCAGGAGGACGACGCCGATCCCCAGCGCGACGATCACCACCCACGTGGTGCGCGACATCGCCGGCTTCTCGCGGCCGCTCATCTCTCTCCGTCCCTCAGGGTGCGTCGGTCGCGCTCCACTATGCCCCAGGGGGCAATCGCGCCGACAATCGGGGCGCCCCACCCGCCCGACGCCAGCCCTACTGCGGGACGCCAGCCCTACTGCGGGACGCTAGCGCAATTGCACTGGCGTCGAGACGTAAGGCTGGCGTCGGGGGACGGGGAGGAATGCGCGCACCCACCAGCCGCCCCGTGACCACCACTCGACGGCGGCGACGACCTGCCCCGCGCGACCGAGTAAGCTTGACTGTCCGTCTCACCCAGAGGATGCATTGAGTTGAGTACTTCGCGCGCCGACCTCGAACGAGAGATCGCCCTGGAGCAGCACCACGTCGACAAGGTCTACGCGAACCTGACCACCGCGACCGCCAGCGCCAAGTCCATGGCCCAGGCCGGCCGGGAGATCTTCGTCTCCGACCGCACGAACTTCCTCCGCGAGGAGGACGGCACAGCGCTGTTCGAACGCGATGCCTTCGCCTACCAGGCCGCCCGCCGCCTCGCCGTCCTCGACGCCGAGCACGAAGGCCTCGTGTTCGGCCGCGTCGACCTGTCCGACGACGACGAGGCCCGCTACATCGGCCGCATCGGCGTCCGCGACGACGAGTACGAACCGCTGGTCATCGACTGGCGCGCCCCCGCCGCCGAACCGTTCTACCGCGCGACGCAGGCCGACCCGATGGGCGTGGTCCGCCGTCGGGTGCTGCGCTGCCGCGACGACAAGGTCATCGGCCTCGAGGACGACCTCCTCGACGGCTCCACCGAGTCCGAACTGCCGATCTTCGGCGAGGGCGCCCTCATGGCGGCGCTCAGCCGGGCGCGCGGCCGCACGATGCGCGACATCGTCGCCACCATCCAGGCCGAGCAGGACGAGGCGATCCGCGCCCCCTACCAGGGCGTCACGGTGATCGCCGGCGGACCGGGCACGGGCAAGACGGTCGTCGCGCTGCACCGCGCGGCGTTCCTCCTCTACACCAACCGCGCCAGGCTCGAGAAGGGCGGCGTGCTGGTGGTGGGGCCGTCGAACGTGTTCATGAACTACATCGAGCGGGTGCTGCCGAGCCTCGGCGAGGACTCCGTGACCTTGCGGTCGATCGGCGGCACCGCCGTCGACGTGTTGGGCTTCTCCAGCGAACGGGTCGACGACGCCGCGGCCGCGACCGTCAAGGGCAGCCTCGCCATGCTCAAGGTGCTGCGCCGTCTGGTCCGCACCCCGCTCATCGACCACCCGGATCTGCTGCGCGTGCGCGTCACCGTCAAGGGCGAGGTCCTCGGCCTCGGGGAGGCCGAACTCGGCCGGATCCGCGACCAGGTCCTCCACAACACCAAGCTCAACCGCGGCCGCAAGCAGGCCACGGACCTGGTGGTGCACGCGCTCGTCGCGAAGTTCCCCGACGACGTGGAGATCGAGCCGGCCGAGCTCGAGTCGCACGTCCGGGAGCATCCGCGGCTGGCGATGTTCATGAACGCCTGGTGGCCCAGCCTCAGCGCTGACCGGGTCCTCGCACGGCTCGCCGATCCCGACCTCGTCGCCCGCGTGGCGCCCGATATCGGCGCCGCCGAACGCGACGCCCTGGTGCGCTCCTACGCCTGGATCGACGGCAGCGACGATGGGGGCGAGATCACCAGCGGCTGGTCGGTGGCCGACGTCGCGCTGCTGGACGAGCTCGTCGACATCCTCGGCCCCGCCCCCGAGGAGCCCGAGCAGGAGGTCGACGTGTTCCTCGAGCACGGCGACGTCGCCGAGGTGCTGACGACGGCGGACCTGCTGCGCACCGAGCGCACCGTCGACCCCGAGGACGATCCGCAGACGACGTTCGCGCACATCCTCGTCGACGAGGGGCAGGACGTGACCCCCATGCAGTGGCGGATGCTGCGTCGGCGCGGGCCGCAGTCATCGTGGACGATCGTCGGGGACCCGGCGCAGAGCTCCTACCCGAAGCCGGAGGAGACCACACGCGCGATGGACGACCTCGCCGGGCGCGGCCCGAGTCGCACGTTCACGCTGACGACGAACTACCGCTCCCCCAGCGAGGTGTTCGACCTGGCGTCGAAGGTGATCACGAAGGTGTTCCCCGACGCGGACCTGCCCAACGCGGTGAGGTCAACCGGTGTGGAGCCGAAGCTGTCGCGTACCACGACGCCCGACCGCCACGACGCGCTCCGCGAGGAGCTGCTGGAGCTGGCCGGCCACGTGACGGGCACGATCGGTGTCGTGGTGCCGCCTTCGCAGCTGCAGGATACGCAGCTGTTCGTGATGGAGGATCGACGGCTGCGGGAGTTCGAGGACCGGCTGATCGTCGTGACGGCGCTGCAGGCCAAGGGCCTGGAGTACGACGGCGTGGTGGTGATGTCGCCGGACGGCATCGTCGCGGAGGCCCCGGGCGCGGAGCGGGTGCTCTACGTGGCCCTGACCCGCGCCACCCAGCGCATGGTGATCCTGGACGTCGACACCGCCGACTGGCGCCGCCTCCTAGCGTGACCCGACCCGCCCCCTGACCCGCCCGCCGACACCACGCCCAGTCGCGGCCGGCCGTCCCCCCGCCGCCCCACGTCGCATAGCTGAGCGTTCCTCGCATACCGTGCGGCCCTGCCAGCCCGACGTCGCATAGCCGAGCGCTCGTCGCACACCGTCCGGCCCTGCCAGCCCGACGTCGCATAGCTGAGCGCTCCTCGCATAGCGCATGCGGTGTGCGACGAGCACACAAGTATGCGACGTCGCCCGGACGGCTTCCACAGCCCCGCAACCGCGTGGGAAGTACCCCGTACCAACCGCCAACAGTGGTGCATGCCCGAACTCTTCTCACGCGCCCAGCTCGAGGCCGATGGCTGGACCAGACACGGCATCGACGCCGCCGTGGTGTCCGACCAACTCCGCAAACTGCGACGCGGCTACTACTCGCCGACGACGGCCATCACCAGCCCGCGCATCCACGCCACCTCACTGGCCAGCAGCCCCGCGGCCGTGATCAGCCACTCGTCGGCGGCTTGGCTTCACGGGCTGCCCGTGCGGCGCGACTCCCTGGACCACGTGCACCTGACGCGCAGCAGGCGGGGCGGAGGGAGGGTCCATCCCGGCATCCATGTCTATGCATGCCCGATCCGCGACGACGAGGTGGCGGAGATAGATGGGCTACATGTGACGTCGCTCCCCAGAACAATCATCGACGTCGGACGGCACGAGCCCCTCCCGTGGGCGATCGCTGCCGGCGACGCCGCCCTGCACAACAGGTTGGCGACGGTGGACGAGCTCAACTGGCAGCTCAACCTGGCCGCGCGCAGGCCAGGGATCCGCAAGGCACGGCGCACCGTCGGATTCCTCAGCCCACTCGCGGAGAGTCCTGGCGAGTCGATCAGCCGGTGGGAGTTGGCCATGGCTGGCCTACCCGCCCCCGAGCTGCAGGTATGGCTCCCCTGCTGGGACAGTGAGGCGCGCGTCGATTTCTTCTGGGAGGAGTACGGCGTCGTCGGGGAGTTCGACGGCGCCGTCAAGTACGGCGTCGACCTCGCCGGACCCGACCCGACCAAGGCGCTGTCGGCGGAGAAGCGACGCGACGACGGGCTGCGGGCCCACGGGTACACGGTGATCCACTGGACCTGGGACGATCTCTGGGTGCCGGCCCGCCTCGCCCACATGATCAGGACCGGCATCGCAACCGCGCAACAGCCCAGGGCCCGGCGCAGCGCCTAGGCGACGTCTCCCGCCTCGCGGCTGCGCCCGCTCAGCGACCCGCGACCTCTGCGATCGGCCCGATTCGCGCCCGGCCACGTCGTCGCATAGCCCAGTGCGCCTCGCATATCGCATGCGGGGTGCGAGGAACAGAACCCTGTGCGACGTCGCCCCACCACCGCCATAGCCTGTGCGAAGTGCACCCAGGTATGCGACGTCGTGGGCGGGACCGGCCCCCGTCACTAGGCACGCACCTCACCACGACACCGGGCAGGGGCACCAGGCCACCGCCCGACACCAGCCCGCAACACCAGGCCACCGCCCG
>JAUHXZ010000010.1 GCA_030426725.1 Actinomycetes bacterium
CGATTCGAACCCGGGGCGGACCAGTGGCGGATCACGTTCCACCCCGACACCGGCAAACCCGAAGTCCACGCACCCCAGCGCATGGCCAAGTACCTGTGACCAGGGCAGGACTCTGCCCCGGTCACGGCTCAGTGGTCCTGGCTGTGGCCCTTCAGCACCATCCGCATGATGCGCAGGTCGTAGGCGATGAACCGGAAGAACTGCCTCACCAGGCTCTGGCGACGGCGGAGCGTCGCCTCGGTCGGGAGCGGCGCCCTCGACAGGTCGGCCACCGTCGAGCCCTCCGGAGCCGTCAGATGCGGGGTTCGGGCTTGCTCACTCATCGCGCTCACTCCGGAATCAGCTGCCACAGCGGCAGCGCCTTGGCCTTGTAGATGAACAGGTAATGCAGCATCAGCTTGACCCAGTGGCCGGCCAGCCCCACCTCTCCTCGGGTGTCGGCGAGATCGCGGCCGGTCGGGAACTTCTGATAGTCGGGCACCACGGGCAGCATCGTCATCGCCGCGGCGGAGCCGGTCGTCAGGCCCTGCCCCACCGACGCGACGCAGGCCGCGCCCATTGCGGCCATCGATGCGTCATGGTTCTTCGCCGAGGGTCCCTTCTTGATCCGGTCCGCGATCGACATGGCGGCCGTCTTGCCCATCACGCCCGAGGGCATGCCGGTGCGGGGCGGCGACGGCGCGATGACCGTCCCGTTGGCGCTCTTACGGGGCCGGGAGATCTGGTGCGGCGGAGCGAACGCGATCCCGACGGCCCAGATGTTGTCGTAGCCGACGGCCTGGTAGGTCTTCGGCCAGTCGGCGGCGGTCCACTCCTCGTAGGGCTTCGGCGTGTAGTCGGCGTCCACCTTCATGAATCCCGACGGCGCGAACAGTTGGTCAGTGATCTCACCGCCCTCGCGGTCGAACGCCTTCAGCGCCACGCCACCGAACGGCGGCAACAGCATGCCGAAGTCGAACTCCAGCGTGTGATGGTTGCCGTCGAGGGTCTCGTAGTGGACCACCCCCGGCTCCACCCTGCTGACGTGCGCCCCGAGGATCGCCTCGACGCCCCGCTCGCGGAACAGCGATCCGGTCCACAGTTCGGAAGTGGTCTGGAAGCCGCGCTCCTCGAACACCATGCCGTCGACCCCGAAGTCGCCCAACTGGGCCTCGTTGGTGAGGTAGACCAGGCGGGCATTGTCACGGACCCCGGCCTCGCGGAGCTCGTGGTCGACGTTGAAGACGTACTCGAACGCTGCGCCCTCGCAGGTGCAGGTGCCGTGCCCCATACCCACGACGAGAGTCAGCTTCTCGCCGCCCTTGAGCCGCTCGATCGCGACCTTGAGCGAGTGGGACGCCTCGATGGCGTGGTCGGCGGTGCAGACGCTGACGGTGTTCCCGCCGTCGGGGCCGAGGCCCGGCGTGGCGCCGAACTTGAGCTGCGGCCCGGTGGCGTTGATGAGGTAGTCGTAGCGGATCCGCTCCGTCTGTCCCTCCTTGCCGGGCAGCGTGTACTCGATGTCGACACCCGGACGGTCGGACTCCTCGTCGCCGACCGGCCGGATGGCGGTCGCCTTCGCCTGGAGGAAGCGAACCCCCTTCTTCTTGTAGACGGGCGCGAGTGGGAAGACCACCTGCTTCTTGCTCATCTTCCCGACTCCGACCCAGATGTTGCTGGGGATCCAGTTCCACTGCGAGTTCGGCGACACCACCGTGATGGTGTTGCCGGACGGCAGCAGGCGGGACAGGTGAAGGGCGGCGGTGTGTCCCGACACGCCGGCCCCCAAGACCACGACGTCAGCCATGAAAACTCCTTTGTTTCACCTCCCACCATATTCCCCCGGGGGCATACGCGCGGCGACTGCTCCCGGTCCCGCCTTGACAACTGATTGAACACAGGTTCAAGATATTGAACATGAGTTCAACCGATGATCTCCAGGCCAACGCACGCATCCGTGGGGCCGCCATGGACCTCTTCGGCAAGCAGGGCATCCGGGCCACCACCGTCCGGCAGATCGCCCAGGCCGCCGGGGTCTCCCCCGGTCTGGTCATCCACCACTTCGGTAGCAAAGACGGCCTCCGCCGGGCCTGTGACGAGTGGATGATGGCGCAGATCACCGCCACGAAGACGGCGGCCGTGTCCGGCGGCGGCGCCATGGAGGCCGTGTTCCGGGCCCAGAACCAGTTCCGGCCCTTCTACGGCTACATCGCGGCCTCCATCTCCGAAGGGGGCGAGGGCGCAGACCGGCTGTTCGAGGCCATGCGCCGCCTCACCCGCGACATGTTCGACGTCGGAGTCCCCGCGGGTATCCTCCGCGAGCCGTCCGACATCGACGCCATGTCCACAGTGCTGGTGGCCCTCACGCTCGGCGCCACGATGCTCGAGGGTCAGCTGGCCCGGCACCTGGGGGGCGAGCATCTCCTCGACCCCGAGGTCATGCCCCGCTACTCCATCACCGCCACGGAGCTGTTCACCTACGGCATCTTCGCCGACGACACGATGCTCCGGCAGATCCAGGCAGCCTTCGCCAAGCCGCCACCCGACGGCCTCTGATCGTCCCCCACCCACTCATCACATAGGCAGCCATGACCACCGTCATCGAGACAACCAACCTGACCAAGACCTTCGGCCGCACCGTCGCCCTCGACGAGCTCAACCTCACCGTCGAGGCCGGCGACGTGCACGGCTTCCTCGGCCCCAACGGCGCCGGGAAGACCACCACCATCCGCATCCTCCTCGGGCTCATCCGGCCGGACTCCGGCTCCGCGACCGTCCTGGGCGGCCACCCCATCCGCGACGCCGTCGAGCTCCACCGGCGCATCGCCTACGTCCCCGGCGACGTCGAACTCTGGCCGCAGCTCACCGGCGGCGAGGCCATCGACGTGCTCGGCCGGCTCCGCGGCGACGGCGACAGGAGCCGCGTCGACGAGCTGTGCGAGCGCTTCGACCTCGACCGCACCAAGAAGGCCCGCACCTACTCCAAGGGCAACCGGCAGAAGGTCGCCCTCATCGCGGCGCTCGCGAGCGACGCCGACCTGTTCATTCTCGACGAGCCCACATCCGGCCTCGACCCGCTCATGGAGGCCATCTTCCAGGAGGAGGTCCGCGCCCTCATCGCCCGCGGCGCCACCGTGCTGCTCAGCTCGCACATCCTCAGCCAGGTCGAAGCCCTCGCCAACCGCGTGTCGGTCATCCGCGACGGCGCCATCGTGGAGACGGGCACGCTCGACGAGATGCGCCACCTCCGCCGCACCACCATCCAGGCCACCCTCGAACGCCCCGTCGACGGCCTCGACGCGACGCCCGGCGTCCACGGGCTCACCCTCACCGGCGGGCGGCTCACCATGGAGGTCGACGGCGAGCACATCGGCGCCGTCATGTCGCGGCTCACCGACGCCGGCCTCACCTCCGTCGTCGCTCATCCCCCGACGCTCGAGCAGATGCTGCTGCGCCACTATGGGGAGGCGACCACCCGATGAGCGCGCCCCTCACCGCCACCGGCCCACTGCTGCGCTTCACCGCGCGCCGGGACCGGATCAAGCTCGGCATCTGGGTGGGTGCCCTGTTCATCTTCGTGCCGTACATGATGACGGCCTACCAGACGATCTTCGCCACCCCCGAGGACCTGGCACCCCTCGCCGCCATGCTCGCGAACCCGTCGCTGACGCTGTTCACCGGGCCCGGCTACGGGCTCCGCGACATCGATCCGGCCACCCTCGAACACCAGGTGATCTTCGCCAGCGTCTACTGGCTCTACATGCTCATCATGGTGGGCCTGATGAACGTGATGCTCGTGTCGCGGCACACCCGCCTCGAGGAGCAGACCGGGCGCGCCGAGCTCGTGCGCGCGGCCCCGGTGGGGCGGATGGCACCGCTCGCGTCGACGCTGATCCTCGCGCTCATCGCCAACCTCCTCGTCGGCGGGCTGACCGCCGGCTCGCTCATCGCCTACGGCAGCGACGCCACCTCGTCGCTGCTCATCGGCACCGCCACCGCCGGCTTCGGCCTGCTGTTCGCCGGGGTCACCACCGTGACGAGCCAGTTCACCGCGTTCTCCTCCGGCGGCAGCGGCATGGCCGGCGCCGTCCTGGCTGCGGCATTCGTGGTGCGCGGTGTCGGCGACATGGCTGCCGGACCCGACGCGTACGGCACGTGGATCTCGTGGCTGTCGCCGTTCGCCTGGGCGCAGCAGACCGCCCCGTTCGTCCTCGACCGCTGGTGGCCGGCCGCCCTGCTGTACGCCGGCGCCGCGGTGTTCATCGGCATCGGCGTGGTGCTGGCGTCGCGCCGCGACCTGGGCTCCGGCCTCGTCCAGCCCCGCCGCGGCCGCTCCACGGCACCGGCCTGGCTGCGGAGCCCGCTGACGCTTGCCTGGCGGATCCAGCGAACTCAGACGACGTGGTGGTTGGTCGGGCTCGCACTTGCCGGCCTCATGTACGGCTCGTTCACCCCCGCCATGGTCGAGGGCGTCGACGCCCTTCCCGACCTGTTCAACCAGCTGATGGGCGGGGTCGAGGGCGCACTCGACGGCTACCTCACCCTCACCGTGACGATGATGCGCGTCACCGTGGCGATCTACGTGGTCATCGCGTGGCAGAGGGTGGCCTCCGAGGAGACCGACGGCCGCGCCGAGCCGGTCCTCGCCACCGACGTGCGGCCGTGGGCATGGCTGGCCGGCCACGCCGTCGTCATCGGCGTCGCGAGCATCCTCATGCTGCTGGTCACCGGCACCATCGCCGGGGTCTTCGGCGGCATGATCGACGGCGAATGGGGACTGGTCCCCGACACCATCGTCGCCTCGCTGGCCGGCATCCCCGCCGTGCTCGTTGTCCTGGGCCTGGCCATGGCGTTGCACTCGCTCGCGCCGCGCCTGGTGGGCATTGCCTGGATCCCTGTGATCGCCGGCGGACTCATCGAGGTCTTCGGCGACCTCATGCAGCTGCCGAACTGGGCGCGCCAGATCTCCCCGTTCGAGCACACCCCGTCGATGCCCGCGGAGGAGTTCACCCTGGCGCCGTTCCTCGTCCAGGCCGCGGTCGCCGCGGCCCTCGCGGCGGTCGCGCTGTGGCGCATCGGGCGACGCGACATCCCCGGCCACTGATTACTCACCCCGGGGGCTGTCCGCACGTCGCCGCTCTGTAGCGTGAACGGCGTGCGGACAGCTTCCCTCGGCCTCGACATAGGGTCCACGACGGTCAAGGCCGTCGTGCGCGACGGCGACCACACCCTGTTCACCGACTACCGCCGGCACAACGCCGACGCCCGCGGCGCGCTGCGCACCCTGCTCGGCGACATCGCCGACGCGTTCCCCGGACTCGAGCTGCGCGCCGCCATCTCCGGCTCGGCCGGCCTCGGTGTCGCCGACCTGCTCGGCGTCGAGTTCGTCCAGGAGGTCATCGCCAGCACCGAGGCCATCGAACGGTTCCTACCCGAGGCCGAAGTCGTCATCGAACTCGGCGGGGAGGACGCGAAGGTCACCTACCTGAAGCCCGTCGTCGAGCAGCGGATGAACGGCTCCTGCGCGGGCGGCACGGGAGCATTCATCGACCAGATGGCCAGCCTCCTGCACACCGACGCCGGCGGCCTCGACGACCTGGCCTCCCGGTACCGCCACCTGTACCCCATCGCGTCGCGGTGCGGGGTGTTCGCGAAGTCCGATCTGCAGCCCCTGCTCAACCAGGGCGCCGCGCACACCGACCTCGCGGCCTCCGTGTTCCAGGCGGTCGCCGTCCAGACCATCGCCGGGCTCGCCTGCGGGCATCCGATCCGCGGCAACGTCGTCTTCCTCGGCGGCCCGCTGCACTTCCTCCCCGAACTGCGCAAGGCCTACGAGCGGGCACTCGGCGACCAGACGTTCACCACACCCCCCGACGCCCACCTCTATGTCGCGATCGGTGCCGCCCTCCTGGCCGCCGACTCCGCGTCGGCACCGACCACAGCATCGGCCCTCGCCGACCGGCTCAGCAACCGGGTGATGATCCCGCTGAGCAGCGCCCGGATGCGGCCCCTGTTCGCCGACGACGCCGAGCGCACCGCCTTCGACGCCCGCCACGCGCGGGCCACCATCCCCACCGGCGACATTTCAGCGGCCACCGGGCCCCTGTTCCTCGGCATCGACGCCGGCTCCACCACCGTCAAGGCCGTCGTCCTCACCGCCGACGGCGAACTCGTGTTCTCCCACTACCAGGGCAGCAACAACCCGGTCGCCGTCTCGCTCGGCATCTTGCGCGACGTCTACGCGGCGATCCCCGATTCCGCGTTCCTGGCCCGCACCTGCGTCACCGGCTACGGCGAATCCCTCGTCCGTGCCGCGCTGCGCCTCGACGACGGCGAGATCGAGACCATGGCCCACTACCGGGCCGCGGCACACGTCAGCCCCGGGGTGACGTCGGTCATCGACATCGGCGGCCAGGACATGAAGTTCCTGTCCATCAAGGACGGCGCCGTCGACTCCATCGCCGTCAACGAGGCCTGCTCGTCGGGCTGCGGGTCGTTCCTGCAGACGTTCGCCGCGTCGATGGGCACCGACATCCACACCTTCGCCGGCCGGGCGCTCACCTCCGAGGCGCCCGTCGATCTGGGCACCCGCTGCACGGTGTTCATGAACTCGTCGGTCAAGCAGGCGCTCCGCGAGGGCGCCGGCGTCGGCGACATCGCCGCCGGACTGTCCTACTCCGTCGTCCGCAACGCGCTGTACAAGGTGATCAAGCTCCGCGACGCCGGCCAGCTCGGCGACCGCGTCGTCGTCCAGGGCGGCACCTTCCTCAACGACGCGGTCCTGCGCGCCTTCGAGCTGCAGACCGGCGTCGACGTGGTACGCCCCGACATCGCCGGGCTGATGGGCGCCTTCGGGGCCGCGCTCACCGCGCAGCGCAACTGGAACGACGGCGAACGCACCCAGGCGCTGGGCCCCGGCGAGCTGGACGGTTTCTCCATCGACACGACACTCGACACCTGCCGGCTCTGCCAGAACCACTGCCAGCTCACCATCTCCCGCTTCGGCGACGGCACCCGGCACGTCTCCGGCAACCGCTGCGAGCGCGGCGCCAGCCTCGAGAGGCTGCCACCGAAGTCAGAGCTGCCCAACCTGTTCGACTACAAGTACCGCCGCCTCTTCGGCTACCGGCGGCTCACCGACGACAAGGCGTTCCGCGGCGAGATCGGCGTCCCCCGCGTGCTCAACATGTACGAGAACTACCCGCTGTGGTTCACGGTGCTCAGCCGCCTCGGGTTCCGCGTCGTCATCTCCGGCCGCTCCAGCCACGAGGTGTTCGAGCGCGGCATGGACACCATCACGTCGGAGAACATCTGCTACCCCGCCAAGCTCGTCCACGGCCACGTCGAGAACCTCCTCGACCGCGGACTGAGGACGATCTTCTACCCGTGCGTGCCGTACGAAGGGCATGAGTCCGAGGGCGCCGACAACCACTTCAACTGCCCCATCGTCGCGTTCTACCCGCAGGTCATCGAACGCAACATCGCCCGCCTGCAGGAACCCGGTGTGCGATTCCTGTCCCCCATGCTCAACCTCGACGACCCGGCCAAGCTCGCCGAGCGCCTCGCCGAGGTGTTCGCCGACT
Organism: Actinomycetes bacterium; assembly: GCA_030426725.1. Lineage (GTDB taxonomy): Bacteria > Actinomycetota > Actinomycetes > Propionibacteriales > Propionibacteriaceae > Arachnia. The sequence continues at coordinate 7,563 of JAUHXZ010000010.1, forward strand.
GGGGCGTCACCCTCGTCGAGGCCGAGGCCGCCGTCGAGGCCGGCTTCGAGGAGGACGCCGCCTTCAAGGCCGACGTCCGCGCCGAGGGCCGCCGCGCCCGGGAGTACCTGGCAGAGCGCGGGCTCAAAGGCATCGTGCTGGCCGGCCGGCCCTACCACGTCGACCCCGAGGTCAACCACGGCATCCCCAGCCTCATCAACGGCCTCGGCATGGGCGTGCTCACCGAGGACTCCGTCATCGACCCGGCCGGCGCGAAGCTCGAGCGGCCGCTGCGGGTCCGCGACCAGTGGGTCTACCACAGCCGCCTCTACGAGGCCGCCTCCGTCGCCGGGCCCGACCCGGACCTGCACGTCGTCCAACTCACCTCCTTCGGCTGCGGCGTCGACGCGGTGACCACCGACCAGGTCGCCGAGATCCTGGAGGGCTCGGGCGACCTCTGCACGCTGCTCAAGATCGACGAGGTGTCCAACCTCGGCGCGGCCACGATCCGGCTGCGCTCCATGAAGGCCGCCGCGGCCGAGCGCGCCGGATCCGCCGTCGTCAGCACCCTCGAGCCCCGCCGCGAGCGGGCCGTCTTCGACGAGACCGCCCGGGACACCCACACCATCTACGCCCCGCAGATGGCGCCCATCCACTTCCGGCTGTTCGTCTCCGCCTTCCGGAGGATGGGCTACAACGTCGAACTGCTCGAGGAGGCCGGCCGCGCCGACGTCGAGACCGGCCTCAAGTTCGTCCACAACGACGCCTGCTTCCCCGCCATCATGGTGATCGGCCAACTCGTCGCCAAGATCAGGTCCGGCGAGGCCGACCCGGACCGCATCTCCCTGGCGATCACCCAGACCGGCGGCATGTGCCGCGCCACCAACTACGTGGGCCTGCTGCGCAAGGCGCTCATCGACGCCGGATACCCCCAGGTGCCCGTTCTGGCGCTCAGCCTCCAGGGGCTGGAGAGCAACCCCGGCTTCAAGCTGAGCCCCGGCCTCATCCACCCCGCCGTCCAAGCGCTCGTACTCGGTGATCTACTGCAGACCCTCATGCTGCGCGTCCGCCCCTACGAGGCCGAGCCGGGCGCGACGCAGGCGCTCTACCGGCGCTGGGACACCATCTGCCAGGAGTTCCTGCGCGACGGCGGCCGCAGCCGCACCCTCGGTCGCCACCTCGGCTACACGTCGCTGATCCGTCGGATCGTGCGCGACTTCGACGATCTGCCCCTTCGGCCCATCCCCCGCAAGCCGCGCGTCGGCGTCGTCGGGGAGATCCTCGTCAAGTTCCACCCCGACGCCAACAATCACGCCGTCGACGTCATCGAGGCCGAGGACTGCGAGGCCGTCATCCCCGGCCTCATGCCGTTCTTCACCATGCCGCTGGCCACGGCCGATCACGTCTACGAAACCCTCGGCATGGGCGGCGGCTCCCGCCACCTCAAGCGGCTCGCCCTGTGGCTGCTCGAGCGCTACCAGAAGCCGGTCGAGGAGGCCCTCGAGAAAACCAACGGCAAGTTCGACCTGCCGCACCGGATCAAGGACCTCACCGCCAAGGCCGACGGCATCATCTCGCTCGGCACCCGCGCCGGCGAGGGCTGGCTGCTGACCGCCGAGATGGTCGAACTCATCGAGGCGGGCGCGCCGAACATCATCTGCGCGCAGCCGTTCGCCTGCCTGCCGAACCACGTCGTCGGCCGCGGCATGTTCGCTGAGATCCGCCGCCGCTACCCGGAGGCGAACATCACGAGCATCGACTACGACCCCGGCTCGTCGGAGACCAACCAGCTCAACCGGATCAAGCTGATGGTGTCGACGGCGAAGAAGCGCCACGCCGAGACCTTCAGGCGCCCCACCACCCGGGAGGTCCCGGCACCCACCACCTAGACGCCGGTGTTTACTTGCCCTGTGCACACCGATCAGGCGCACCGCTCCCGGGCCTTCAACCATGTCCTCGGCAACACCGCCGCGGCGATGCTCGGCACGTCCTTCCTGTGGTTCGGCGTCATCTTCTGGGCCTACCTCGAGACCCGGTCGGTGCTCGCCACATCGGTGATGAACGGCGCCTACATGCTCGGCATGGCACTGCTCGGCGTGCCGTTCGGCACCCTCCTCGACCGGCACCGCAAGCACGTCGTCATGATGGGGTCGGCCGCCGCGACCACGGTCTTCTACCTCGCGGCCGGGGCCGTGCTGCTCCTCGTCCCGCGCAATCTGCTCACCGACCTCACGCGGCCCTGGTTCTGGCTGTTCACCGGCCTCGCGCTTCTCGGCTCGATGGCGGCGGTGATCCGCGGGATCGCCCTGTCGACCACGGTGACGATGCTCGTCGAGTCCGACCGCCGCGCCAACGCCAACGGGAAGGTGGGCGCGGTCAACGGGGTGACGATGCTGGTGACCGGTGTGCTCTCCGGCCTCGCGATGGGTCAGCTGGGCATCGGCTGGGTGACCGTCATCGGGATCGCGGTGGTCGTCGCCTCGCTGCTGCACCTGGCGTTGATCCGGATCCCCGAGCCGACGATCGTGCACGCCGAGGGTGCCCAGCGGTCCGTGGACTTCCGCGGCGCCTGGCTCGCCGTCGTCGCCGTGCCGGGGCTGTTCGGGCTCATCGTGTTCTCCACCTTCAACAACTTCCTCGCCGGCGTCTTCATGGGGCTTCTCGACCCGTATGGCCTCGAGTTGGTGTCGGTGGAGGCGTGGGGCCTGCTGTTCGGCCTGTCGAGCGTGGGCGTGATCCTCGGCGGCGCGATCATCGCCCGGAATGGACTGGGGAAGAACCCGCTGCGGGCGTTCCTGCTCGCCTGCCTCGGCATCTGGGTGGTGAGCGCGACCTTCACGCTGCGCGACTCGGTGGTCCTGCTGACCGTCGGCGTGTTCGGCTACATGGTGATCACGCCGTTCATCGAGGCCGCCGAGCAGACCCTCCTGCAACGGGTGGTCCCCTTCGAGAAGCAGGGCCGGGTGTTCGGCTTCGCACAGGCCGTGGAGATCTCGGCGGCCCCGGTGAGTGCGTTCGTGATCGGCCCGCTTGCGGAGTTCTGGCTCATCCCCTACGCCGAGTCACCGGAGGGCCGGGCGGACTGGGGCTGGCTGCTCGGCGACGGCGACGGGCGCGGGATCGCGCTGGTGTTCGTCCTGGTGAGTGTCGTGGGGCTGATCCTCACGGCCGCGGCGTTCCTGACCAGGAGCTACCGGCTGCTCAGCGATACCTACGCCACCAGCGACGTCAACGAGGGCGTCGCCGACTCTGCCTGACGGTCAGGAGTCCTTGCGGGGGCGGCCGCGCTGCGGCAGCGGGCCGGCGCCCTTCGGCGCACGGCCCGCCTTCTTCAGCGCATCCCGCAGGATCACCTCGACCTGCGCGTTGACTGAGCGCAGGTCGTCGGCGGCCCATCGGGCGAGGGCGTCATGCACCGCGGGGTCGAGGCGCAGCAACACCGCCTTGCGTTCAGCCATGGTCTCAGCTGTACAGCGATCCGGCGTTCACGACGGGAGTGACCTTGGCCTCGCTGGTGAGCACCACGAGGAGGTTGGACACCATGGCGGCCCGGCGCTCCTCGTCGAGGTTGACGACGTCCTTCTCCTCAAGGCGCTCGAGCGCGTTCTCCACCATGGTGACCGCACCCTCGACGATCTTCTCGCGGGCCGCGATGATGGCAGAGGCCTGCTGGCGCTGGAGCATCGCCTGGGCGATTTCGGGGGCGTACGCCAGGGACGAGATCCTGGTCTCGACCACCTCCAGGCCGGCGATGGAGATCCGGGCGGCCACCTCGTCGGCCAGTTCGCCGGCGACGAGCTCAGTGGAGCCGCGGAGGCTCTCCTCGCCGGGGGCGGCGTAGTCGTAGGGGTGGGTGGTGGCGACATGGCGCAGCGCCGATTCGGACTGCACCGCGACGAACTCCTCGAACTCCTCGACGGCGAACACCGACTTGGCGGTGTCGGCCACCTGCCACACGACGATCGCCGCGATGTTGATGGGGTTGCCGTCGGCGTCGTTGACCTTGAGCTCGTTGGTCTCGAAGTTGCGGACCTTGACCGAGACCTTCTTCTTGGAGGTGAAGGGGACGGTCATGAGGAGGCCGGCCTTGCGGATGGTGCCGATGTAGCGGCCGAAGAACTGGATGACCTTGGTGTCTCCGGGGCTGATGATCGTCAGCGACGAGAACATCATCAGCGCAAGGGCGAGCCCAAGGATGGCCAGGAACATGCGGGTCCCGCCGCCGTCGCCCGCCTCGAGTGCCGCCGCGGCGACGATGAACTGCCAGAGCGCGATGCCGAACAGGATGAGAGCGACGAAGAAGGCGAGAATGCCGTCGATGTACCACGCCTTGCGTTCGGCGATGTCCACCCGGGCACCCTCGCGGCCGACCGGCTTGGTGCTGGTGGCTCCGCCGACGGAGTCGCCACCGAGATCGGTGACGGGGTCGGTGTTCTGGGGGATGGTCATGCCACTCATTCCTTCCATCAATCGCTGATAGCAAGATGATATCAGATTATTCAGCAGGCGGCCGGACTGATCGCGTCAGCCCCCACGTCACCGTGAGCACGAACGTGCATCTTGCGCTGCAACTCTGTTCAACACGGGCTTCTCGCAACTACGCTGCGTCGTAGATCGGGGTCGAGCAGGCCCCGGGGTTCAACAAGGAACCCACCCGCGTTACCGCCCGGCCTCAGCCAGCCGTGCCCTCCATGCCTTGTCAACGCAGCATTACCGCCAAAGGGGTGTCACCCATGGACCAATCGAGCCGTTACGCCGATCTCACCCTCCGCGAGGAGGATCTCATCGCCGGAGGGCGCCATATCCTGTGCGCCTACAAGCTCAAGCCGAAGCCGGGGACGGGCTTCCTCGAGGCCGCCGCGCATTTCGCGGCCGAATCCTCCACGGGCACCAACGTCGAGGTGTCCACCACCGACGATTTCACCAAGGGAGTCGACGCGCTGGTCTACCTGGCCGAGGAGGCGACGGAGGAGGTGCGGATCGCGTACCCGCTGGAGTTGTTCGACCGCAACATCACCGACGGGCGGATGATGATCGTCTCGTTCCTCACGCTGACCATCGGGAACAACCAGGGAATGGGCGACATCGCCCACGCGAAGATGTACGACTTCCACGTGCCCCGCCGGGCCATCGAGCTGTTCGACGGCCCGTCGAAGAACATCACCGACCTGTGGCGCATCCTTGGGCGGCCGGTCGTCGACGGCGGCTACATCGCCGGCACCATCATCAAGCCGAAGCTGGGTCTGCGGCCCGAGCCGTTCGCCCGGGCTGCCTACGAGTTCTGGCTCGGCGGCGACTTCATCAAGAACGACGAGCCCCAGGGCAACCAGGTGTTCGCCCCGCTGAAGGAGAGCATCCCGCTCGTGTACGACGCGATGAAGCGCGCGATGGACGAGACGGGCGAGGCGAAGCTGTTCAGCGCCAACATCACCGCCGACGACCACGCCGAGATGATCGCCCGGGGCGAGTTCATCCTCTCCGCGTTCGGACCGGACGCCGACAAGGTGGCGTTCCTCGTCGACGGGTTCGTCGGGGGGCCGGGCATGGTGACCACCGCGCGGCGCTACTTTCCACGGCAGTTCCTGCACTACCACCGGGCCGGTCACGGGATGGTGACATCGCCCTCGTCGAGGCGCGGCTACACGGCCTACGTGCTGGCGAAGATGTCCAGGCTCCAGGGCGCCTCCGGCATCCACGTAGGCACGATGGGCCACGGCAAGATGGAGGGTGCGGCCGACGACCGTGGCATCGCCTACATCTGTGAACGGGACCGGTTCCAGGGCCCTGCCTACTTCCAGGACTGGCACGCGATGCCGGCCACCACCCCGATCGTCTCGGGCGGCATGAACGCCCTGCGCCTGCCCGGGTTCTTCGACACGCTCGGGCACGCCAACATCATCAACACCGCCGGCGGGGGCGCCTACGGCCACCTCGACGGTCCTGCCGCCGGCGCGCGGTCGTTGCGGCAGGCGCACAGCTGCTGGGAGGCGGGCGCGGACCCGGTCGACTGGGCGGCGCAGCACCGTGAGTTCGCCCGCGCCTTCGAGTCCTTCCCGGGCGACGCCGACCGGCTCTTCCCCGGCTGGCGCCGGCGCCTCGGGGTCTGAGCCGCCCGCGCGGAGGACCGGACATGGCTGCACAGACCTTCACCCGCTACCTCCTCGACCTCGAGGACTGCTCCGGCCGGGATCACGGGTACCCGCACATCCTCAGCGCGATCGCGGTGTCCGCGAAGCTCACCGCCGCCGCGGTGGCCCGGGGGCCGGTGCTCGCCGAGGCGACCACGGGATCGCGCAGTGCCGACGCCACGGCACGGGAGCTTCGCCGCCGGGCGACCCGGATGCTCCTCGACCAGGCCGCCGGCACAGATCTCCTGGCCGGCATCTCCTTCGCCGGGGTACCGACCGTCGTGCCCGTCGAGGGCTCGGCGCACGGGCGCTACATCACGGTGTTCGAGGCGCTGCACGGATCGATGAACCTCACCGAGAACCAGTCGGTGGGTCTCGCGTTCTCGGTGCTCGAACGCCCCGACCCCGAGCTTCCCCTCACGGTCGAGGACTTCCTCCAGCCCGGGAGCCGGCAGGTGTGCGCAGGGATGGCGCTGTACGGACCCAGCACCATCCTCGTGCTCACCACCGGCGACGGCGTGGACGGTTTCACCCTCGACCGGGACGTCGGCAACTTCGTGCTCACCCACCCCCGGATTCGGATCCCCGACGGGTCGCACATCTTCGCCATCAACTCCACGGACGCGCCGTACTGGCCGACCGCCGTCAAGCGGTACGTCGACGAGTGCGTCCGCGGCGTCGAGGGCCCGAGGGGACACGACTTCGTGATGCGGTGGAACGCCTCAGCCGTGGTCGGCGCGTTCCGCACCCTCATCCATGGTGGGGTCTTCATCGTCCCTGACACCGCACGTCGCGAGGGCAGGTGGGGCGTGCCTCTGCTGCACAACGCCGCTCCCCTGGCGTTCCTCATGGAGCAGGCCGGCGGTGCCGCCAGCACCGGGACACGGAGGGTCCTCGACGTCACGCCCCGATCGCTCACCGAGCGCGTCCCCGTCATGTTCGGCGCCGCCGACGAGGTCGCGCGCCTCGAGCGCTACTTCGCCGAGCACGACGAGGGGCTCGACGCCGACGGCGCGTATCCCCTCTTCGGCCACCGCACCCTGTTCGTCACCCAGCACTAGGAGACAGACCATGTCAGCCAGACACCCCGTGATCGCGGTGACCGGCTCCTCCGGCGCGGGGACCAGCACGATCACCGACACCTTCTCGCAGATCTTCGCCCGTGAGCACGTCACACCTGCCATCGTCCACGGCGACTCCTTCCACCGTTACGACCGGGAGGGCATGAGGCGCGCCCACGACGAGGCCGCGGCGCAGGGCTGCCCGCCCCTCAGCCACTTCGGTCCCGAGGCCAATCTCTTCGACGATCTGGCGGCCCTGTTCCGGCAGTACGGCGAGGACGGGACCGGACTGACCCGCGACTACGTTCACGACGCGGACGAGGCGGAAGTCCACGGCCGGCCCCCCGGAACGTTCACCCCCTGGGAGCAACTGCCCACCGGCACCGACCTGCTCTACTACGAGGGTCTCCACGGCGCCGTGAAGACCGACACCGTCGATGTTGCGCAGCACGTGGACCTGCTCATCGGGGTTGTGCCGATCATCAATCTCGAGTGGATCCAGAAGCTCCACCGCGACCGGACGGCACGCGGCTACTCCACAGAGGCCGTCACCGACACGATCCTCGGCCGGATGCCGGACTATGTGCACTACATTTGCCCGCAGTTCAGCCGCACCCACATCAACTTCCAACGGGTGCCCGTCGTCGACACCTCGAACCCGTTCGTCGCCCGCTGGATCCCCACGCTCGACGAGTCGATGGTCGTCATCCGCTTCGCGGATCCCCGGGGGATCGACTTCCCCTACCTGCTGTCCATGATCGACGGGTCCTTCATGTCCCGCGCCAACAGCATCGTCGTGCCCGGCGGCAAGCTGGACCTCTCGATGCAGCTGATCTTCACCCCGATGATCTGGCGGATGATGGAGACGGCCCGGTCGCGCCGTCGAGGCGTCAGCTGACCCCCGTGCGACACGACGAGGCGCCGCCCGGAGCTTGTCCGGACGGCGCCTCGCGTGTGCGTGGAGCGGCTGTCGATCAGAAGTCGAAGTCGCCGATGTTCTCCGCATCGAACACGTAGGGATCGCCGAGCAGGACGCTGGCACCCTCGTCGACGGTGTACGAGCCGAGCTTGCCCGCCTCGAAGGTGTCGCCGGCCTCGCCGGAGATCTCACCGGTGATGAGGGCCTGGGCGGCGTAGGCCGCCAGGTAGCCGAGATCGGCCGGGTTCCACAGGGCGAACGCCTCGACGGTGCCGTCCTCGACGTACTCGCGCATCTGGTTCGGGGTGCCGAGCCCGGTCAGCATGACCTCGCCCTTGTAGTCCGAGGTGGACAGGTAGCGGGCGGCGGCGGCGATGCCGACGGTGGTCGGGGACACGATGCCCTTGAGATCCGGGTAGGTCTGCAGCAGGGCCGCGGTCTTGTCGAACGAGGTCTGGTCGTCATCGTCGCCGTATGCGATCTCGACGAGCTCCACGTTCGGGTGGTTCGCCTCGAGCTCCGTCTGCATCATCTCGATCCAGGCGTTCTGGTTCGTGGCGTTGGCCGAGGCCGACAGGACGGCGATCTGGCCCTCGTCACCGATCTGTTCGGTGATGAGGTCGACCTGCACCTGGGCGATGCCCTCGGAGGTGGCCTGGTTGATGAACAGGTCGCGGCACTCGGGGTTGGTGTCGGAGTCGAAGGTGACGACCTTGACGCCCGCGTCACGCGCCTCGTTCAGCGCGTCGCAGATGGCCTCCGGGTCGTTGGCGGACACCACGAGGGCGCCGACGCCCTGCTGGGCAGCGGTCTGGATGAACGGGACCTGAGCGGTGGGCGACGCCTCGGTGGGGCCGACCTCCTCGTAGGTGCCGCCGAACTCCTCGATGGCCTCGGCGCCGCCGGCGTTCGAGGTGTCGAAGTACGGGTTGCCGAGGTTCTTGGGCAGGAAGGTGATGGCCAGGTTGGCGTCACCGCCGGCCATCGTCTCGGAGGCACCGTCGGTGGCCATCCCCGTGGAGTCGTCGGTGGAGCCGGAGCAACCGGTCAGGGCGAGCGCTGCCGAGGCGGCGATCGCGACGAGGCCGACACCGAAGCGTCCCGCCTTGCGTTCCTTGTTGAACATCGTGTGTTTCCTTTCTGGCCCGTCGTTGGGCCAAATACTTTCCAGGTACGGGTCAGGCTGTGTCGCCGCTGGAGCCCGCCTGGCCCTTTTTCTTCCCTACGGCCGCGATGCGCTTGGTGCGCAACCAGGCCAGGAAGCTTGCCGACACCACTGACAGGATGAGGACCGTGCCGACGATGACGTTGATGATGTCGCTGGTGACCCCCGCCAGCCGGAGGGCGCTGGACAGCGACCCGATGAGGAGGACACCCGCGATGACCCCGTGCATGGCGCCACGGCCGCCGAAGATGGACACCCCGCCGAGCAGGACGGCGGCAATGATCTGCAGCTCCATTCCGATGGCGTTGTCGCCGCGGGAGTTGTTGTAGAGGAGGGTGAAGTAGACACCCGCCAGGCCGGACACCGCGCCGCTCATGACGAACAGCCAGAACTTCGTCATGCCCACGTTGATGCCCGAGAAGGAAGCGACCTCCTTGTTCAGTCCGATGGTGTAGAGCGAACGCCCGAAGGGCGTGAAGTGCAGCAGCGTCGCGAACACGACGAGCAGCACGAGGAACGGGATGATGATGACGGGGACCGGCGTGGCGGGGATGTTGGCCCGTGCCAGGTCGGTCCAGAAGTCCGGGAAGGTGCTGATCGCGGTCGTGCCGAGCAGTCCGACGGCGATGCCGCGGAACAGCGCCAGCGTGCCGATGGTCACGGCCAGCGACGGCAGGCCGACGAAGGTGACCAGTGAACCGTTGATGGCTCCCGCCAGGGTGCCGACGAGGATCGCCAGCAGGGCAGCCACGGGCAGCGGCCAACCCGCCTGGACACCGAGGCCGGTGATGACACTGGCGAGACCCAGTGTGCTGGCCACCGACAGGTCGATCTCCTCCGTGATGATGATCAGCGTCATCGGCAGGGCGATGAACAGGATCGGCGCGATCTCGCGGATCAGGAATGTGAGCGTGAGCGGGCTGGCGAAGTTGTCGACCCCGATGGACGCGACGACGAGGACCAGGACGAGCAGCCCGATGATGGCGGACTCGCGGGTCACCAGGACCCGGCGGAGTGCCGAGTGCTGGTAGGCCTTGTACTCGCGGGTGGGCTTGTCGAGCAGTGCGGCTGAAGTGCTCATCACTTCGCTCCTTCCCTCGACTCGACGAGCCGTTGGTGCTGGCGCACCGCGAGAACGCGGTCGAGAACGATGGCGCCGATGATGAGGATGCCCACCACTGCGCGCTGCCAGAAATCCTGGATTCCGATGATGGGCAGAGCCCGGTTGATGGTGAGCAGGAGGTAGGCGCCGATCGCCGCCCCCCACACGGTGCCGACGCCGCCGGAGATCGCGACGCCGCCGATGACGGCCGCGCCGATCGCCTGCAGCTCCCAGCCGTAACCGGCGTTGGAGCTGACGGTGCCGTAGCGGGCCGCGTACAGCACGCCGGCCATGCCCGCCAGGGCGCCGCACACGATGAACGCGGCGAGCACGTTGCGGGTGACCTTGAGGCCGTAGAGGTGTGCGGCGTCGGGATCCGAGCCGATGGCATAGAGCTCTCGGCCGCTGCGCAGGTTCTTGAGGTACCAGGCGGCGATCACCAGCACGACGACCGCGATGATCGTCAGCACCGGGATGCGGAGGATCTCCTGGGTGCCGAGCTCCCGGAAGGAGGCGGGCATGTCGGAGGCGTTGATCCGGTCGCTACCTGCCCACGCGACGTTGATGCCGCGGTAGATGTACATCGTGCCGAGCGTGATCACCAGGGCGGGCACCTTGCCGAAGGCGACCAGCGCGCCGTTGATCAGCCCGAGGAGTCCGCCGAGTGCGATCCCGGCGAGGAAGACGAACACCGGCTGGATGCCGGGGAAGTCGATGAACATGCGACCGGTCATGTAGGCGGTCAGACCCACGGTCGAGCCGACGGACAGGTCGACGTTGCGCGTGATGATGACCACGCCGACGCCGACCGCGGTGACCATGAGCAGCGACGGGGTGAGGAGCAGGTCACGGAACCCGTCGTTGGAGAACAGGAAGGAGGGATTGACGGCCGTCGCGGCGACGATGACGGCGATCAGCGCGATGGCGATGCCGGTCTCGCGGGCCTTGATGATGTGGGTGAGGCTGGCGAACGGGGACTTCTGCTCGGCGGCCCCCCATGAAGTGCTGGTCACGCGACGTCCTCCTCGGCGGTCGCGGCGAACATGACGGCCTCGGGCGTGGCCTCGGAGCGGTCGAATTCTCCGGTGATCTCACCGGCGCGCATGACGAGGACGCGGTCGGCCATGCCGAGGACCTCGGGTAGTTCGGACGAGATCATCAGGATCGCGAGCCCCTCCTGGGCGAGTTTGGAGATGAGGCGGTGCACCTCGGCCTTGGTGCCGACGTCGATGCCGCGGGTGGGCTCGTCGATGATGAGCACCTTCGGGTTGGAGGCGAGCCACTTGGCGAGGACGACCTTCTGCTGGTTGCCGCCGGAAAGGGTGCCGCCCTCGGCGTCGAGCGCCGCGGTCTTCACCTCGAGGCGGCTGGCCCAGATGGCCGCGGCCTCGTTCTCGATCGAACTCCAGATGAGGCCGGCCTTCGCGAGCCGGTTGCGGATCGCCATGGTGATGTTGAGGGCGACCGACTGGTCGAGCACCTGGCCCTGCTTGCGCCGATCCTCGGGGACGAGCGCCACACCCTCCGCCATGGCGGCCCGGGGGTTGTCCTTGGGCAGCACCTTGCCGTTGACCTTGACGGTGCCGCTCTCGTAGGGGTCGACGCCGAAGATAGCGCGGACCACCTCGCTGCGACCCGCACCGACCAGCCCGGCCAGGCCGACGATCTCGCCCGACCGGACGGAGAACGAGATGTTCTTGAACACGCCCTTCTGGTTGAGCCCCTCGACGACGAGCACGTCGTCGCCGATCTCGGCCTCAAGCTTGGGGAACATCTCGGTGACGTCGCGGCCGACCATGAGGCGGACGAGGTCGTCCACGCTGGTTTCGGCGATCGGCATGGTGTCGATGTAGGACCCGTCGCGCATGACGGTGACGGTGTCGCACAGCTCGAACACCTCGTCGAAGCGGTGCGAGATGAACACCAGTGCGCGGCCCTCGTCGCGGAGCTGGCGAGCGACGGCGAACAGCCGCTCGACCTCGACGCCGCTGAGCGCGGCGGTGGGCTCGTCCATGATCAGCACGCGAGCGTCGAGGGAGATGGCCTTGGCGATCTCGATGATCTGCTGGTCGGCGATCGACAGGCCCTCGGTGAGGCGGTCCGGATCGATCCGCACGCCGAGGCGCTCGAAGATCTCGGTGGCCTCCTGGCGCATGGCCTTGCGGTCGATGCGACCGAGGCGGCCCGTCGGCTGGCGGCCCATGAAGATGTTCTCGGTGACCGACAGGTCCGGGAAGAGCGTCGGCTCCTGGTAGATGACCGCGATGCCGGCGGCCTTGGACTGGGCGGTGCTGTGGAAGTCCACCGGGTCACCCTCTAGCCGGAAGTCGCCCGCGTCGCGGCGGTAGAGCCCGGCGACGATCTTGACAAGTGTCGACTTGCCCGCGCCGTTCTCACCGATCAGCGCGTGGATCGAGCCCTTCTGGAGGGTCAAACTGCCCGAGCGGAGCGCGACGACAGGCCCGAAGGACTTCACGACGCGTGACAGCTCGAGCGCCGGCGTCGCCGGGTCGGATACCGTGTCGGTCACTAGGGGTTCTCCTCTTTGAGTGGGCTGGCTTCAACATCGAAGCTGCTACCCTTGAATCGATTCAACTCGTTTCAAGCTACGATAGGTACACCCACCCGCAAGGTCAAGTCACCGGAGACAAAAGATGCGGAATCGTTAGGGCCCCTGGATCCATGGCCAGCGTCAGCATTCGTGACGTCGCACACCGCGCCGGCGTGTCCGTCGGCACGGTGTCGAACGTACTCAACCGCCCGGATGCGGTATCCCCCGAGTCCGCCATGCGGGTCCAGGAGGCGATCGATGCCCTCGGGTACGTGCGCAACGAGGCAGCCCGCAAGCTGCGGCAGGGCATCAGCGCCACCGTCGGCTTCGTGGTGCTCGACGGACAGAACCCCTATTACAACGACGTGGTGCGAGGAGCGAGCGACGAGGCGACGCAGCGTGGGATCGCGATCCTCTTCGGCGACAGCGCCGAGGAACCGGTCCGCGAGCGGATGTACATCGATCTCTTCGAGGAGCACCAGGTCCGCGGCCTGCTCGTCGCCCCGTTCGGCGACGTGTTCAGCCGCCTGGAGAGGCTCCGCGAACGTGGCGTCCCCGCCGTCCTGGTGGGCCGCTACAGCGGGCAGAACCGGTTCAGCTCGGTCTCGGTCGACAACATCTCCGGCGGGCGGATGGCCGTCGAGCACCTCGTCGACGTGGGGCGACGGCGCATCGCGTTCGTCGGCGGCCCCCTCGAACTGCGTGAGGTCACGGATCGGCTGGCCGGAGCTCGGATCGCGGCGGAGGACGCCGGCAACGTCGGCATCGAAGTGGTTCCCACGAACGCCACGACCGTCGAGGAGGGCGCGGCCGCGGGCCTGCGCCTCCTAGATCGCCCGGCGCGGGAACGGCCGGACGCCATCTTCGCCGCCAACGATCTCCTTGCGCTCGGCGTGCTCCAGGCGCTCGTCGAGGACGGGCGCATGCGGGTGCCGGAGGAGATCGCGCTCATCGGATTCGATGACATCGCCTTCGCCGCCGCGGCGGCCGTGCCCCTCACCTCCCTGCGCCAGCCGAGCTCGACCATCGGGAAGACGGCGCTGCGCATCCTGCTCGAGGAGGCCGACGACCCGGGCCTCATCCCCCGGCAGACCGTGTTCCAGCCGGAGCTGATCGTCCGCCGGTCGACCGGGCGTCCGACCTGATCCCACCTCCTGCACATTCATCCACCCCCCCGTGGTCAAACGTGCACGTATGCGGCGCGCGGCCCCCAAATGCGCGTTTTACATTGTCACGCCCATTGCGGGTTGGGCATGGTAGACCAGTGCTGAGGCCAAAGGAGGGGACACAATGAAGCGTCTCGAGACCGACGTCGTCGTCATCGGAGGAGGGTCGACCGGCCTGGGTGTCGTCCGCGATGCAGCCATGCGCGGGTACCGTGCAGTTCTGCTGGAACGCGTCGACCTCGGCCAGGGAACCACCGGCCGGTTCCACGGACTGCTCCACTCCGGTGGACGCTATGTGGTGAGCGACCCGGGCTCCGCCACGGAGTGCGCCGAGGAGAACGCGATCCTCCGCCGCATCCAGGCCGACGCCGTCGAGGACACCGGCGGATTCTTCGTCACACTCGCCGGAGACGATCCGGCCTACGCCGACCAGTTCCTGGAGGGCGCCAAGGCGACTGGCGTGCCCGCCGTCGAGATCCCCGTGGCGGAGGCGCTGCGCCGCGAGCCCCGCCTCGACCCCCGCATCCAGCGGGCCATCGAGGTGCAGGACGGCTCGGTCGACGGCTGGCAGCTCGTCTGGGGCGCCGCCCGCTCCGCGATGAACCACGGCGCGAAGGTCCTCACCTACCACCGGGTCACGAAGATCGAGCGCGAGGGCGACCGCGTCTCCGCGGTGATGTGCCGCGACGAGAAGAACGGCGAGGACGTCCAGATCGACTGCTCGTTCGTCCTCAACTGCGCCGGCCCCTGGGCGGGCCAGATCGCCACCATGGCCGGCGCCGACCCCGTCGCCGTCATCCCCGGCCGCGGAATCATGGTCGCGATGAACCACCGCCTGGTGAACACGGTCATCAACCGCTGCGTCTACCCCACCGACGGCGACATCCTCGTCCCCGTGCACACCGTGTCGGTCATCGGCACCACCGACGTCCACGAGACGGACCCCGACCACCTCCCCATCCCGCGCGCGGAGGTCCAGCAGATGCTGGACGCCGGCGAGGCGATGATTCCCGGCTTCCGCAAGGCCCGCGCCCTGCACGCCTGGTCGGGCTCGCGGCCCCTCATCAAGGACGACCGCGTCTCCGTCGAGGACACCCGCCACATGAGCCGCGGCATGGCGGTCATCGACCACTCGAAGCGCGACGGGCTCAAGGGAATGCTCACCATCGGTGGCGGCAAGCTCACCACCTACCGGCTCATGGCCGAGCACATCGTCGACGCCATGAACGATCAGCTCGGCGAGAACCGTCCCTGCACGACGGCCGAGGAACCGGTGCCGGGCAGCGAGGACCGCAAGCTGTACACAGTCACGCACCGCCTCGGGGAGCGCGAGGAGGACCGCCTCGACGACCCGATCATCTGCGAGTGCGAGCTGATGAGCCGCTCGATGTTCGTCGAGCTGCTGCACGAGCAGCCCAACGCCACGCTCGACGACCTGCGCCGCCAGCTCCGCCTCGGCATGGGCCCCTGTCAGGGCGGATTCTGCGCCGCCCGCGCCGCCGGGCTGGCCTGCTCCGAGCAGGTGGCCGACTCCGAGCGCGCCACCGGGCTGCTGCGGCTGTTCCTCAAGCACCGCTGGATCGGCATCTGGCCCATCCTGTACGGCCAGCAGGTCCGTCAGACCGCACTCGACCACTGGATCTTCGCCGGAACGCTCGACGTCGAGCACCTGCCCCAGCCTGAAGAGGAGATTGTTCGATGAAAGACGCCGTCGTCATCGGGGCCGGGCTCGCCGGCCTGACCGCGGCCCTCCGGCTGGCCCGCGCCGGCAAGTCGGTCACCCTGGTCACCAAGGGCCCGGGAGGGCTGCACCTGTCCCAGGGCACCGTCGACATCCTGGGCTACGCGCCGGACCGCGTCGCCGCCCCGCTGGAGGCCGTCGGATCCCTACCCGCGGAGCACCCCCACGCGTCGGTCGGCGCCGAAGCCGTCGGCGGGGCCGTCTCCTGGCTCGCCGCCGAGCTCGGCCCCGACCTCCTCGTCGGCGATCCTGCCCGCAACGTCAACCTCCCCACGGCCGTCGGCTCCATCCGCCCGACGGCGCTGGCGCAGCCGTCGATGATGGCCGGCGAGGTGACCGGCGGCAAGACGTTCTCCGTCGTCGGGATCAAGCAGATCAAGGACTTCCCCGCGGACCTCATCGCCGGGAACCTCGCCCGCAGCACCGCCCCCGACGGCGGCGCGCTGACGGCGCGCTCAGCCTGGATCGATCTGCCGGCCCGCAAGGGCGAGGCGGACCCGACCCCGCTCACCTACGCCCGGGCCATGGACGACGAGGCGTTCGCCGCCACGTTCGCCAAGGCGGTCGCCGCCGTCGCCGGCAAGGCCGACGTCGTGGCCCTGCCCGCCGTGCTCGGCGCGAAGCGGCTGGACGTGTGGCGGCAGGTCGCCGAACTCATCGGCACCGACGTGTGCGAGATCCCGATGCCCCCGCCGTCGGTGCCCGGAATCCGGCTCTACGATGCGTTGCTGGCCAAGGTCCGCGACGCCGGGGTGCGGTTCGTCCAGGGCAGCCGCATAACCGGGTTCGAGAGCGACGGCGACACGGTGACCTCCGTGACGCTCGCCGCGGCCGGCGGTCCGCGCCCGCTGACGGCGCGGTCGTTCGTGTTCGCGCCCGGCGGCTTCGAGAGCGGGGCGGTCGACGTCGACTCGAAGGGCGGCATCACCGAGCCCGTGTTCGGGCTCCCCCTGACCGCCTCCGACGCCACCCCCCTCATCCAGTCCGTGTACTGGGGCCCGCACCCCCTGTTCGAGGTGGGCGTACGCACGGACGCCGCGGGCCGGCCGACTGACGCAGGCGGCGCCGTCGTCCACCCCAACCTGTATGTCGCCGGCGGCCTCATCGCGGGGGCCGAACGCTGGCGAGAGAAGTCAGGTGACGGAGTCGCCGTCGCCACGGCCGTCCGGGCCGCCGATCAGATCACCGGAGGTTCACGATGAGCGAGAAGTCCCGGAACGAGCGGGCCCAGGGGCTGCGCGACCGGCTGAACAACGAACTCCAGCGGATGAGTCTCGACATGTGCGTCAAGTGCACGATCTGCGAGACCGCCTGCCCCGTCTCCGCGGTCAACCCGCTCTTCTCCGGGCCGAAGTTCGTCGGTCCGCAGGGCGAACGGTTCCGCGACGACGAGCCGGTCGACCACTCCGTCGATTACTGCTCCAGCTGCGGCACCTGCAGCGTGGTGTGCCCGCAGGGCGTCAACGTCGCCGAACTCAACTCGCTCGCCCGCGCCGTCATGAAGGCCGAGGACGGCGTACCCGTCCGCGACCGGATGATCACGCAGACCACACTGATGGGCAAGGCCATGACCCCCATCGCCCCCATCGCCAACGCCGTGCTCGACAACAAGCTGGCCCGCTACGCCATGGAGAAGGTCGTCGGCGTGCACCGCGACGCCCCGATGCCGACCGCGCGCACCCAGTCGCTGCACTCGTGGCTGAAGAAGCGCCCGAAGCCAACCAAGCAGCCCACACGCGGCGCGCTGGTCTACTTCCACGGCTGCGCCGGCGGCTACTTCGAGGTCGAGGCAGCGAAGAAGGCCATCGAAGTTCTCGAGTTCATCGGCTACGAGGTCCTGGTTCCCGAGCAGGGCTGCTGCGGCCTCGCCGAGCAGAGCAACGGCCTGTTCGAGCAGGCCAGCGCGTCGGTGCGGAAGCTGGTCAAGCAGCTCCGCACCGCGGGGACGGATCTCACGATCATCAGCACCGCGGGCAGCTGCACCGGGATGCTCAAGCACGAGGCGCATCAGATCCTTGGCATCCACGACGAGGAGCTCCTCGACGTCGGCACCCGCATCCGGGAGATCTCCGAGTTCCTCATGGAGCTGTACGAGGCCGACGAGCTGCCGACGGACTTCCAGCCGATCGAGATGCGGATGCCGTACCACGCGCCGTGCCAGCTGAAGAGCCAGGGAATCGGGACGCCCGCGGCGGACCTGATGCGGCTCATTCCAGGGCTTGAGGTGCTCGACAGCGGCGCCACCTGCTGCGGCATCGCGGGCACGTACGGCCTCAAGAAGGAGAAGTACGAGACCGCGCAGGCCGTCGGCAAGCCGCTGTTCGACATGGTCAAGGAGAACACCGACGGGCTGGCCGCCTGCGACACCGAAACCTGCCGCTGGCAGATCGAGAAGTCCAGCGGCGTGAAGACCATCCACCCGATCGTGCTGGTGCACCAGGCCTACGGCCTGGGCCAGGCCACCGCCTGACCAGGCGTCTCAGCGGACCGTGCCGGGGCGGGGTGGCCCGCCGCGGTGCCCTAAGGCGACGCGCGCCGGGCGAAGCCGTGCACGGCGTCGAGGAGTTGCCGGAGGCCGGGATCGCCCAACGGTAGGTGCCCGGCGTCGTCGAGGTACGCCTCGGTGACCGCCACGCGGTGCAGCCGCGACAGAAACGCGAGGCTCAGCCTGGCCGGGGCCCAGCGATCGGCGTCGGGCTGAGCGTGGAGCACGGGGCAGACGTCGAAGTGCTCCGGCTCGACGGCGGGCGCGTAGGTGAGGTAGGAGCGCAGGAATCTCAGGGACATGGCGTTTCCGGCGCTCGTCGGGTCGTCGCGCAGGATCTTGAGCGCCGCCTTGTCATTGACCAGGGCGGACATCTTCGACGCCAGGGTCATCGGGTACCGGACCCCGGCCAGCCGCGTCCGCGTGAGCACGCCCATCGCGGGGGCCGCGATCCGGGACGTGACGGGCCCGTGGGCGGTGGCGTCGCGGACGGCCCGGACGCGCTGGTCCAGGAAGGCCGTTCCCCCGATGCCCGCGAGGGTGCCGGCGGGGGCCGCCGCGGCGACGTGGTAGGCGAGCATACCGCCCGCGCTGTGCCCGAACAGGACGATCGGCCTGTCGTCCCCGGCGCGAGCGTGAGCGAGGAACGCGACGACCATGCGGACCCAGTCGTCGTAGGTGAACTCAGCCCCCGGCCGGACGCCGGTCATGCCGAACCCGAGGTTGTCGATCGACGAGACGTCGTACCCGAGCTCCGCCAGGGGCGCCCCGAGGATGAGGCTCAGCTGGCGCCCGTTGGTGCCGACGCCGTGGTGGAGGACGATCCGTACCCGCGACAGCGTGGACCGGTACCGGTCGATGTGGACGCGGTGCCCCTCCCACTCCCAGTGGGCCTCTTCCGGCTCGTCGTGGACGTCGAGCCGCAGCCGCTCGGGGAGGAAGGTCTGGAAGTCACGCCAGGCCCGCTGGTGGCGGTAGAACCGGTCATGGGTCATGGGGCCCCTCCTGTCCGGTGTGGTGGTCTGTCACCGACTCTAGGCCCGCCCGGTCCCACGGCGAGGATGCTTCGGGCTACTGCCCTGTCGGCGCCTCCGCGTTGGCGCGGTGCGTGCGGTTCGAGAGCGGCCGCGCCTCGATGAACAGGGCTGCCACGAACCCGACGGCCATGAGTGGCACACCGAGCAGGTAGATCGGAGGGAGGGCGGCGGAGAACACATCGGCGATGAAGCCCTGTACGGGGGCGGGCAGCTGCGCAAGCGTCGCGGGGGTCAGCGAGCTCAGCGCCCCGCTGTCCAGCGGCTGGCCACTGCCGCTGGGGTGCTCGGCCACCGCTGTCGTGAGGCGCGAGACGAAGATCGACCCGAAGATCGCGATGCCCAGTGAGGCGCCGATCTGCCGGAAGTAGCTGACCGCGGACGTGGCCGCGCCGAGGATCCGGTGCGGGACGCTGTTCTGGACGATGAGCACCAGGTTCTGCATCGACGAGCCCACCCCTAGTCCGAGCACCACCATGGCGGTGGCCGTGTAGACGTAGGGGGTGTCCGCGTCGAGGCGCGACAGCAGCACGAGGCCGAGGGCGCCGATGAGGGCACCCATGATGGGGTAGATCTTGTACTTGCCGGTGGCGGTGATGAGGCGGCCCGTCACGATGGAGGCGG
Organism: Actinomycetes bacterium; assembly: GCA_030426725.1. GTDB lineage: Bacteria > Actinomycetota > Actinomycetes > Propionibacteriales > Propionibacteriaceae > Arachnia. The sequence goes on from JAUHXZ010000010.1 coordinate 27,518, forward strand.
TGAGCATGCCGACCACCATGGGGATCATCATCAGCCCCGACTCGGTTGCGCTGACCCGCTCCACCATCTGCAGGTAGGTGGGCAGGTAGGCGACCGCGCTGAACATCCCGACGCCCGTCATGATGGCCGCGATGGTCGGGAAGACGAAGTTGCGCTCGCGGAAGAGGGCCATCGGGACGATCGGTTCCGCCGCCCGTAGCTCCACGAGCACGAAGAGGACTGCCGCGACGACGGCGGCTACGCCGAGACCGATGATCTGCGGGCTCAGCCAGTCGTACGTGGTGCCTCCCCAGCTGGACAGCAGCACCAGCGACGCCGAGGCGTTCGCCAACAGAATCGTGCCGAGGTAGTCCAGGCGGACACCCTTTCCGTCCGGCTTGTGCAGGTGCAGCGCGAAGATGACGGTTGTCAGCGCCACGGCCCCGATGGGCAGGTTGATGTAGAAGATCCAGCGCCAGCCCACGTTGTCGGTGAGGTAGCCCCCGATGAGCGGGCCGCCGATGGAGGCCAGGCCGAACACGGCGCCGATGAGACCCATGTACCGGCCGCGTTCCCTGGGCGGGACGACGTCGGCGAGGATCGCCTGGGCGCCGATCATCAGGCCGCCGCCGCCGATGCCCTGGAAGGCGCGGAACGCGATGAGCTGGAACATGCTGGTGGCCGTGCCGGAGAGCATGGAGCCGGCGAGGAACACCAGGATCGCGAAGATGAAGACGGGTTTGCGGCCGAAGAGGTCGCCGAGCTTCCCGTAGATGGGCAGGCCGATGGTGGCGGCCAGCATGTAGGCGGTGACCACCCATGACAGGTGCTCGAGACCGTTGAGTTCGCCGACGATGGTGGGCAGCGCGGTCGCCACGATCGTCTGGTCGAGCGCCGCGAGCAGCATCGTCAGCATGAGCCCGGCGAACGTCCAGCCGAGGCTCCTGCGGTTCGCCTGCACATCGACGGCCTCGGGCTCAACCGTTTCGGACTCGAGCGGCTCCGGTGAGTGCTCCATCTGCCTGCCTTTCGTGTTCGGGGCCGGCCACGAAAAGACCGGCGGCCCCAGGAACACCCTAGGACCGCCGGTCAATCGAACCGAATGATCAGCCCTTCACACCGCCCGCCAGCATGCCGCGCACGAAGTAGCGCTGCAGTGCGAGGAAGACGATGACCGGGACGAGCATCGAGATGAAGGCGCCTGCGGCGAGCAGGTGCCAGGCGGAGCCGAAGCTGCCGACCATCTCGGCGATCTTCCGCGTGACCGGGGCGTAGTCGTTGCTGGCGAACACCATGGCGACGAGCAGATCATTCCAGACCCAGAGGAACTGGAAGATGCCGAACGACGCGATGGCTGGGACCAGCAGCGGCAGCAGCACCGTGAAGAAGATGCGCACGTGGCCGGCGCCGTCGACGCGGGCCGCCTCGATCAGCGACGCCGGGATCTCCTTCATGAAGTTGTGCAGGAGGAAGATCGCCAGCGGCAGGGCGAACATCGAGTGCGACAGCCACAGCACCCACAGCGTCCCGTCGAGGCCGACGTTGACGTACTGGGTGAGCAGCGGGATCAGCGTCACCTGGATGGGGACCACCTGCAGGGCGAAGACGGCCGTAAACAGGATGTCGCGTCCCTTGAAGGGGATCCAGGCGAACGCGTAGGCCGCCAGGAGGGCGAGCAGGATCGGGATGATCACCGCCGGGATCGTGATGACGATCGAGTTGATGAACGACTGCCCGAGGCCGCTGGTGCCCAGCGCGTCGGAGTAGTTCTCCGTCGTGAAGTCCGGGTTCGAGAACACCGTCCACCAGCCCGTCGTGCGGATCTCCGACGCCGGCCTGAACGACGTGATGAGCAGGCCCGCCGTCGGGGTGGTCCACACGATGGCGATGATGATCGCGATGACCGACGCCGTGGGCGACGTCAACTTTGTCTTGTTGTCGACGGCCCGCTGCTCCTTGCGCGTGAGCTTGCGGGGCATCGCCGGTGCGGTGGCGCTCATCGCTCCCCCTCCGAGATGCGCATGTTGCGCACGTTGTAGATGACGATCGGCGAGACGATGACGAACAGCAGCACCGCGAGCGCGGCGCCGATATGCGGCTGCTGGCGGACGAAGCTCTGGGTGAAGAACTCGTTCGCGATGACAGAGGTCTGGAAGTTGCCGCCGGTCATCGTGTAGACGACGTCGAAGGCCTTCAGTGTGGCCATGGCGATCGTGGTGAGCACGACGATGATGGCCGGCCGCACGCTCGGCATCGTGATGTAGACGAACATCTTGATGCCGGACACGCCGTCGATCTGGGCCGCCTCGACGATGTCGTCGGGGATGGCCTTGATGGCCGCCGACAGCACCGTCATGGCGAAGCCGGTCTGGATCCAGATCATGACGAAGATCAGCGCGAACGTGTTGCCGGGCGGGTCCAACAGGAACTGCTGGGGCTCCGCGCCGAACGTCACGAGCAACTGGTTGAGCAGTCCGATCTGGTCGACGCCCGGGGGCTTGTACTCGTAGACGAACTTCCAGATGATCGACGCGCCCACCATCGAGATGGCCATCGGCAGGAAGATGAGCGTCTTGGCGACCTTCTCCATCCTGATCCGGTCCACCAGCACCGCGTAGACGAGGCCGAGCGCCGTCGAGACCAGCGGCACCAGGACCATCCAGAGCGCCGTGTTGACCAGTACCCGGATGAACTCCGGATTGGTGAAGATCTCTGCGTAGTTGTCGAGGCCGACGAACGCGTCCTTGGTGCGGTTCTGGAACGAGTTCACCACCGTCGTCAGGGCCGGGAACAGCAGGCCGAAGCCGATCAGCGCGACGGCGGGACCGAGGTAGCCGACAATGGGCACCCACCGCGGCATGTTCGGCCGGTCGGTGAGGAATAACACGAGGGCCATCACGCTCGCGAAAAGCGCGATGGCGATGATCATGACGAGGAACTCCTGCCCCGCCCCATCAGGTTTGAGTAGCCACTCCATCGTGGCCTCCTTTCACGGGTCAGACTAACCGTTGTGCCGGTGGCCCGGAGCAGAACGCTCCGGGCCACCGGTCAGCAGTGGGCCTGACTACTCGCTGGGCCAGCTGTCCTGGATCGCGTCCGCGACGTCCTGGGTGGACTTGTCGTTGGCGATCCAGCTGGTCATCTCGGTCCAGAAGGTTCCGGCGCCCACGGCCGACGGCATGAGGTCGGAGCCATCGAAGCGGAACACGGTGGCCGGATCGGCGAGGATCTCGTAGGAGAGCTGGTCAATCGGCTTGGTCAGGTTCGCCGGGTCGAGCTCGGTGTTGGCCGACAGCCATCCGCCATTGGGGGTGGTCTGGCCCTTGATGTTCGACCAGTCGGGGCTGGTCAGGTAGGCCTGGAACGCGTGCACCTCGGGGGCGTCACGGAAGGCGGTGGCGAACTCGCCGGCGCCAAGCACCGGGTGCTCGTCGACGCTGTCGGCCGGCAGGTAGAAGGCCCAAACGTCACCGTCCTCGGCCACGGTCACGCCCTCGCCCCAGTTGGCCTGGTAGAAGGAGGCCTGGCGGTGCATCCAGCACTGCCCGTCGAGGATCGGCAGGCCCGCGTCGGTGAACGGCGCCGTCGCGATGGTCGCGACGTTGCCGAGGCCGCCGTTGACGTAGTCGGGGTTCTTGAGGATCGAGCCGGCCTTGTCGATGGCCTCGATGACGACGGGGTCATTAAAGGCGAGTTCGTTGGTGACCCACTGGTCGTACTGCTCCGGCGTCGCCGTGCGGAGCATCATGTCCTCGACCCAGTCCGTGGCGGGCCAACCGGTGGCACCGCCGGACTCGATGCCGGCGCACCAGGGCTTCTCCACGCCCTCGGCGTTGGCCGCGATGTCCTCGGTGATCGTCATGAGTTCGTCCCACGTGGTGGGGATCTCGTACCCCGCCTCGGCGAACATGCTCGGCGAGTACCAGACGAACGACTTCACGTTCGCGCCCACGGGAACGCCGTAGAGGGTGCCGTCGACGGTGCCGTACGCCTTGAACGCCTCGGAGTAGTACTGGTCGATGTTGGCCTCGGCGGTCGGCCCGACCGGAACGACCTGGTCGTTGTAGTCGCGCACGATGCTGCCCATCAGGCCGGGCTGCGGGAAGTAGGCGATATCGGGCGCGTTGCCCGCCGCCGCGCGGATCGGCATCTGCGCCTCGAAGTCGCGGTTGCCCTCCCACTCGACGTCGACGCCCGTGCACTCCTCGAACGGGGCGAACGAGTCGACGTGGGGCTGCGCCTCGGACTCGCTGGCGATCGAGCTGTAGACCGTCACCGTCGTGCCGGACAGGTCGCCGAACTCCTCGAACTGCGTGCAATCGATCTCATAGGTGATGAGATCATTGCCTCCGCTGTCCTCCGAACTGCACGCCGCCAGGGAGAAGACCATGGCCGTAGCCGCAGTCCCACCCAGGATCTTCCGCAAGGGAAGCTTGCTCATCGTGAAACCTCACTTCGTTGTTAAAAGGCGACACGGACGTGGTCGCCCAGTAACCCGAGCGTATGCCATTTGAGTACGATTGGCGCCCTGAATCGTTGCAATCCCTGATCGTTACCCAAACGATATCTGAGCATTTCTCAGCGGGCGTTGATCGCGCTCTCATCCCGCGGGACTCAGGCAGGCATCGGGCCCCCACCTGACTCCGCCTGCGCCCCGGCACCCATCTCCGCGTCCTCAGGCATCCGGGCGCGGCCCAGTGTGAAGGATGTCGCGAGCGCCAGGGCGAGGAACCCCGCCGCCGTGAAGGCCGACCGCGACGCCGCAGTCGTGAAACTCGCCGCCGCGGCCGTGCCGACATCGGCGGTCGCCGGACTGCCGGCGAGCCCGGGGATGGCCGCGCCTGCGCTGTTGGTGACGACGGAGACGTACTGGTTCCGTGCGTCGGCGTCGAGGGAGTCGAGGCGCGCGTCGAGATCGGCCGACAGTGTGCTGAACAGCACCGTGCCGAGGATCGCGACGCCGAGTGCCGAACCGATCTGGCGGGCCGTGCTCTGCGTGCCGGACCCCTGGCCGCTCTCGTCGACGGGCAAGTCGGCGAGCACGACGTTGGTGACCTGCGAACTGGCGAGCCCCAACCCCAACCCGTAGACGAACAGCATCGCGGCGACGGGCTGCCACGGCATGTCGGGGCGTAGCACGAGCCCCAACGCGAGGACGCCTGCGAACTCCAGAAGCACTCCCAGCCGCAGCATTCCCAGGGGAGTCATTCGACGGGCCAGTCCGCTGACCATGCCGGTGGCCAGGAAGGAGCCGACGGCCAACGGGAGCAGAAGGAAGCCCGTCTGGAGCGCGTCGTACTCGAGGACGTTCTGGATCCACAGCGGAAGCACGAACAGGATGCCGAGCTCCCCGAGGCTGACGATCATCGCGACGACATTGCCTCCGCTGAAGCTGCGGATGGTGAACAGGTCGAGCGGAAGCATGGTGGCCTCACCGCGTCGCTTCCTCCGCAGTTCGAGGGTGACGAACAGCGCCCCCGAGGCGAGGGCGAGCAGAAGGAGGAACGGGGTGGGCGCGATGCCGTAAGGCCACGTCCAGCCACCCACCTGCGGGGCATGGTTGGTGGTCCACCAGCCCAGGGTGCGCCCCTCGATGAGGGAGAACACCAGCGACCCCGCGGCGACGGCGACCAGCGCCGCCCCGCCGAGATCGAAGTGGCCCGGGTTGTGGGACCTGGACTCCCTGATGGTGAGCAGAGCGCCGACGACGACGAGGACGCCGAAGGGGACATTGACCCCGAAGGCCCACCGCCAGGTGAAGTCGGTGATCAGCCACCCGCCGAGCAGCGGACCGAGGGCGGCCATGCCTCCGATGATGGACCCCCACACGGCGAAGGCAATGGTTCGCTCGCGGCCGCGGAAGGTGGCGTTGATGATCGACATCGTGCCGGGCAGCACCATCGCGCCGCCGAGTCCCTGCGCGACACGCGCCGCGATGAGCGCGCCGCCGCCACCGGCCAGGCCGGCGGCGATCGAGGCGAGCGTGAAGACGGTCACGCCGATCATGAGGATGCGTCTCCGCCCGACGCGGTCCGCGAGGGTCCCGAAGGGGATGAGGAGGGCCGCGAACACCAGCGTGTAGGCCTCCTGGACCCACTGCACCTGTGTGGAGGTGAGGCCGAGATCGTCGACGATCGAGGGGATCGCGACGTTGACGATGGTGGAGTCGACGATGATGAGCGACACCGCGAGGCCGATGAACGCCAGCCCGAGCCAGCGACGGGGGATGGTCATGCCCCGAATTTAACGACACTGTGTCGGCAAACTCAAGGGAGTCCATAATGGGGTGATGCCCAGGATCTCCGCGCCCACCCTCGCCGAGCACCGCGTCGCGCAGCGGGAGGCGCTGCTGCGCGCGGCGTCGGAGATCATCGTGGCCGACGGCGTCGCGGCGATCACCCCCAAGGCGGTCGGCGCGCGGGCGGGGATCGCCCGGTCCAGCGTCTACGACTACTTCCCCTCCGGCGAGGATCTGCTCGTCGCCGTCGCGATCAATGCGTTCGATGATTGGGCCCGGGACATGGCGGCGGCGCTCGAGGGCGTTGCGCCGGGCCGCGCCCGTCTGCGCCGCTACGTCGAGGCCACGATGGAGATGACGGCCGACGGCGGGCACCGCCTGGCCTCCGCCCTCCGGCAGGCCGACCTGTCACCGCGGCACACGGAGGAGATCACCGCCCTGCACCGATCGCTGCTCGCACCGCTGCTCGCGGTGCTGACCGAGGCGGGCGTGGAGTCGCCCGCCGCACACGTCCCATATCTGCAGGCGATCATCGGGGTCGGGGTCGCGCGCGTCGGAGAGGGAGAGGAACCGGCGCGGGTCGCCTCCTATGTCCACACCCTCATCACCACCGGGCTCCCGCTGCCGGACGACGAGCCCTAGCCTGGGCCGATGAGCTTCACCGCGTGCGTCCCCTTCAGCCTGCTGTCGGGTTCGGACCTGGCCGTGGCGGGAGGCAAGGGCGCCAACCTCGCGGAGCTGGTCCGGGCCGGGTTCCCCGTCCCCGACGGGTTCGTGATCACCACTGACGCCTACCGGCTGGCCGTCTCAGACCTAGCTGAGCCCACACAGGAGGCGGTCGCCTCCGCCGGCGTGCCCGGGACAGTGCACGCCGACGTCATGTCGGCCTACGAGCGGCTCGGCGCCGGACGCGTCGCCGTGCGTTCAAGCGCGACGGCGGAGGACCTCCCAGGGGCGGCATTCGCCGGGCAGCAGGACACCTTCCTCGGGATCGAGGGCGCCGACTCCCTCATCGACGCGGTGCGGCGGTGCTGGGCATCGCTGTGGACCGAGCGGGCCGTCTCCTACCGCGCCCGGCTCGGGATCGACGACGCAACCGTGGCGATCGCCGTCGTAGTGCAACGCATGGCGCCCTCCGATCTGGCCGGGGTCATGTTCACGGCCGACCCCGTCACCGGCGCCCGCGACCGCGTCGTCATCGACTCGAGCCCCGGGCTCGGCGAATCGGTCGTCGCGGGACTCGTCACCCCGGACCACGCCGTTCTCGGGCCCGACGACGAGGTAGTCGAGCGGCGCGCGGGCAGGGCGGACACGGTGATCCGGGAGAGCGCCTCCGGCGGCACCGAGACCGTCGAAGCGGACGGCGCCGCGCGCCTCACGGAGGCGCAGCTGGCCGGCCTGGCCGCGCTGGGTCGGGGCATCGCGGAGCACTTCGGCCGGCCGCAGGACATCGAGTGGGCGGTCGCCGGCGACGCGGTCGCCATCCTGCAGGCCCGTCCGATGACCGCCCTCCCCCCGCCGCCACGGCGGCTCACCCGGCGCCAGCGGCTCACGGGGCCGGTCATCGTGGAACTCGTCCCCCGCCGGCCGTACCCGATGGAGGTCAGCGCCTGGATCGAACCGAACGTCGGGCGCCACATGGAGCGGCTGCTCGACGGAGTGGCGGGTGTGCGGGTGCGGCTCACGGACTCGATCCCGGCCACGGACGCCGTCGTCCAGGAGTTCGTCCCGCCGAACCCCGAGCCGAGCCGCCGCACGCCCCGACGCATCGCGCGCACCGTCTCGCGCTTCGGCTGCGATCCCCGCGCGTGGGCCGACGACCCGCGCCTCGCCCGGTTCCGGGCCGCCGTCGCGGAGCTGGGCTCCCGGGACCTGACGGCGGCCTCCTGGGCGGAACTGCTCGCGGTGCCGCCCGAGGCCGGGCGGGCGAGCGACCTCATGACGGAACTGCGCATCGAGTACCTGCCGTCCGCCGCGGGGGCGATGGTCCGGCTCCGGCTGCTGCTCACGATCCTGCGCCGACGCAACCTCTTCGCATCGCTACTCGTGGACGCGAAGACGGCAACCCAGGAGGCGAACGCGGCCCTTGGAGGCATCGCGGACCTCATCGCGACTCGACCCCGCCTCGCGCAGCGGGCAAGGGGCCTCGACGGCCGGGGGCTTCTCGAACTCCTGCGAACGGACCCGGACGCGTCGCCGGCCCTGGACGCCCTCGACGCGTTCCTCGCCCGGTACGGCCACCGCGAGACCGTCAGCGTCCTCCTGCCCAGAGACCCGACGTGGTCGGAGTCCCCCGAGACGGTCACGGCGCTGGTCTCGGTGCTCCTCACGGAGCGAGTAGGCGACCGAATGCTCGGCCGGGCCGCGGCGGCGGCGCTCGCAACCGTCCAGCGGCACCCGCTCGTCAGGCTGATCCGGGCACAGAACCGCGTCGCTAGGCTGGTGGACAAGGCGGCCGCCGGGGCCGCGGTGCGGGAGGACACGCACTTCGAGCTCACGCGCGGCATGCCGCCGCTGCGCCGGGCGGTGCTCGAAATGGGCCGCCGCCTCGCCGGAGCGGGCGCGATCCCCGAGGCCGACGACGTTTGGTACCTCACCCTCGAGGACCTCCGGCCGCTCGCGGGGCCCGACGACCCGGCGGGCTCTCTCGCCGGCATCGTCGCCCGCCGCAGGCAGGCGTTCGCCGAGCTGGCCGGCTCCCCGCTCATCGCACCGTCGCTGATCTACCCGGCCTGGGACGCAGGCGCCGACGGCGCACTGGTGAGCGGCGTCGGCGGCGGCAGCGGCCGGGCGACCGGGCCCGTACGCGTCATCGCCGGCCCCGACGAGTTCGCGGAGCTCCGGTCCGGGGAGGTCCTGGTGTGCACCGCCACCAACCCATCGTGGACCCCGCTGTTCGCCCGCGCGGCCGCCGTGGTCGTCGACAACGGCGGGCTGGCATCGCACGCGGCCATCGTGGCCCGCGAGTACGGGATCCCCGCCGTCATGGGCACCGGAAGCGGCACCACAATCCTCAGCGACGGTCAGATGGTGCTCGTCGACGGCGACCGCGGCGTGGTTGTGCCGGACGAAGCATGACCCGCTCAGCGGACGGTCCGCCTGCGGTGCGGACCAAGTCCGATAGCGTGGCCGAGGAATCCGCACAAGCGTCGAGCCGACGTCCGGGTCGCCGACCAGGACAGGCAGCGACGCGGAAGGGCCGATGATGACGAGCGACGACGACCGGAACAATGGCAAAGGACCACCGCGCAGAGGACGCGGGGGACGCAAGCGGCTCCTGAGGGAGGTCACGCACCCGGCGCTCATCCCGGGCATCGGCGTGGAGGACACCCCACGGATCTTCACGACGAACTGGGGTGTCTTCGGGATCGCCGGCATGCTGGTGCTGGTCGTCGTGATCTGGGGCTTCGCCGCACCGGAGAGTATCTCCGTCGCGGGCGCGACCGGTCTGAGCTGGGTCACCGGCAATTTCGGCTGGCTGTTCTCGATGCTGGCCGCCGCGTCGATCACTTTCATGTTCGTCGTCGGCTACGGCCGCACCGGCGGTATCCGGCTCGGCGCCGACGACGAGGCGCCTGAGTTCTCGACGGTGTCGTGGATCGCGATGCTGTTCTCGGCCGGCATGGGTATCGGCCTGTTGTTCTGGGGGCCCGCCGAGCCGCTCGCACACTTCCTCGATGTCCCGACCGGCTCGGGCGTCGAGGCGGGCAGCTCGGATGCGATGCTCACGGCGCTGGCCCAGTCGATCCTCCACTGGGGCCCCATGGCCTGGTCGTTCTACGCACTGGTGGGCGGCGCCATCGCCTACGCCGCGTACCGTCGCGGACGGCCCCCGCTGATCTCGGCGATCCTCCGTCCGATCTTCGGCGAACGGACGGAGGGTTGGGCCGGAGCCCTGGTCGACGTGTTCGCGATCATCGTCACGCTCTTCGGCACCGGCGTGACCCTTGGCATGGGCGCCCTGCAGATCGCGAGTGGAGTCGAGCTCGTCACGGGCATCGGGCCGCTGGGCAACGCCGGCCTGATCGTGATCGTCACGCTGCTCACCGCGGCCTTCGTGGTCTCGGCTGTGTCCGGTGTCAAGCGCGGGATCCGTCTGCTGTCCGACATCAACATGGTGCTGTGCATGGGGATCGGCGTGTTCATCCTCGTGGCGGGCCCGACCCTCTTCCTGCTCAACATGGTGCCGGCCAGCCTGGCCGCGTTCATCGGGGATCTGTGGACGATGCTCATGCGCAACCCGGGGCAGGGAGAGGACGCCGCCGCGTTCATGGCGAGCTGGACGAACTACTACTGGGCATGGTGGATCTCGTGGACCCCCTTCGTCGGGATGTTCATCGCCAAGATCTCCCGCGGCAGGACGCTGCGCGAGTTCGTGACGGTGGTCATCGTCATCCCGTCCGCGGTCTGCCTCGTGTGGTTCGGCATCATGGGCGGCACGACCATGTTCTTCGAGTCGGAGGGCCTCGGCATCAGCGAGTCGGGCTCCCCGCAGGCGATCCTCTTCGCGGTGCTCCACGAGCTTCCGTTCGGTGTCGTCGTGTCGATCGTCGCGATGCTGTCCATCGTGCTGTTCTTCGTCACCTCCGCTGACTCCGCGTCCATCGTGATGGGCTCGATGAGCCAGCGCGGACGACCGGAGCCTGCCACGTGGGTGACCATCGCGTGGGGCCTGCTTCTGGGCGCCGCGGCGCTGGCGCTGCTGCTGGCCGGCGGCGAGACGGCACTGTCCGGGCTTCAGTCGATCATGGTGGTCTCCGCACTGCCGTTCGCCTTCATCGTGATCGCGATCATGTTCGCCTGGGGCAAGGAACTCGCCATGGATCCCTACATGCTTCGTCATCGCTACGCGCGGGCGGCGATCGCACAGGGCGTGCGTCGCGGCATCGCCGAGCACGGCGACGACTTCGTGTTCGGCGCCACCGAGGTCTCCGCCGAAGAGGGTGCGGGTGCCGGGATCGACACGGAGGACCCGGCGCTCACCGAATGGTACGAGGCGGCCACCGGCCAGCTCCCTGCCGTCACGCCGGAGGACATCACCAGAACCCTCACGCCGGGTCACATTCAGCCGAAGGGTCGCGACGATCCGCACCACAAGGCTTCGGGCGAGGCGTCTCTCACCGTCGGCGACAAACGCTGGGAGCGTCGGCACCACAAGCACGACGAGCAGGACGCCCGCGACTGAGAGTCCGTCCCACCACGGATGCTCCCATCGTCAGCCGAGAACGTCGAGCACGTCGGGGAGCATCCACAGCGTGCCGAGCCACAGCGCGCCCAGCGTCGCGGCGAGCCACAGCGCGATCCACAGGATCCGCGGGACCCTGGTGAGCCGTGCCAGTTGCGCCGCGTCGGATCCGGCGGCGGAGCGGCCTCGCAGCGCCAGTTCGACGACGGGCCTCGGCCCGGCGAACAGCAGGAGCCAGGACAGGCCGTAGGCGACCCATGTGGTGACGTGTCCGGGGGCGTACCAGGCGGCCAGCCCCAGCGCGCCGCCGATCGCCAGCACGACGAGCGCTCCGTGCACGTTGCGGATCTTCAGCAGCATGAGCGCGAGCAGGGCGACCAGCAGCCACAGGGCGCCGACCGCGTAGCCCGCACCGGCGAGGGCGGCGGCCAGCAGCCCCACCGCGGAGGCCGCGGGATAGCCGGCCAGCAGCATGAGCACCATGCCCGGGCCCGTCGCCTTTCCCCGTGTCACGGTCACGCCCGAAGTGTCGGAGTGGAGCCGGATGCCCTCGAGGGAGCGACCGGTCAGCGTCGCCACGACGGCGTGCCCGGCCTCGTGGCACACCGTGACGCCCATGCGGACCAGCGGCCAGAGCACGATGACGCACGCCAGGGCGACGGCGGCGATGATCATCAGCGCCGACGCGTCGGGCACCTCGGTGGTGGCGAGAGCGCGGCGCCACAGATCCTCGAGCAGGGACATGACCTCAGTTTCCCAGCCCGGCCAAGAGCCTCAGGCGGTGATCGCCTCCGTGATCGGGGTGTCCCCGTTGCCGAAAACGATGGTGCGCCCGATGGTCGAGTCGTCGGCGAGCACGGCCGCGGCGACGGCGGCGACGTCGCCGCGGGTGACCCGGCCCTGGCCGGGGCGCCTCGTCTCGATGAAACCAGTGGGTTCCTCGAGGGTGAGCGGCCCGGGTCCGAGGATCGTCCACTCCAGGCCCGAGTCGCGCAGGTGCGCGTCGGCCGCCGCCTTCGACTCGGCGTACGCGAAGAACGAGTGGTCCTCCGGCACGCCATGGTCGGGGCTGGACCCGATGTAGGACACCATGACGTAGCGCGCGGCACCCGCCTCGCGGGCCGCCTCCATCGAGCGGATCGCGGCGTCGCGGTCCACCGCATAGGTTCGGGCGGGGTTGCCGCCGCCCGCCCCGGCCGCCCACACCACCGCGTCCTGGTCACGCATCAGCCGGGTGAGGCCCTTGACGTCGAGATGCTCGACGTCGGCCACCACGGGGGTGGCGCCGGTGGCCTCAACGTCGGCGGAGTGGTGCTCGCTGCGGATGACGGAGGTCACCTCGTCGCCGCGCTCCACCAACAATGGGGCGAGGCGTAGGGCCACCTTCCCGTGCCCGCCGATGATCAGGACCTTGGACATGACGTCTCCTCTCTGGTGGGGTTCACCATCGAACCTACCCGCCCTCACTGCAGGGCCGAGGTCAGCCGGAAGAGGTTGTCCAGGTAGCGGTTGAGGCGGCTGCGCTGCGTCCACTCCTCGAGGGCCAGTTCGCTACTGCGCTCCCGATATACCCCCAGCAGGTCGGTGAGGTCGGCCACGAAGGTCCCGCCGAAGCCAAGGAGGGTGATCTCGTAGTCCAGGCCGAAGGAGCGCATGTCCAGGTTCGACGATCCGAAGACCGCGACCGTGTCGTCGACGACGAAGAACTTCGAGTGCAGCACCGCCGGCTTCGGCAGGCGGTGGATCCGCACGCCCGCCTCGAGGAGGGCCCGGTAGTAGGACGACTGGGCGTGGTCGACGGCGAACTGGTCGGCCTGCTCGCTCACATAGAGCTCCACCGCCACGCCGCGATAGCAGGCGGTGGTGACGGCGGCGAGCAGCGACTCGTCGGGCACGAAGTAGGGGCTGACGATCCCGATGTGCTCCTGCGCCGAGTGGACCAGCGAGGTGAACAGGCGCAGGTTGGGCTCGGTCGCGTAGCCGGGCCCCGACGGGATGAGCTGGAAGGGGCTGACGTCCCCGCCCACCGGCAGCGGCACCTGATGCGCCCCCGCGACGCGCGGCTGCAGCCGTTCGCCGCACTCGGTGTACCAGTCGACGGCGAACACGGCGTCGATGGAGGTGACGATCTGGCCGGTGAGTCTGATCATGGAGTCGTTCCAGTGCCGCCCCACCTTGACGTTGCGCTCCTGCAGGTAGGTGGAGTCGATCATGTTCTGCGACCCCATGAACGCCACGTCGCCGTCGACGACGACGAGCTTGCGGTGGTTGCGCAGGTCCGGCCGGCGGAAGCGGCCGCCGAGGATGTTGATCGGCATCATGAGGTGCCACTGGATCCCGGCGGCGTCGAACCGGTCCCCCAGTTCCTTGAAGCCGGGGTACTTGCGGCTGCCGATGTCATCGAGGAGCAGGCGGACCTCGACGCCGCGGGCGACGGCCCGGCTGAGCGCCTGGAAGAATACGTCGGTGGTGTGATCCCACGCGACGATGTAGACCTCGACGTGGACGAATCGTTTCGCTTCGTCGACCGCGGCTGCCATCGCGGCGATCGCGTCGTTGTACCCGTGGAAGACGCCCTCGTTCCGGCCCGTCACGCAGGCGAATCCGGTCAAGCGCCTGTTGAGCACGACGAACGACTCCGTCCCCTGGGGCAGGGCCGCGTCCTCAGGGGCGTCGGGCTGTTCCGCGAACCCGACATCGATGACTTCGTTCGCCTGCGCCTGGATCCGGTGGCGCCTCCCGTGAACGTACGGGCTACCGAGCAGCAGGAAGATGATGAGTCCGCCGATCGGGAACATCAGGATCAGGAGCAGCCACGCGGTCGACGACGAGGGGCGCCGGTTCTCCGGTACGACCCCGATGGCGACGACCTTGATGAGGAACTCGGCCACCAGGACGAGCGAGCCGATGGCCGTGACGATGTCGAAGCCGGTCACCGGAGGGCCCCCGGCTGGAGGCGTGCGGGATTCGGGCCGGCGTGAGGTGTCATGGGGCCATTCTGGCGGGAACGGGGGCTACGCGGCACCCGTCCCGAACACGTCGCGGACCGCCTCCTGCACGGTTCCCGGCGCCCCCCGTTGGTACGCTGATCTGGAACTGGGCAAGGAGGGCCGGATGGCTGTCAATCGTTTCGGGGACCTGCGGGTGGAGGAGCGCACCGTCGGCGGCGGCGACACCGTCGTCACGTTCCGCCACTACGTCGACAAGGACAAGCTCCACGAGAAGGGGCGGCTGTTCGCCCGCCTCAGCATTCCGCCCGGCGGGGCGGTCGGTTTCCATCAACACGTCGACGAGTCGGAGTTCTACGTCATCCACTCGGGCCGCGGCCGGTACCTCATGGATGACCAGTCCTGGGAGGTCGGCCCGGGGGACGTCGCCGAAGTCGCGCCCGGGCACAGCCACGGCATCGAGAACATCGGCGGCGAGCCGCTGGAATTCACCGCGCTGATCGTATTCTCGTAGACCGAATGCCCTGCTGGCCGCTCAGCCGAGTGACACACCGCTGAGCGGCTGACCAACCACGTGGCGAGCTCGCCCGGGATCTCGACGCCGTGTTCCTCCAGTCTGTCTCGACCACCTGGTCCTCCGTGTAGCCGAGGATCCGGGTGGCGGCCTTGTTCCAGCTGATGATCGAGCCAGTGTGATCGGCCGAGATGATGGGGTCGATCGCTGATTCGGTCACGGAACGGAACTTCTCCTCGGCCTGCTTGCGCTCGGTGATGTCGCGGATGAGGCCCGTGTAGTAGCGGTCATCGTCGAGGAACCACGTGGCGAGCGACAGCTCAATGGGGAACTCCGTCCCGTTGGCGCGCAGCCCCGCCAGCTCGACCGTCTTGCCGATGACGTGCGCTTCCCGCCGCGGTGGCAACGGCGTAGCCGCCCTGCTCAAGGATCCCCTGGAGCTCGGCGGCGCACGCCGGATCGTCCCCGATGATGAGAACCAGGCCCGTGTCCGGCATGACGCCACTCCCCCGCTACGGCGCGATTCACGCCGGCAACCTTGAGGTCAAGCTACGGAGCGGGCATAGGGCCGTCAACGGATCCGGGCCGGAACGCTGGTCCGGGCCCGGTTGACGGTCTTGCGGCGAAACAATGTACGCCCGCACCCACCCCCGCGAGACGAGGTGACCGTCTGGCTAGCGGCCGTGCCGTGGTGGGGCGCCGGTTCGTCCCACGAGCTGGATCCGCGCGTCGTGGCCACCCGAGGTCAGACGGGGGTCAGACGTCCACAGCGGCGCATCGAGGGCCTCGGCCAGGGCGAGATAGGCGGCGTCGCGGACTGTGAACCGCTGGCTCAACTGCCAGATCCGTCCAGCGAGCGGCCCTGTCTCGTGGCGGGTGATCGTCAGCGAGAAATAGTCCCGGAGGGCCCGTTCGGCCGCGTCGGCGGACAAATGCCCGGCGAACTGAAGGCCGCGGAGGGTGGAGATGACGTCCGCGTCGAGCAGGTGCGGCACCTCGAGTTCGCCGCCGACCGCCCGCAGCAGCGCCTCGTCCGCGTCGCGCCCGACCAGCGCTTCGACCATCGCCGAAGCGTCAATGACGATCACGGGCGGCCGGCCTCGACGGCGGCCAGGATCTCGCCGGTCGTGGGGCCGGTCGAGCGGTCGTGGCCGCGGAGGCTATCGGCGATCTCCTCGTTGACGGGCCGCACCGCGATCCTGGCCAGTTCGGGCGCGAGGTAGGCGGACAGGGAGGTTCCACGGGCCGCCGCCCGCTCTTTGAGCGCCGCGGCGACGGACTCGGGGACCTCGCGGATGTAAAGGGTCGTCACGACACCATGCTAGGGCCCCCGTGGCAGTGGCTGAGGTTGGACGGGGACGAGGGCGCTTCGAGCAGTGTGTAGAAGCGGCAAGCTCACTCGACGAGGCGGATGTCGTCTCCTGTGAGGTTGGCGCGGAAGCCGTCGTCGACCACCTGCACGCTCCGTAGGACCACTCCGTCGGGCAGGCCCTCGATGCGGTGCTCGATCATGACCAACTCCTGCAGACCCTCTCCCAGCAGATCGGTGACGAACCGGGATCCTCCGATGTCGATGGCCGTCGGCACCATGAGGAGGTTGCCGTCCGCCACCGTGACCGTGCCGGTCGCTCCGACAGGGAGGCTTCGTCCGAAGGCCTCCACACGGGTATCGACCCGCACCTCCCCTCCGTCGGCGGCACTCAGGGTGGCGCCCGGGCCGATTTCGGCGGCCACCACGTCGAAGGGGACCGTGGCCGTCAGATCGACGTGGTCGGCCATGAGCCCATCGGGGCCCGACGTGACGTCGGTGCCGGTGCCGACGACGTCTAGCAGCGGCGTCCCCGCGGCGATGACGGAACTGGCGCTGAGCGAGATGTCCCCAAGCCACACCTCGTCTTCGGCGAGGTTCGGGGGCGGGGTGGCTTCGGTGCTCGGTGCCGCTGACGGCGAGGCGGAGGAGGCGATCGGCGTGGCATCGTCGCTGTCGACCGGGCGCGTGATCGACAGCCACAGCAGCAGCAACGCGAGGGCCACGACGCCCAGCATCACGAGGGCGCCGATCGCCCCGTTGAGGAGGCGCCGGCGCGACTGTCCCGGGGCCGGTCGTGCCTGGCTGTCGCTCGCCTGCTCCGGGTTCACGTCAGGAGTCCCCACGCTTCGTCCGGCCGTCGGTGCACCCGTGGTGCTGCGGGACGCTCGCCGGCCGACCGGCCGGCGGACCCGCCAGCACGCTCAGTGACCGGAAACGCGGCGCACGGAAGATCACCATCTACCAAGGATACTGAGCCGGCTCGCGGCTCCCGGCTTGCCGCCTCGCGGCACCCGCCTTGAGCCTGATCCATGGCTCGACGCCGGATTCACGGGAGATTGGGATGAATCGGGGGTTGGGACATGGGTCAGGCTCAACGGCCCTCACGGAACGCAGCGTCACGACGAGCCTCGCGCCAGGAACGAAAACCCCTGGCCGGAAAGGGTTTGGCCAGGGGTGGGTCTGTGGAGCATAGGGGACTCGAACCTCTACGGAATCGCGTTTGGCTAGGCTATAGAGTCGAGCATGGCCAATTCGTGCAATATACGTGCAACAACTGGCCGGGTATCACGCTTGGGAGAGGGCGGACTCGGGAGCTTGTGCTTCGACCTGACGCACGCGGATCCCGGACTGCGGCGGCAGTCAGATGAACGGCGCTGAAGGCGGGAGCCGCTGGCCGACCCCTCACGCAACGTCGTCGAGGCGACGCACCTTCGGCAGCCCGCCGGCGCGCTCCTTGGCCAGGTCGTATGCGGTCTGCATAGCCAACCACGCCCGCGCGGTCCCCACCCCGGCCTCCTCGAGCCGAACCGCGAGATTCGAGCTGATCCGGGAATGACCGTTCAACACCCGACTCAACGCCACCCGCGAGACCCCCAACCGCGACGCTGCCTCAGCCACCCCCAACCCGAGCTCGGCCAGAACGTCCTCTCGCAGAATCTCCCCCGGATGCACCGGAGCCCTCATCGCCATTGCACCCACCTCCCTAGTGGTAATCCTGATAGTCGACCAGTTCGACGTCCGCGTCGACGAACCGGAATGTCACTCGCCAGTTGCCGTTCACCCACATCGACCAATGCCCCGCCAGGTCGCCCTTGAGCGGGAGGGTCCGGAAGCCGGGGATCGCAAGGTCGTCCGGGCCCTGGGCGACATCCAGGAGCGACAGAATCCGGAGCAGCTTCGGGACGTGGGCTGCCTGCACACCCTTCTTTGAGCCCTCGCGGTACAGCCGTTCCAGACCCTTGTGCCGGAAGCTGACGATCACCGCACCAGCGTATCCTGTAACGCTACGCGATACACGCTTGGGTGCTCCAGGATCTTGATCCTCCGGTTCACACACCTGGCCCAGAATCGTCGCTGACCGCCTCCCCCACCTTCGCGCCCGCACCAACTCGCCGACGCCGTTCTCGTCCCTCCGCGACCAAGGAGACAAACGTTCCCGAACCGCACACACCTGGTGCACTCTCGGTCAAGGGGCCTTCCGGGCCCTCTGACGGGAGGCCGCACCGGATGGGACCGACGAGCGTTTGACGGCTCTTCGTACCTGAGCGTGGGGTGAGCGGGGATCCGGGGGTGGGCGTGTCGGTGGGGTGAGGGAGTCGAGGCCCTCAAGAATCGGGGTTACCACACCACTCGATTCCGAGGACCTCGACGATGCCCGATCCTACTTCCTGCTGCCATGCCACTGGCGGCTACTGCCAGCGCTGCGATCTTCTGGTCGGGCTGCCCGGGCTCCACGTGACCGGCGTCCAGCGCGACGACGCGGGGCTCCGGGTCGAGGTCGAATCCCGACCGCCGGCCGTGATGGGCTGCCCCGCCTGCGGGGTCGTCGCGCATGCCCATGGCCGGCAGCGGGCCGAGCTGATCGACGCTCCATGCTTCACGGCGCCGGTGAAGCTCTGGTGGCGAAAACGACGATGGCTGTGTCCGGAGCCGTCGTGTCCGGTGACCTCGTTCATGGAGCAAGACCCAGAGGTCGCGCGGCCGAGGGCGCTGCTCACCAGCCGCGCGACGTCGTGGGCAATCGGGCAGATGCGCAGGGAGAACGCCTCTGTTCAGGGTCTGGCTCGGCAGCTCGGCT
This sequence comes from Actinomycetes bacterium, assembly GCA_030426725.1. GTDB lineage: Bacteria > Actinomycetota > Actinomycetes > Propionibacteriales > Propionibacteriaceae > Arachnia. The sequence goes on from JAUHXZ010000010.1 coordinate 46,491, forward strand.
GCGCCTGGAAGACCCTGTGGCGAAGCAGTCCGACCGGTCCTCGAAGCCGCAGCCGCGGACGAGTCCCGCTTCGCCGGCGTCACCTCGCTTGGCGTCGACGAACACGTCGTGCGCCACGAGGCGCTGTTGTATCGGATGGAGGTGGGAGACCTGCATTGGTTGGCCGTCGTAGCGGCCAAGTGAAGCTGACGGCAGCCTGTCCTGGGGGAACGCCTGGGGTGGGTGGGAGCAGCCGTGACAAAGTCAGGACGGTCCAGTACTACCGGATGGGCCGTGTCTGGTGAGCAAGACGGGAAGGTGTACGAGAGGAACCGGTGTCGTAAAGCCTCTTAATCGTCGCCCAGCTCTAACCCGGTGGATCGGGGCTGGTTTGCGGTGCGTAACCGCTTGTCGGGGCCGTCGCTGATGGTCGTGGCGGGTGGGGAACTGTCGGAACGGTGGTATGTGTCGGGTCCGGCAGGTCGTGGTGAAGGTCTACGGCGTAGCCACGACGATGCCGCAGGGGTAAAGCCGGATGCCTCGCCCGTCAACCGAACAACAGTGAACGTGGGAACCATCCGCATTCCGCTCCCCGCTTCTTGGGGATAGGTGCGTTGCCTGCCGAAGGGTGTGGGTGGGGCGGAGCCGCCGTAGTACTCCGGGGCCGGGAAAGCCGGTCACATGGGGAAGGGCGGCAGTGAGAGAAAGCAGAAGAAGGTGAATGTAATGTCCGAAGACGCGCCGGTGAATGTCGGCGCCTCCGGATGGCCCAGCGATGCTCGGGCCTATCTGGGGGTACGGAGGATGCAGACCAAGCTGCATGGTTGGGCGGCCACCGATGGTGGTCGCCGGTTCGATGACCTGTGGAACCTTGTGTGTGATCCGGCGTTCTTGACGATGGCGTGGGAACGCGTCGCCGGGAACAAGGGGTCCAAGACTCCCGGGGTGGACCGTGTCACCGTGGCACGGATCAGTTCCGGGGTCGGGGTGGAGGAGTTCCTGCGAAACATTCGAGCCCAGTTGAGGGCTGGAGAGTTCAGGCCGGTGCCGGTGCGGCAGGTGATGATCCCCAAGGCCAGCGGCAAGCTGCGCAAGTTGGGCATCCCGACCGTGACCGACCGGGTGGTGCAGGCAGCTTTGAAGCTGGTCCTGGAACCCATCTTCGAGGCCGACTTCAAGTCGTGCTCCTATGGGTTCAGACCTAGCCGGCGCGCGCAGGACGCGGTCGCCGAGATCCACCACTTCGCGAGCAAATCGTATGAGTGGGTGCTGGAGGCCGACATTGAGGCGTGTTTCGACATGATCGACCACACCGCCTTGATGGACCGGCTCCGGTGCAGGATCGGTGACAAGCGGGTGCTCGCGCTGGTCAAGGCGTTCCTGAAAGCGGGAGTGCTCACCACGGTGGGCACGACCGAGGGGACGATCACCGGCACCCCACAGGGCGGGATCTTGTCCCCGCTGCTGGCCAACATTGCCCTATCAGTCCTCGATGACGAGTTCACTCGCCGCTGGGACCATGAGATGGGCACGGCCGGAAAGCGGGCCTGGCGCCGTGACCACGGCAAAGCGTCCTACCGGCTGATCCGTTACGCCGATGACTTCGTCATCGTGGTGAAGGGTCAGCAGGAACACGCCGAGCAGTTGCGTCACGAGGTGGCAGACGTGCTGGCCCCGATGGGGTTGCGTCTGTCGCCGGAGAAGACCCGCGTGGTCCACATCGACCACGGGTTCGACTTCCTCGGTTTCCACATCCGACGGATGCGGAGACGAGGCAGCAACAAGTGGTACGTCTACACCCTGCCCGCGAAGAAGGCGATCGCCTCGATCAGACAGCGGGTGAAGACCATGACCTACAGGAACACCCTGCACCAGGACCCGGGATACCTCATGGACTATCTCGGGCGGGTGCTGCGGGGATGGGCGAACTACTTCCGGTATGCGGTGGCCAAAGCAACCTTCGCCGCGATCGACTCCTACACGTGGGAGCGGATCACGGCATGGCTACGCAAGAAGCACCGCCGACTCGGATGGCCGGAACTCCGCCGCAGGTACTGCCTGCCCGGAACCTGGCGCCTCGCTCACAACGGGAAGAGGTTCACCGGCGCCGCCAGCGTCCCGGTGACCAGGTACCGCTACCGCGGCTACCACATTCCTACCCCCTGGGACCGGCCAGCTGTCACCACCAGCTGAACCAGCCCTCTCTCATGGAGAGCCGGATGCGGTGAAAGTCGCACGTCCGGTTCGGCGGGCGGCCTGGGGAAACGGACCGGGAGCAATCCCGACACCGCGCCCCAGGCCGACCCAACTGGCATCACGTCTCCACGAGGCCGCTGGAGCAGGGCGGTCTGGGGCCGAAGGAGTTCACCGGCATGGTCGATCTCACCCGCGACAAGCACGGACACGTCAAGGCCCGGCTCCTCGACCTGGTCCCCGGACGCTCCGGCGACGCCTACAAGACCTGGCTGATCGACCGCGGCGACGTGTTCCGCAAGAACGTGAAAGTCGCGACGCTCGATCCGTTCCACGGCTACAAGAACGCCATCGATGACCAGCTCGACGACGCGGTCGTGGTCCTCGACGCCTTCCACGTCGTGAAACTCGCCACCGCCGCCGTCGACGAGGTCCGCCGCCGGATCCAGCAGGACATCCACGGCCACCGCGGCCGCAAGAACGATCCGCTCTACAGGATCCGCAACCTGCTCCGCGCCGGCGAAGAACACCTCACCGACCGGCAGAAGGCCCGCCTCCAGGCCGCGTTCGCCGCCCACGACGACCACGTCTCCGTCGAGGTCGCCTGGGGATGCGCCCAACAGGTCAGATCCATCTACCACCAGACCAGCCCCACCGACGGCCGCCGGATCGCCGAACAGATCCTCACCTCGTTCCCGACCTGCCCGATCCCTGAGATCGCCCGCCTCGGCCGAACCCTGAACCAGTGGAGAGACGCGTTCCTCGGCTACTTCATCACCGACGGCGCCAACAACGGCGGCAGCGAAGCGATCAACGGCCTGATCGAACTCGCCCGCCGCGTCGCCAGAGGCTTCCGAGACCCCGACAACTACCGCCTCCGAATGCTCCCCATCGGCGGCGGCCTACGCCTCTGACCCCACGCTCAAGTCAGAAGAGCCGGTTATCCGGCTTCGATGGTGCCCATCATGCCGAGGTCCTCGTGGTCGAGGATGTGGCAGTGGTACACGGTCCGGCCTGGGAAGCGGTCGAACACGATCCGCACGGTGACGGAGGTGCCGGCGGGCACGTCTACCACGTCCCTGACGTCCGGGTCCGTGACCTCGTCTCCGCCCACCTGCAGGACCTGCATCGGCCACACGTGGAGGTGGAAGGGGTGGTCCATCGGTGACGTGTTGACGATGGTCCAGTCCTCGATCGTGCCGAGGGTGACGGCCTGGTCGACGCGGTCGGGGTCGAACTCGCGCCCGTCGATCAGGAATCGCATGCCTCCGCCGCCCATTCCCATGCTCATGGTGAGCGTGCGGGTCGCGTCGACCTGTGACTGGCGTAGATCCCGATGGGTGCCCGGCTCCGCTTCCGCGACGGTGGGGACGGCCGCGCTGGCGTCCGGGACCAGGGAGAGCACGATGTCCTCCGGGGACGTCAGGGAACCGCCGCGCATCATCCCCATGCCCGCCTGGCCGCGGTCGTATGCGGCGACGACCAGGTCCGTGGTCTCGGCGGGTGTGGTGATCACGAGATCCGCCCGGTTGCCGGGGGCGAGCACCAGCCGGTCAGCTGTCAGTGGGCTGCGGCGACCCGAGTCGATCCCGCGAACCTGGGCATCGAGACCGCCCAGGCGTAGGTCGAGGTAGCGGCTCGTGCATGCGTTGATCAGGAGGAGCCGCTGCTGCGACCCGGCCGGGGCGGGGAGCGCCGGGGAGTGCGCCCCGTTGGCGAGCAGGATCTCCCCGGTGCGGCCCATCATCTGCTCCATACCGGACACCCCAGCCACAGAACCTCCGGCGACGGTGACGTCCGAGACGACCACGATCCGCGGGGGCGCCACGGACCAGTCCTCCTCGTCCACGATGATCGCCCCGTACAGGCCGGCGAACACCTGATCGGCGACCAGCCCGTGATGGTGGGGGTGATACCAGAACACCCCCGACGGGTGGTCGTCCGGCAGCTGGATCTCGTAGTCGAAGCTCTCCCCGGGGCCCACGCGGACGAAGGGGTTGTCGCCGTTGTCGGCTGCCGACACGAGAAGCCCGTGGGTGTGCAGGTTGGTCGGGTCGGCCAGATCGTTCTGCAGCCGGATCCGGAGCAGGTCTCCGGGACGCAGATGCAGGGTGGGGCCGGGCACAGTCTTGTTGTAGGTCAGCATCCGCACCGACGAGCCACCCAGGTCCACCTCCCGCTCGGCGACCCGCAGCGTGACGTCGAGCACGCCGTCTGCCGACTCCAGCACCGACGGCTCCCTCCACGCCCCTCCCGACGATCCGGTTGATGCGGACCCGCTCCCGGCCGACCCGGAGCCCAGGGTGGAGGCGGCGAGTCCGGCGGCGCCGACGCCGATGGATCCGACGCCGATGGCCCCGATGGTCAGCGCCTGACGGCGCGTGAACGCCCTGCTCATTCGCCGTTGAGGCCGCGCATGCGCTCGACGAACTCATCCGTGTCGATCTCGCCGCGCGCGTACCGCATCTCCAATATCTGCCTCGCCGACAATCCGGCCGAACCGGTCGGCGGGGCAGGCGGCCCGGCGGGCGGTTGAGGGTCCCTCGGCCGCCCGGTCAGCCGGATCGCGACGTAGACCAGCAGGCCGATGCCGACCAAGATCAGGATGATCCACAACCAGCCCCAGCCCATGCCGAATCCCATGCCGTACTCATCCCACATCATGCGAACTCTCCTCCCGGCTCGGTTCCACCACACCCAGAATAGACCCCCATACCCCCAGCGGGTATCATCCCAAGGGTATCCCCATTGACAAGGACCATCCATGACCCGACACTCGCTCGCCGCCATGGCTGCGACCGTCGCCCTGGTTCTCACGGCCTGCGGCGCCAGTGAACCGACCGTCGGTGCAGCCCCCTCGACGACAACGCCCACGACTGATGCTGCCCAGTCGACACCCGGCCCGGCCACCGCGTCAACACCGGTACCCGAACCGGCAGAGCCGAGCGTTCAAACGGTGTCGCTTTCCGAGCCGATCAGTCACGTCCACGGCCTGGTGGCCGACGCCGACGGGTCCGTCCGCGCGGGCACGCACGAAGGCGTCCGGATCATCGACCTCGACGGGACCGTCGGCGCGGTCGGCCCGCAGGACGACCTCATGGGCATGACCGGCCTGCCCGGCACCATGCGCCTGATCTCCTCCGGACATCCCGGCGCGGGCAGCACGCTGCCCAATCCCGTCGGCCTGATCCGCAGCGACGACGGCGGCGAAACGTGGGAGTCGGTCTCCCTCGCCGGCCAGACCGACTTCCATGCCCTCACGGTCACCGACGACATGATCGTCGGCTTCGACGGCGTCACCGGCATCGTCACCTCCACCGACGGAGGAGCCACCTGGCAACAGGGCGCCACCCTCGCCGCGGCGTCGCTGGCTGCCGTCGGTGACGAGGTGTGGGCCGCCACCCCTGACGGGGTCATGCACAGCACCGACCGCGGAGAAACCTTCACCGCCCTGGACAACGCCCCCTTGCTGTGGCAGATCTCCGCCGGAACCGACGGCTCCCTCTGGGGCATCGACGTCGACGGCCTCGCCTGGCGCAGCACCGACGGCCGCCAGTGGACCGAACACCAGCAACTCCCCGACATCGAGACGATCGCCGCCCTCGACCACACCACCGCCTACGCCATCAACGACACCACCCTGATCATCCTCACCGCCCCCTGACACCGCGAGGCCCACTGAACCGACACCCCGGCGACCTTCAAGCGGCGCCCGCGGCAGCGCGCGCACCCCACGCGCAGGAAACCTGGCCAAGCACCCGCCGGACTCACTCTCATGGCGGTGTCCGTCATGCCTACGGCAGCTGCTGCAGTCTCAGGTCGAAGGCCTGGCGCCGATCCCCACCGTCGCTAGAGTCGAGGCGTATTGCTGCAGGTGGCCTGCACGTAGGAGAGGGGATCTTGTGACTACCCGAACGACGGAGCGCGGCACATGGTCGATTCGGGTGGCGATCGTCGGAACCACCGTCGTGGTGGCGTACGCGGTCGTTGCGGTCCTTCAGGTTCTGGTGCTGAACCCGCTCAGCGCGGTCCCGGGGGAGCCTCTTGGTCAGATCTACGCGGACGTGGAGTCGGCCGGGGAGTCGATGGGTGTCGGATTCGTGGTCTTCTTCCTGGCCCTGGGGCCTGCGATCGGTGTGGCGCTGTTGACGCGGGCACGGAAGGCGCCACGATCAGTTGTAGCCGGCTGGTACCTGGCTCTCGTGGCCTTCGGCGCGCCCGCCTACTTCTGGGCGAGCTTCGGGCCGGGACTGGCCCTGGCGGACGCCTACCTCGCCAGAGGAGGGGATCACTCCGGATGGGGGCGTGTCCTCTACGCCTTGAGCGGCCTCGCGCTGGTGGCGTTGATCGCGGTGGCGGCCGGACGCATGAAAGGGCACGGGCCCACTAATGCAGCCGGGCCCGCTGCGAGAACCAGCGACATCTGACTGACCGGATCGACACACCAAACGTCAGACTCTGGCGGTGTCCGGATCAACGATCGGGAGCGTCAGAACGTCACAGACGGACTGGGAGGCGCCACGCGGAAGACGAACCGCGGTTCACCCGACGACGCCGAAGATGCTCTGGATCGGTGCCCGCTCTCGTAGACTGCAAACATGCTCCCCACAGCGATTGACCTGGAGCGCTTGCGCGATGTGTGCCAGCGCTACGGAGTCGTCCGCTTGGAGGTCTTCGGGTCCACGACCCGCGGCACCAACCGTGCCGACAGCGACATCGACCTGCTGTACACCTTGGCCCCCGGCGCCCACCTCGGATGGGAAATCGAGGACCTTGCCCTCGAGTTGGAGTCGGTGCTGGGGCGACCCGTCGATCTCGTCTCTCGCAGAGCCTTGAACGCTCGCATCCGAGACAGGGTGCTGCAGGAAGCTCAGCCGTTCTATGCCGCGGCGTGAACTCCTGCTGCTCGGCGAGATGATCGACGCCGCAGAGCAGGCGCACAACTTGGTGTCCGATCGCGGCGTCGACGAGATCGAGTCCGACCGGCAGGTGCGTGACGCGCTGTTGTGGAACTTCACCGTCCTAGGCGAAGCAGCGTCACAGCTGCCCGACGAGTTCAAGAAGGCCCATCCGGGCGTGAACTGGACGAGACCCAGTCAACTTCGCAACCGGATCGTGCACGGATACTGGTCAATCGACCTCGACATCCTTCACGCGACGGCCACCAACGACCTACCCGGATTCATCATCCAACTGCAGGCCGTCTCGGCCGGCATCGAATCGTAGGCCGCCTGGACTCGGTTTCTGAGCGCGCGGTCTGGGGGCAAGCGTTGCCGGGACGACCCGACTTGCCCGACTCTGGTGGGGCGACAGCGCTAGCTGGCGAGGCCTCGAGGGTGGGTCGATCTCCGGGTGGTCGGAGACAGCTCAGAGACCGACGAAGAATCCGAAGACTCCAAGAATCCGACACTGGGACCTTCGGTACCATGGGCGGACTCTTCGACGGCCACGGCCTCCGTCAGGGTCCAAACCCACCCGCCTGCCATGGCGGTCTTCGTGGCCTTGATGCCCAGGCGGGCGCGCATCCGTTGCGCGCCTCCCCCGGTCGCTGGGACCCCGAACTCGCGTAGCAGCCTCTGGCCGTCCTTCGCCGCGATGGCGCCGCCGTTGCTCCTGAGTTCGTGCAGCAGGGCCTCTTCCGCGTCGCTCGCCGGATCGTCGTACTGAGCCGCCAGCACGTCCCCGACGGTCAGATGGGTCGTCCCGTCGAGCACGAACCGGGCGGTGTCGGTCGGTCCGTCGTCGGTGTCCACCGTCGCGGACTCGATCCGGTAGCGGTACGACGGGAGCCCGTCGCACTGTCCGAGGGAGTTCTTCACCTGGGTGAACATTCGGTTCCCGTCGCGGTCCTTCGCGAACCCGAAGATGGTCCTCGGGGCGTCCTTCCAGGCGCCGGCCCCGGTGATGAGCTGCGCCGCGTCGGTGCTCTGGCCCTTGTTGAAGTGCGCGACCGCAGCGATCACCACCCCGGTCCGCTGCGCGATCTTCGCGAGCGGGTCGAGGGCCTGACGGACCTGCTGGGAGCTGTTGGCGTTGAGCTGGGAGTGCAGCAGGCTCATCAGCGGATCGATGACGACGAGCGCGGCGCCCTCGGCGACGATCGCCTCCTCGAGGAGCGCGTTGTCCGTTGGAAGGTTCATCATCACCTCGTCGCCATCCGCGCGCTGGACGTCGAGCCGGTAGACCCGGGAGAGATCAGCTCCCGCGGCCAGAAGTCGGGGCACGAGGGCGTGCTCCCACGACTCCTCCACCGAGCACCAGAACACGTTGCGCGGGGTTCCGTGGAACGAGCCGGGCAGAGTGCCCCGTGTGACCTGTGAGGCGATCCACACCCAGAACGAGGACTTCCCCGTGCCCTCGCGGCCGCCGGCGGTGGTCAGTTCCCCCGCGGGGATCCTGCCCCCGTAGTCGTCTCGCCAGGCCCACACGACGCGCTTGGGACGGATGTCGCTGGCGCGGGTGAGCTTGAGCCGGCGATGCGGAACCGGCTCATCAGGCTCGTGGTACACCGGCACCCCGGAAGCGCTGGCGCGGGAGGGCCGGCCGGGCGACTCGCCGGGCGGCGGGTTCCTCGGCTCGCGCCGGCCCGCGCTCAGGCCGCTCAGTATCGTGGCCTTGGCCTCCCCGTCATCCAGTCCGGCTCGGCGAGCGGCTCCGAGGAGTCGTTCCCGGACGACCCCCTCGTCCAGCCACTCCGGCAGGTAGTGCCCGAGGTCCATCGATGCGTTGTTCAGGGTGGAGTTGCGGGTTCCCACTGCCGCGGCCGAGACTTCGTCGAGCTTCGCCTCCAGCTTGGCGGCAATCCACGGGTGAGGACCAAGAGGCGCAGAAGCGTCCCGCCCCGGCATCTGGCGCTGGCCCGACGCGCAGGGGCCGACGCTCGCGAGGAGGCGCTCCCACTGGTCGGGGTCGATGTCCCGAGTGAGGTCGAGGGGCTCGATCCACTCGTAGCCCACCGAGGGGGCGGCCACGACGTATCCGCCGCGACCGCGATAGTCCACATTCCCGTGCGGCCGGGCGGTACGGAACAGGTCGGTGCCGTTGCGCCGGCCCTGGGCCGGGATGAACAGGTGGAAGCCTCCGGAGGGGGTGCGGGCCTTCCCGTAGGTCGCAGGCAGCGGGGCGTCGCCGTTCGCGCGGTGGAGGTCGGCCAGGGCGTCGATGTGGTCGACGTCGACGACGTCGAACCGGTCTCCGGTGATGATCCCGAGCATCGATGGATCACCGAGCGCGGCGAGCGTCGCGCTCGGCCTCGCGCTCTGGAGCTGCCTCCAGCGCCCGAGGGGCCGCTTGTCCTGGCCGCAGCCGAGGACGCGGACCCCCTGGGACACATACCAGGCGGCCGCCTGGTGGATCGTCGGTCCGCTCACACCGTCACCGCCGCTGGGCGGTCCGCGTGATCATGGCGTCGACGTCGTCGAGGTCGACGAGCACCAGGTGCCCGTTCTTGTAGCGCGGAAGCCAACCCGCAGCAATCCGGTTCTCGACGGTACGGGTCGAGCAGCCGAGGTAGGCGGCGGCCTCCTTGACGCTCGCCCAGCGGCGCGTCCTTGCGGTGGCGGGGTTCTTGGACATGGTTGACCAGCACTTCCTGCCCGCCTACCTTTGCGGTAGGCGCGGCGATCGGTCCCTGTGGAGGGGTTCTTGTCGAGCTGTCCGCCCCCCAGTAGCGTTGCCGCGCTGCTGGGGGGCACTTGTATGTGGTTGTGGGGATCAGGGTAGAACGCTGCGTCTACGTGCCTCGTCGCTGCGGACGCGCATGCGGCGACCCGCTGTCCACTCCTGACGTCTCCTGGGTACTTGTGACATATCCTGACGCAACTGATTTCGTTACAAAATTGTTATAATTAGTCGCCACGCCTCGGCGTGTCGCGGCACACACGGGGAGCCAAGTCCCTCTGTCGACCCGCCCGACCACCCCTCGACCCCCACATCCCGGCAGCAGGGCACAGACGCCGTGACCGCCCACCCCCTGTTGAGCGCGCCAGCGAGAAGAATCCGCGAAGGGTCCTGCGTGTATTCATGGACTCTTCTGGATTCTTCTTCTCTTTGGATTCTTCGGCGGTGTTCAGCGGACGGTGACCCTCAGCCCCTCAAGACCCGCGTCCTGCTTCTCCGCCGCACCCGCCACGCTCGACGGGAACACCCGGTTGTACACCTCGAGCGGCATCCGGGAGTCGCTCCAGCCGAGCAGGCTCATGACGTCGGCCAGGGGATGCCCCTCGACCATCAACCAGGCCGCGTAGGAGGCCCGAAGGTCGTGCAGGTGGATGTGGTCCTCGGCCGGCACTGGCTCGCCCCGGCGCTTCAGCCGGCGGCGCGCCGCCTCGGGGGTGCGCAGCCCCATGTTTGCCAGCGCCCGGTTGTGCGCCTGCACCGGCGCCATGGGCCCCATCGGCTTGCCGGCCACCCCGGGGAACACGAGGGCATCAGGCAGGCAGGAGTGGACCCGGAAGTAGTCCCGGAGGATCCGAACCAGCGCCTGGGACATGGGCAGGGTGCGGGCGCCGGCGGACGTCTTCGGGGCCTTGACACCCAGTTGGCGGCCGTCGTCGGTGAGGCCGTACTCGACGGCCTGGCGGACGTGGAGCTCGGCGGCGTCGAGGTCCACGTCCCGACGACGCAGGCCGCGCACCTCACCGGAACGCAGCCCACCGAGCGCGACGCAGGCGAGCATGGCGACGTGCTGCGGTTCCGCGGCCTCGAGATACCGGCGGACGTCGTCGAGGTCGAACACATGGCGCTGGGCGATCGGCTTGCGCCTCCTCGGGATCGACACGCCGGCGGCGGGGTTCCAGTCGATCCAGCGCCACTGCACGGCCTTCTGGAGCATCTCCGAGAACAGCACTAGCGTGGACTGGTCCCGGCGCCGCTCCCGCGCGAGCTCGTTGGTGCGCCAGGCCCACACGTCGTCGACGGTGATGGTCTCCAGGTCGCGGCCGGCGCCCCAGTGCGGCTTGATCCTCAGGCGCCAGTCCTGCTCGTAGCTGGTGTGGGTGGCCAGCGCCAGCGGCTTCGCCCGTTGGGTCAGGAAACGTTCCCACAGCTCCCCCAGCGTGCGCACCGCGGGCTCGACGACCGCCGCCCTGGCCTTCGGAGAGGTCCACTCCTCCCGCTCGATCAGGACCCGCTCGGCCTCCAGCCAGGCCGCGGCCGAGTCCTTCCTCGCGAACGTCGACAGGCCCGCGTGGCGGGCGCCGTCGGGGCCGATGTAGCTCGCCTGCCACCGCTTGGAGGGCAGCCGGCGGAGGGCTCCGAACCCTCGTCTTTGGGGCATAGGGGCGCCTCCTCGGGGCCTGCTGGCGTGCAACTATCGTGCAACAACAGATTACTTTGTCTGCATTTCGCTGCGGTTTGTTTCGTCCGAGAAAGAGTAAACCCCCTAGCCAGAAGCGTTTGGCTAGGGGGTGGATCTGTGGAGCATAGGGGACTCGAACCCCTAACTTCCACCTTGCAAAGGTGGCACTCTACCAATTGAGTTAATGCCCCGAGTCGCCGCAAGTATAGGGCAGGGCGACGGCTTGAGCACTTCGGCGGACTCGCTACTGATTTGACCGTGCTAGTGGGGTCGATCGGGATCGAGGCCGGGAAGGTGCTCACGGGTGAGCCGGTGTCGGCGGGGTGTCCTATCGTCTGAAGGGTGACGACGTCCGACCGACCCGACTCTGAGCCCAGCGCCCCGCGGTCAGCCACCGAGCGCATCTACTCGCTGCTGATGACCCGGAACCTCGAGGCCGAAAGGGAGCTCCCGGGCGGCGCGGGGGACGACGTTGCGCGCAACGGCCTGCGCCTTGTCGCGGCCAGTGCGCTCCAGTCGTCGGGAGACCAGGCGGTCAAGCCGTCGACGGTGCTCCCGTGGCTGATGAACGCCCTCGGCGCCCCCACCGCCCTCATCGGTCTCCTCGTCCCGATCCGCGAGTCCGGCTCGATGCTCCCCCAGGCCTTCCTCACCCCACTGGTCCTGCGTGTCCGGCAGCGCAAGTGGATCCTCGTCGTCGGCTCCCTCATCCAGGCCCTCGCCGTCGCCGCCATGGTCACCATCGCCGCCCTCGGCGAGGGCACGCCCGCCGGAGTGGGGATCGTCGTGGCCGTAGCCGTGTTCTCGCTGGGCCGCTGCCTCACCTCGATCGCGTCGAAGGATGTGCAGGGGCGCACCATTCCCAAGGGAGAGCGCGGCCAGATCAACGGGCTGGGCACCACGGCGGCCGGCGTCGTGGCGATCACCGTCGGCCTCGCCATCCGTGTGCTCGGCGGGGAGGACCTGTCCGCCACCCAGATCGCATGGCTGCTCGCCGGTGGTGGGGCCATGTGGATCGCCACCGCCATCGTCCAGGCCGGGCTGCACGAACCCGACGGCGAACCCTCCTCCGCCGACGACGACTCCCGCACCGGGGTCCTCAGGCTCCTCAGGGAGGATCGCCAGTTCCGCTCCTTCGTCACCACCCGCAGCTTCCTCTTGGTGTCCGCGCTGAGCCCGCCCTTCATCGTCACCCTCGCAGCCACGTCGGGATCGGCCACCCTCTCCGGGCTCGGCGGCTTCGTCATCGCCTCCGGCGTCGCGTCGCTCATCGGCGGCCGGCTCTTCGGCGGCCTGGCCGACCGGTCCAGCCGCAGGCTCATGGCCTTCGGCGCCGGAGCGGCCGCCGTCGTCGTCGTCGCACTCGTCGGCGCCGTGTCGCTCCCCGGCTTCGACGGCGCTTCCGCCTGGGGCACCGTCGTCCTCGTCGGCGGCTACTTCCTGCTCACCCTCCTCCACACCGGGGTCCGGGTGGGTCGGAAGACCTACGTCGTCGACATGGCCGAAGGCGACATGCGCACCGTCTACGTCGCGGTGTCCAACTCGGCGATGGGGGTGATCCTGCTCGTCGTCGGCGCGGTCAGCTCTGCGATCGCCGTCCTCGGCGTCGAGTGGGCGCTGCTGTTCCTCGCCGCACTCGGCGTCCTCGGAGCGGTGTGGGGATGGCGGCTCCCGGAGGTGTCGCGCGGCCGCTGACCCCGGCGGCGCCCCGCTGTGAACGCCAACCTGACTCCCTGCTGCACATTCGTGCAGCAGGCGTCTACGATGAGGTGGACAACGATGGACGGCGAAGTCCGAAAGGGTGCCCGTGGTCGACCGAACCAGCGACTCACTGCTCACAGTGGCGCGGATGTACTACGTGCAATCCGAGACGATGGACGCCATCGCGCACCATCTCGGGGTCTCGCGCTCCACGGTGTCGCGCCTGCTCAAGGAGGCGCGCGACCGCGGGCTGGTACGCGTCAGCATCGTCGACCCCGACCGCCCACTCAACCGCATGGCCGAGCTCTTCGAGAAGCACTTCCACGTGCAGGCCCACCTTGTCCACGTTCGCCCCGGGGCGAGCAGCATCTTCCGCTTGGACCAGGTGGCGCGCATGGCCGCCGGACTGCTCAGCAACACCGTGCAGGACGGCGACATCGTCGGCGTCGCGTGGGGCACCACCGTCTCAGCGGTCGCCACCCATCTGCGCCCGCGGGAACTGACCGGCGTCACCGTCATCGGCCTCAACGGCGGCGCCAACCACCAGACGACGGGTCTGCCCTACGTCGGCAGCATCCTGCACAAGTTCGCCACGGCCTTCGGCGGGCAGGAGCAGCTCCTCGCCCTGCCCGCGTTCTTCGACGACCCGGCCACCAAGGAGGCCATGTGGCGTGAGCAGAGCACCCGGCACATCCTCGCGGTGCGGGCCAACTGCCGAGTCGCCCTCTTCGGAGTGGGCGGCCTGCACTCCGAGCTGCAGAGCCACGTGTACTCCTCCAACTACCTGAGCGAGTCGGACCTGCGGCGGCTGAGCGACCTCAACGTCGTCGGCGACGTGTGCACCGTCATGCTGCGCGAGGACGGAACGTACCGCGACCTGGAGATCAACAGGCGCGCCACCGGCATGACACCTGCCGAGCTCCAGGCGGTCCCCCGCCGCATCTGCGTGGTGAGCGGGTTGTCCAAGGCCGCGTCGGTGCTGGGAGCACTGCGGGCGGGTGTCGCGACCGATCTCGTGATCGACGCCGAGACCGCCCGTGCGGTTCTCAACCGAATGAAGCCCGGGATCCGCCTCGGCTGAACCGCCGGATCGCATCGATTCCTCGCCGCCCCTGGGTCTACTCCCCCAGGGTTGGTTACGCTGTCGGCCATGTCAGAATTCATCGTCACCGAGGTGCACGACGGCATTGCCCGCATGACGCTCAACCGCCCCAGGGCGATCAACGCGCTCACCGGGGAGATGTTCGGCGCCATGTACGACGCCCTGACGGCGTGGAACGCGGACGACTCCGTCACCGCCGTCGAACTGGCCGGCGAGGGCGAGCGCGGGTTCTGCGCGGGTGCCGACGTGCGCACCCTCGCGGAGACTGTCCGCGACGACGGCCCTTTCCTCCAATACCTCGAGACTGAGTACGCCGTCGACATGGCCCTCGCGGACTACCCGAAGCCCGTGACGTCGTTCATGCGCGGCATCGCCATGGGCGGGGGCATCGGCATCGGTGGCCACGTCGACCGACGCATCGTCTACAGCGACACGGTCATGGCGATGCCGGAGACGAAGATCGGGTTCTTCCCCGACGCCGGCGTCATGTACGAACTGTCGCGCGCCGGGGCGGTCGGCAAGCACGTCGCCCTCACGTCGTCGACGTTCACGGGCGGCGACGCCCTGCTCATGGGACTGGCCGACGAGTCCGCCGAAGGTGACCTGCCCGCGCCCCTCTTCGATGACAACGCCTCGTGGATCCAGGAGTGCTACGCCTCCGACGACGTGCTGGACATCGTGGCGGCCCTCGAGGGACACGGGGCGGAGGCGGCGCAGCAGGCGGCTCGCGATCTGCGGGCCCGCAGCCCCTTCGCCGTCCACGTCGCAATGCGGGCGCTGGTCCGGGCGCGATCGCTGCGGCTCAGCGAGGTGTTCGCGCAGGACCTGCATCTGGCGGAGTCGGTCATCCCGTCCGGGGACTTCGTCGAGGGCGTGCGCGCGCTGCTGGTCGACAAGGACAAGAACCCGCACTGGCGTCACTCCTCCCTCGAGGCAGTGCCTGCGGCGGAGATCGACCGGGTCTTCGACTACTGACCCCGGCGGATCGCCATCGCGATGTTGACTACGGCTATACCGACCCAGACCATGAGCATCGCCGCGAACCCGGCCTGCATCGTGATCGCTGTCAGCGGAATGGCCATGACGAGACTCACGATGGCCACGGCGACACGGCTGCCCTGCCCCTGACGCTCGGCGTCGTTGCTCTGCTTCGCGGCGGCCAGCTCGGCCTCGTAGCGGCGCCTGACGGTGGCCTCGACCTTCGCGGCCAGGGAGTCCACGAGAGCGGGCTCGATCTCCCCGCCCATCTCGCGGCGCACCTCGAGCGCGGCCTGCAACTCGTCGCGGGACAGCTCTTCATCCATGGGGATGAGGCTACTCCGATGGGGCGCGA
>JAUHXZ010000085.1 GCA_030426725.1 Actinomycetes bacterium
TACGAACGCTTCCGCGACGCGAGGGCGGCGATGGGCATCGCGATCCACCCCCTCGACCGGTCCGACTTGCTCGGCGCGCTCGCCGACGACGTGCGGGCCCGAAGGCTCGTGTGCCTGCTCAGCGACCGGGACCTCAGCGGCCGCGGCGTCACCGTGCCCTGGCCGGGCGGCGGGCGGATCAGTGTGCCTGCGGGTCCCGCCCTGCTCGCGCGACGCACGGGTGCGGACCTCCGCGTGGTCACGACCCGCTTCGACGGCCCCAGGCTCCGTCTCGAAGTGTCGGACCCGATCACCGGTTCCGACGTCGCGGGCGTGCTCACCCGCGTCGTCGAGGTCTTCGCCGACGCGGTGCGGCGAAGCCCCGAGAACTGGCTGATGCTCCGGCGGGCAATCCGGTGAGCCTGCGGATCGCACTGGTCACCCCCTACTCGCTCGACGTACCCGGAGGTGTGGGCACCCACGTCCTCGGCCTGGCCCGATGGCTGATCGCCCAGGGGCACCGCCCCGTCGTGATCGGTCCGGGGGAGAGCCCTCCGATCTCGGGCGTTCCGGTCCGGCTGCTCGGCCCGGCCCGCTCCTTCCGCTTCAACGGGTCCGTCGCCCGACTCGCCGTCGGGCCAGGTCAGTCCCGTCGGGCGGTCGAGGCGATCGCCGGGGCCGACGTCGTGCACGTCCACGAGCCCCTCACCCCGGGCGCCGCCTTCGCCGCAGCGCGGGCCGCGCACTCACTGGTGGTGACGCACCACGCGGCGTACCGGGTGGGCCCGCTGCTCCCGGTCCTCAGGGCGCGAGCCGGCCTCCTGCCCAGGAACAGGATCACGCTGGCCGTCTCCCGCGCCGCCGCCGACACGGCCCGCGACGCCGCGGGCCGCGACCCCGTCATCGTCCCGAATGCCATCACAATGCCGCCGGCGCCGGAGCGTGGGATGACCGGCCGGCCCACGGTCGCGTTCCTCGGGCGACTCGACGAACCACGTAAGGGCTACCCCGTGTTCGCTGCTCTGGCCGCCTCCATCCCCGAGGCCCGGTTCGTCGCGATCGGGCCCGGCGGCAGGGGAACGCCCGGCGTCCAGGAACTCGGCCCCCTGGACGACGCCTCCGCCTCGGCCGTCCTGGCGGACGCCACGGTCCTGGTGGCTCCGAACCGTTTCGGGGAGTCGTTCGGACTCATCCTCATCGAGGCGCTGGCGCACGGCTGCGCCGTCGTCGCGAGCGACCTGCCGGCCTTCCGAGCGGTCGCCGACCATCCGGCCGCGTTGTCGTGGTTTCCCGTCGGGGACGTGGTCTCGGCGCGGGCGGCGGTCCGGCGCCGGCTGGCCGACCGCCCCGATCCCGCGGTCTGCCGCGCGCTGGCGGCGCGCTACAGCTGGGACGCCGTCGGTCCATGCGTCCTCGATGCCTACCGGCGCGTGGCACGCGACGCATCCATGCCATGACGTAGGCTTCCAACGTGGACAAGTCGACGACCCCGGCCCCGGAGTGGGACACCGAGGCCGTTTTGACGATCCCGAACATCCTGTCGTTCATCAGGCTGCTCGGCATCCCCGTCTTCTGCTGGCTCATCCTCGTCGGGGAAGACGTGGCCGCCGTCGTGCTGCTGGCCCTCTTCGCGTTCACCGACTGGGTCGACGGGCAACTCGCGCGGCGCCTCAACCAGCGCAGCCGCCTCGGCACCCGGCTCGACCCCATCGCGGACCGGCTCTACATTCTCAGCGCCGTGGTCGTGCTGCTGGTGCGCGGAATCGTGCCCTGGTGGTTCGTCGCAGTCCTCCTGGCGCGGGATGTGATGCTCGCTTGCCTCATCCCGTTCCTCCGTCGGCACGGGATGCTCGCCCTGCCCGTCAACATGGTCGGCAAGGCCGGCACCATGCTGCTGCTGTCAGCGCTGCCGATCATCCTGCTCGGCGCACCCTCGTCGCTCGATCTGCCGTGGGCCCACTGGACCGGATGGGTCCTCGGAACGGTCGGGGCCGTCGTCTACTGGGCGGCCGGCTTCCTCTACGTCCGGGAGACCGTGCGGCTGGGGCGGAGCGCTGAGTGAGGCGTCCCGACGCCAGCATGAGCCTCCTGACCGACGTGGCGGAGGGGGCGCTCGAGCCGGAGTACCGGCAGGCCCGCCCCGGCGCCAGCCGGGGGCGGCTGGCAGTGGCCGTGGGTCTGGCCGTGACGCTCATCACCATCGCGGTGGTTCAGACCGTCTTCGGCCAGGGGGAGGCCGCCGAGCAGCGCGCCGAACTCATCCAGCGGGTCGAAACCGCCAGGGAGCGAGAGACCGAGCTGACCGCCGAGATCGCCGCCCTGGAGGCGGAGATCCGCGACCTCGGCGCTCAGGCTCTCGGGAGCCCGCAGGAACTGGCCAGGCTCGAGGCGCTCGAACTGGCGATCGGAGCGGTGCCCGTCTCCGGGCCCGGCATCGTCGTCACAGTCGGGGACGCCCCGAACTCGGCCGGTGGCCAGGGACTCGTGCTCGACAGCGACCTGAGCAGGCTCGTCAACGGCCTGTGGGAGGCCGGGGCCGAGTCGATCGCGATCAACGGACGCCGCCTCACGACACTCACTCCCATCAGGGCGGCCGGTGCTGCGATCACCGTCGACTTCGTTTCCCTCAGCCCTCCGTACCGTGTCGAGGTGATCGGGGACCCGAACACGCTGCAGGCCCGCTTCAATCAGACCGCCGGTGCCTCCTGGTGGCAGTTCCTCACCGCCAACTACGGGCTTACCATGACCATTGAGCAGTCGGACGACGACCTCGACCTGCCCGCCGATCCGGGCATGACCGTCCGCTACGCCACCACCGGATAGGAGCCCCGTGTACGCGATCATCGGCCTCGTCGCAGGCGTCATCGTGGGCCTGCTGCTGCAGCCCACCCTGCCGCCCGTTCTCGCGCCGTACCTGCCGATCGCCATCGTCGCCGCCTTCGACGCGATCCTCGGGGCGACGCGCGCCTACCTCGACGGGATCTTCTCCGACCGGGTCTTCCTCGTCTCGTTCCTGTCGAACGTGATCATCGCGGGCCTGATCGTGTTCGTCGGAGACCTCATCGGCGTGGGATCTCAGCTGTCGACGGGGGTGGTGGTGGTTCTCGGGATCCGAATCTTCACGAACGCGGCCGCCATCCGGAGGTCGTTGCTGCATGCCTGACGAGAAGGCCCCGCCCCGCCGCGCCGACGACCGGTCCAGGCGGGACATGCTCCACGACTTCCTCCGGCCGAGCCGGGGGCAGTTCGTCGTCGGCCTCGCACTGTTTCTCACCGCCCTCATCGTCGTCGTCACGCTGCAGTCCCAGGCCAACCAACCCGAGTTCGCCAACGCCCGTCAAGCAGACCTGATCCAGCTCCTCGACAACATCACCGCGGAGACCAGGCGCCTCGAGGACGAGGTCAACAACCTGGAGCAGGCGCGTGACGATCTACTCAGCGGCGTCGACCAGGAGCAGGCCGCCCGTGCGGAGGCGGAGCGCCGGCTCGAGCAGGCGGAGATCCTCGCCGGGACCGTGCCGGTGACCGGACCGGGCGTGCGGCTCGTCATCGCGGACCCCGGCGGGAGGGTCAGCGCGGAACTGCTCCTCGACGCCGTGGAGGAGCTTCGCGACGCCGGCGCCGAGGTCATCGAACTCAACGACCGCGTCCGCCTCGTCATGACGTCCTGGTTCGGCACCTCCGCCGACGGACGCCTCACGGCCGACGGCGTGGTCCTGGAGGCCCCCTACACGATCGAGGCCATCGGTGATCCTGCGACCCTCGAGGCGGGGGCCCGGTTCCGTGGCGGACTCGTCAGCGAAGTGGAGGGCGACCGCATCGGCGGGACGGTCACCATCACCCAGCTCGACTCGGTGCAGATCGACAGCATCGCCGAGGTCACCCCCAACGAGTTCGCGACGCCACGCTGATCCACTTGTCAGCGGGTGATAAGTTCCTCGGGTAGCGTTGACGTGGAGGGCCCCTCGCCCGTCGAGAAGACCAGGAGAGTGCACCATGAAGTGCCGCAAGTGTGGAACGGAGAGCCCCGCCGACGCGCGGTTCTGCAGTGAATGCGGTGCCCCGTTGAGCGAGTCCACCGGCGAGACCACCACGATGAGTGCCGTCAGCCTGGAGGACACAGGGGTGGAGCTCAACGAGCAGGAGCTCGAGGCGGTCCGCCAACTCGCACCGGGCAATGCGCTCCTCATCGTGAACCGCGGCCCCAGCGACACCTCGCGATTTCTCATCGACAGCGACATCACCAACGTGGGCCGCCACCCGGAGTCGGACATCTTCCTCGATGACATCACGGTGTCACGGCACCACGCGAAGTTCGTCCGCTCCGGCGGGAAGCTGTACCTCGAGGATCTCGGCAGCCTCAACGGCACCTACGTCAACCGCACCCTCCTCGACGGCCGCACCGTCCTGAGAGAGGGCGACGAGATCCAGATCGGCAAGTACCGGGCCACGATCTCGCTGGGTGAGGTCGGACCGGGCTGATGGCAGGCGCGGCACGTACCATCGGCCGCGTACTGGAGATGATCCGGCCCGAGTTCCCGGAGATATCCGTCTCCAAGCTCCGCTACCTCGAGACGGAGGGCCTGATCTCCCCGGACCGGCAGCAGCCCTCCGGCTACCGTCGCTTCAGTCAGGAGGACGTGGACCGGCTGCTTTACGTGCTCCGCGCCCAGCGCGACCGCTATCTGCCGCTCAAGGTGATCCGCGAGGAGTTGGAAGCGCTCGACCGGGGCGAACAGCCCGCGTCCCTCAGCCAGCCCGCGCCGGATACCGACGGCGCGCCGGAGCCGCGCCAATCGGCCGCTCGGCAGCCCGCGGGCCCCGGGCTGATGACGCGCCGGCAGGTCCTGGCGGAGTCCGGGCTCGGCGAGGCCGCCCTCATCCACCTGGAGAGGCTGAAGATCATCCAGCCGCGGCGAGGCTCCCAGCTGTACGGCCGCGAGGCCGTCGCGATCGCGGTGTCCGCCAAGAAACTCACCGGCTACGGGGTCGACCTGCGACAACTCAGGGTCATGCAGCAGGCCGCCGTCATGGAGGCGGCCGTCGTCGAACAGGCTCTCGACCAGTACCGCCGCCGCTCGGGCCCGCCCCCGGAGGTCGTCGCGGACCTGTACAAGATCGTCATGCAGGCGCACGCGGCGCTGCTGCACGGCCAGATCCACTGAGTAGGCTGGTCACATGATCGGCCTCGACGTTCTCGGCATCCGTCTGATCTCACCGGATGAACCGCCCGTCCTCCTGCTGCAGGAGCAGGGCGGGACCAGGTGCCTGCCGATCTGGATCGGGCACATGGAGGCCGCCGCGATCGCGGGGGCCCTCGAAGGTGAGGTCCCTCAACGGCCAATGACCCACGATCTGCTGGCCGAGGTCATTGCCTTGCTGTCGGACCAACCGGGTACGGCCACGATCACCGACATGGCCGAGGGGGTCTACGACGCCGTGATCGAGGTGGGGGAGCGGAAGGTCGCGGCACGCCCGAGCGACTGCGTGGCGGTCGCCGTGCGGCTGGGGTGGCCCATCCAGTGCCCGCCCGGTCTCATGGATCAAGTGGGGGTTGAGGTTGACGCGACCGAGACCGATGAGGTCGAGGCCTTCCGGGCCTTCCTCGACACCGTCAACGCGGAAGATTTCGAGGACGAATAATGCCTGGTCAGGTGCTATTTGTAGCCTGGACGACTCGGTCAGGGACACCGGGCTGCGCAGCCTGGTCCCACATTGGTGGCCGGGCTTCGGGCGTGTCGCGGAGCCTGCGGAGCCGGGGCCCGTTAGCGTCGGATGCGCGACGTCGGACTGATGTGCTGAGGAGTGTGGGACCGTGACCGAGACACCTGGTGTCGAGCCGCTGCAGGCGGTGCTGTTCGACGGCGAGTTCACTCCTGTTCCGAGCGACACCGGTTACCGCGGACCGATCGCACACCGGGTTGCCGGCATCACGTACCGACAGCTCGACTACTGGGCCCGCACCGGTCTCGTCGTCCCGTCGATCCGCAACGCCGGCGGATCCGGCACCCAGCGGCTCTACTCCTTCCGGGACATCCTCCTCCTGCGCGTGGTCAAGCGCTTCCTCGACGTCGGCATCTCGCTCCAGCAGATCCGCGTCGCGATCGACCACCTGCGCGCCCGCGGCGTCGACGACCTCACCGAACTGACTCTCGTCAGCGACGGCTTCAGCGTCTACGAGGTCACCTCGGCCAACGAACTCTTCGATCTGACCCTCGGCGGTCAGGGCATGTTCATGATCTCCGTCAGCAGCGTCTGGCGGGAACTCGAGGGCACCCTGTCGTCGCTTCCCGGTGAGCGCACCGACGACCACCCGACCGAGGGGATCGTCGACTCATCCGACGAGCTGGCCGCCCGCCGCCGCTCCAAGGCCGTGTGACGGGCCACTGCGCGGACACTCCCTCTAGCCCCTGCGCGCCGGTAAGGTCGGCACCGTGATGGACTGGATCAAATCGACGATCAACCGGATCCTCGGATGGCCGGTCGTCGCGCATGCCGTGACCGCGGTACAGCGCTACAACTCCAGGCTGGGCCCCCAGTTCTCCGGAGCCGTCACGTACTTCTCGGTGCTGTCCATGGTGCCGGTGCTCATGTTCGCCTTCTCGATGCTGGGCATGACCCTCACCGTCATCCGTCCGGATCTCCTCGACCAGGTCAAGGCATACATCGACGCGCAGCTCGACGGTTCGGACCTCTCGAAGAGCATCAGCCAGCTCATCGACAACGCTCTCTACAACTGGTACTCCGTCGCATTCACCGCCATCATCGTCGCCGGATACTCCGGATCCCGCTGGGTGGGCAACCTCAAGCGCGCCGTCCGGGTGATGTGGTCGGAGGAGTTCGAGGATGCGTCCAGGAAACCCAACTTCTTCATCGAACTGGCCTGGAACATCATCATCTTCATCGGGCTGCTCGCCTGCATCGCGGTCGGACTGGGCGTCGCATCCGTGGGAGCCAACTTCTCGCAGCAGATCATCGCTTACCTGGGCCTCACCGACTTCCCCAACATCGGTGTCCTGTTCCAGCTCGTGAGCGTGGGCCTCAGCTTCCTGGCGAGCTGGATCCTGGTGGCGTTCCTGTTCATCGCGTTCCCGCGCCAACGCGTTCGCCCGAAGGCGTGGCTGCTCGGCACGTTGCTCGGTGCATTCGCCGTCGCGCTGCTGCAGCAGTTGGCGGGGCGCCTGGTCTCCATCTTCTCCGGCAACGACGCGGTGTCGATCTTCGGACCGGTCATCATTGTGATGCTGGTGTTCAACGTGCTGGCCACCATCATCCTCATGGTCGCGGCATGGGTCGGCACCGACGAGGTGTGGGCCGAAATGCTGGCCGCCAAACGCGCCGAAGAGGCGTCGGGCGTGGTGGAGCTCGCCGGCATCGACATCGGGCCGTCCGAGCCGGAATCGGCGGAGTACGGGCCGCGCCGCTGGGCGGCGCGCAGCCTGGACGACCTCCGGCACGCGCAACCGCTTCCCAGACTGTCCACGGATCCCGAGAGGGCGGTCCGGCAGGACGTCGCCGCCCGCAGCGTCCGCGTCGGGACCACGATCGGCTACGGCATCGGAGCCGCCACCGGCATCGGGGTGGGAGCGGCGATCGCGTGGGTGGCCCGGCAGATCAACCGACTCCGCCGCCGCTGACGGGGACGCGACCCGTCTCAGCAGTGGTGGACGTCGGTGGGCTCGGTCCAGTCGCTGTAGTCCTCGTCCGTCTCCATGCCGAAGGTCTCAGCGAGGTGCAGAATCCGGCGTGCCCGGGCCATGCGCGGAAGGTCCGAACCGTCCCGGATCTCCCCGCCGCGCTCATCCAGCTGACGCAGGAACTGCACAGCCCACGAGATGTCCGCCACCGAGGGGGAAAGGATCTCGTTGACGATCGACGTCTGCTCCGGCGACAGGCAGATCTTGCCCGTCATGCCGAACTGCGCGGTGACCCCGGCCGCGTCCGCCAGCGCGACGCCCAAGGCCCCTACCGAGGGGCCGTCGATGGGGCCGGGAAGCCCCGCACCGCGCGCCGCGATCGTGAACTGCGAGCGGGTGTAGGCCAAGGTCATGGGGTCGTCGGCGAAGCCCGTGTCACGCCGGTAGTCGCCCAGGCCGAACCCCAGCCGGAAGGTGGGGCGCGCCTCGGCGATCTGCTGCAGGGACTGGACCCCGCGGGCGGTCTCGACGAGCGCGACGATCCGGACACCCGGCAGGAGTTCCGCGGTGCGGATCACATGCTCCGGCGACTCGACCATCGCCAGGATGACGCCCGAGAGGTTTGGGGTGGCGGCCAGGGCGCGGCAGTCCCGCTCCCAGTGCTCGGTGCCGAAGCCGTTGATCCGGACCCAGGCGTGATTGCCCGCGCGCAGCCATTGCTCGGCCGCCGCGCGTGCCTCGTCCTTGCGGGTCGGCGCCACGGAGTCCTCGACGTCCAGCACGACCGCATCCGCCGCGGAACGCGCCGCGGCCTCGAACCGGGTCGTTTGTGTCGCCCCGACGAGCAGCCACGACCTGGCGTGGTCGGGGCCGATGGATGCGGGCTTCGCTGCCTGATGCACTGGGTCCTCCCTTGGACGGTCCGGCCAAGGCTAACTTGATGTCGAGACGAACTCCCGCCTGTCCATGCCGGTGGATGCGGGAGGGCCCGCACCACGTGACGCGGTGCGGGCCCTCCCGGGAGATCAGGCTCAGTGCGCTTCGGTGGCGGCGGGGAACTCCTGCCCGACGCTCGCCAGCATGTCCTTGAACCAGTCCTGGTTGATGTCGAACGGCTTGCCGCCCTTGATCCGGTCGAACGCGATCGCGCTGAGCACGTCGCCGTTCTCCTCGTCCTGGCCGATGACCCCCGGCTCGCCCCGCAGCGCGGAGTCGACCGCGAGGTCGGTGCACTGCTTGATGAGCGCCAGGTCGGCGTCGTTGGCGGCCGCGGAGCGGGAGAAGTAGCCCGACTTCTGGATCATGACCTTCTCGGCGCCGAGTTTCTCGGCGAACTTCGAGCCGAACCAGGCGCCGGGGTTGATCTTGTCCAGCTTGACGTGGCCGAACGGGTCGCGCGGCACCTCTTCGCCGGCGGCCTCCATCTGCGCGACGATCGAGTCGAGACCGGCGCCCTCGGAGAGGAAGATGGTCACGTTGCCGACGCGGTCCATGATCTCGTTGAGGCGCTCGGCCTCCTTGTCGAGGTCGATGACGCCTTCCGGCACGTAGACGCCGTGAACGTCCCACGCCTCGCGGCTGAGCCCGATCTCGGGCAGCCACTCCTGGGTGTCGAGCCACTTGCGGTATTCGGCGGCGGTGGCCGCGGTGAGCCAGCCGCAGTGGCGGCCCATGACCTCGTGGACGATGAGCATGCGCGAACCCGAGTTGTGCTCGCCGACGATGTTCTGCGCGAAGATCGATCCCTGCTCGGCGGCGGTCCAGGCGCCGAGGGACTGCTTGATCGGGATGACGTCGTTGTCGATGGTCTTCGGGAGACCCACGACGGTCAGGCCGTAGTCGTGCTCGGCCAGGTAGGCCGCGAGGTCGGCGGCGGTGGTGTTGGTGTCATCGCCGCCGATGGTGTGCAGCACGTCCACGCCGTCGGCCACGAGGCGGTCCGCGGCGACCTTGAGGGGGTTGTCGCCCTCGGCGACCAGCCCGCGCTTGACCAGGTCCGCGGCGTTGGTGAGCTTGACCCGGGAGTTGCCCACGGGCGATCCGCCGAACTTGTGCAGCAGGGCGGCGTTGGCCCGGACGGTGTCGTCGACGACGAGGAAGTCTCCCTTGAGAAGGCCCTGGTACCCGTGACGGTAGGCGATGATCTCCACCTCGGGCGCGACAGCGGTGTACCGCTCGATCAGCCCGCCGATCGCGGAGGACAGGCAGGGAGCGAATCCACCGGCCGTGAGGATGGCTACCTTCTTGACCATGAGTGTCCTTTCGTGAAGTTCGAGACGCCGACGGGCGCCCCGCTCAAGCCTATTGCACCTGCCCCGGCGACGGGCGCCCGGGCTTCACCTGCCGCCCCTGTCGGGGTTGTCCACAGCCCGGCGGGCACACGGGGCCGCTGAGCCCGCCTGTTGGCATGATTGGCGCCATGGCACGCCAGCGCGGACTCAGCGGATCGGTGGAGGCCGTCGTGCTTCTGCCGCTGACCCTCGGCGTGATGTTCTCGCTTCTTCAATGGTCGCTGGTGTCCTGGGCACAGTCGACCGCCCAGGCCGCGGCCCATCACGGGGCGACCGTGACCGCTGGGCTCGGCGCGACGGAGGCGGCCGGACGATCCGCCGCGGTCGAGGCCGCCGGCAACGGATCGCTCACAGCGGTGGACGCCCAGGCGTCGCGGGGCAGGCGAGACACCGTGGTGACCGTCAGCGGGCGGGCTGTCGCCATCATCTGGCCGTTCGA
>JAUHXZ010000086.1 GCA_030426725.1 Actinomycetes bacterium
TCATCGACGCAGTCACAGCGAACCTTCCCGGAGCGGTCTGGCAACGCTGCAGAACCCACTACGCCGCCAACCTGATGGCCGTGACACCCAAGACCATGTGGCCCGCCGTGAAAGCCATGCTCCACTCGGTCTACGACCAACCCGACGCCGCCTCTGTCGAGGCCCAGTACGACCGCCTCCTGGACTACACCAGCTACAAGCTCCCCACCGTCGCCGAACACCTCGACCAGGCCCGCCCCGACGTGCTCGCCTTCACCGGCTTCCCCAAAGACGTCTGGACCCAGATCTGGTCCAACAACCCCGCCGAGCGCTTGAACCGGGAGATCCGACGCCGCACCGACGCCGTCGGGATCTTCCCCAACAGGGACGCGATCATCCGCCTCGTCGGAGCCGTCCTCGCCGAACAAACCGACGAATGGGCCGAAGGCCGCCGCTACCTCGGCCTCGACATCCTCACCCGCTGCCGCCTCACCACCATCACCACCAACGAGGAGGTGACCGACCCCCTCGCCATCACCGCCTAAGAAGGAACCCCGCTACACCACTCGATGAAACTTGACCTCGCACGAAGCTCCACCGACCACGCCGGCCGCAATGAGCGATCAAGCCTACAGCGACCAATTTGGCAGATGCCCCGTGATTCACTGGCGAGAGATGGGGGAGCCGTGCAAGCCGAGAAAGTGCGTGCATGCAGCCCGTAGTAGTGGTTCGCTGCTGCGATGAGACTCAGTTCATACGTCGCCGCGATCGGGTTCTCGCCGGGCGCGTAGGCGAGCTCGAGGTACCAGAGTTTCTGAGGGTCGAGAGGCACCTCCGACCGACCCGCGGGCGATAACGCCATGCCGTGGACCTTACTGGTGTCGCCACAGATCGCTGGAGCTTGGCGCACTCCCATCCCAATCGCGTCCCTGTCGGCAGGAACCACACAATCGCCTAACCGCGGCAACCCGATTATCGAACATCCTCAACTCGGCATGACAGGGCGTCCCGGCCACAACAAGGCGACTGATGATCGCCGGCTGGTCTTCGGGTTCCTCTTACCGGTCAGTACATCTAGGCACAAGATCCCGCCCAATGCCCGCCCGTGCCGGCTCCTCAACTTGCCTCGCCGTCGACGCCTTGGGCGGACAATGGAGGTAACCAGGTTCGCCGACGGAGGCGATCCCCGGGTGGGCGCCCGAAGACCGCCCCCACGACGCGCACACCGCGATGACGAGGGGGAAGGACATGACTGGAACACACGAGAGCCGCACATGGATGGCCACGGTCAACGGCACTCGGCTGTGCGTCGAAGAGGCGGGTGCCGGGCCTGGCACGGTGGTCTACTCCCCCGCGCTCTGGACGAACCGGCAGATGTTCGAGCCCTTGCGCGACGCGCTCGCCGGCGAGTACCGCTGCATCAGCTACGACCACAGGGGTCAGGGCGACAGCGGCTTCGGGCAGCCCGTCGCCTCACCGGAGGTTCTCGGCACCGAGAGCATCTACGACGACGCACTGGCGCTGCTCGACGAACTGGGCGTCGAGGACTGCCACTGGGTGGGCGCCTCGGTGGGCGGCTTCCTCGGGTTCCGGCTGGCCGCCAGGCACCCCGAGCGGATCCACTCCGTGACCGCGATCGGCCCCAGCATGAGGCCGCTGGAACCGTCGATGCTGCGGATGATCGACGCGATGACCACCGCCGTCCGGCTCGCCTTCCGGCTGGGCCCCTTGGGGAAACCCATCCGCGAGCGCATGCTGACCACCGTGATGGGCAACATGTTCGGCGCCGCCTTCATGAGCGACCCCGCTCGCTCCACGGATCGCGACCGGTGGCGGGAGATCTTCAGCCGGACGATGAGGCCCCAGGGCATCCCGATGATTCGCCAGATCTTCGGCCACCCAGGTAACCCGCCGGAGCTGCTCAACCGTATCCAGCGGCCCACGCTGCTGGTGGTCGGCGACAACCCGCCCGCCGGGATGAAGGCAACGCCCGAGATGCTCGCCGAGCAGGAGGCCGAGGAACTCGAGATGACCGAAGCGATCCCCGGTGCACGGCGGGTTGTCATCCCCGGCGCGGGCCACATGGTCCTCGTCGAGGAACCGGACGCCGGGACGAAGGCGATCGTCGACTTCATCCACGAGGTCGACACCGCCATGTCCCCGGGCGACACGGCGTCCTTGACACGGTCCCCGTAGAATGGTTGCATCGTTTCAACCGGTGACAAGAGCGTCGCCGACCGAGCCCCGAGGACCCAGGATGAGCGAACGCCGCCGCTACTGCTTCGAACTGCACGTCAAGCCCGAGCGCATGGACGAGTACAAGCGACGCCACGCCGCCGTATGGCCCGAGATGCTGCGCGCGCTCAGGGACACCGGCTGGCACAACTACTCGCTCTTCATGCGGCCCGACGGCCTTCTCATCGGCTACGTCGAGTCCGACGACCTCACCGCGGCCCAGGCCGCGATGGCGCTGACCGACGTCAACGCCCGCTGGCAGGCCGAGATGGGCGAGTTCTTCGTCGACCTCGACGTGGCACCCGACGAGGGCTTCGTGCTGCTCGAGGAGGTCTTCAACCTCGAGGACCAGCTCGCCGCCGCCGACCGGGCGTAGCTAGATCGACAACCAGGCGACGTCGGTGGTGTTGGGCGTCGCCGACAACTCAGCCAGGAGCCGGTTCTCGGCGGCCTGCGCGTAGGCCGCCAGCCGGATCCCCCGCTCCGTCTCCCCCAGCCCGGCTGCGTACAGCTTGGCCAGGGTGACGTCGGCGCCACGGACCCTCCGCGGGTCGGTGCTGATCCGCCCGTAGCCGATGGCCTCGAACGCCTCTCGGCCGAGGAGATCGAAGTCCCCGATGGGCCAGCTTCCGGCCGCGACGCCGCCGGGCGTCAGCCCGTGCAGCGAGAGCAGGATGCCGTCCCGGCGTGACGCGACGGCGAGGGCCTCCTCGGCGGCCTCCGCGGCGTCGGCGCCCACCGGCAGACCCAGCGGCTCGGCGAGCGCCGCGGCGCTGGCTATCCATGCCGTGGGGCGGTCCTGGTGCTCGCCGATGACCGTGTCGACGGCGTCGAGCAGGTCGTCGGAGACCCATGAGTCCATCATGTGCCGCACGGCCACGTAGGCCCACACGTCGTTCCGGACGCCGGTGGTCATGAGCTCCCCGCGCAGGACGGCGAGGTCGCGGAACGCCCCGACCTCCACCTTCGTGCAGCCGGCGGGTCCCCACACGTCGACGGTCTGCAGGCCGGGCTGCGGCGTGACGATGAACTCGTCCTCGTTCTCGGCCACGGTGAGGCCCTCGGCCGCGACAGTGCCGTCGGGCACGCTGAACTCGACCCCGTCCCCGACGGGCACGTGCCGCACCCACGGCAGCCACGTCTGCTCCGCGGGCACCTCGAGCTCCTCGCCGGGCAGCGCCTCGTAGGTCCACGCCGCCGACACTGCCTGCCGGGGCGGCAGCAGCACCGACTCCTCGAGAAGCCACGCCTCGCCGAAGTCCTCGCGGGGCGCCGACAGGCCGCGACGCTGGGTGAGCAGGCCCGGCCCCTTTGGTGACGGCAGCACGATCTCACCGGAGGCGCCGGCCAGCCACGACACGGCGGGCCGCGGCCCCTCGACCCGCATGACGGGCCCGGGGACGGTGACGACGTCGTGGGTGACCGACTCGAGCGTGACCTCGACGCGGACCCGCTGCCCGGACCGGATCCGGATCCGGGCCGCCACGCCGAGTTCGTGCTCGAGATCGACGCCCGCGACGTCGAGGGCCGGGCGCGCGTGGCCCCAGCCGTCGCCGAAGTCGACCGCGAGCCGACGCAGCCTGCCCTCGCCCCACAGTTCGAAGCCGTGCGGCGTCGGGCGCGACTCGAATGTCTCGCGGACCTGCCCGGTCAGCTCCGTCACCACCAAGTGGTCCTCTCCTCGTCCACGTCCGCGTCGTCCCCGGGTTGGGCGCGCGGCAGGACGGCGCGCACGACCGACCCGTCCTCGCGGTTCGCACCGAGCAGCGGGTGGTGCCCGTGCATCGACGCCAGCCGCGGCCCCTGGCCGTCGAGCGGCACCTTGAGCGGCTCACCGGGGAGCAGCGTGTACTCCTCGCCGCGGACCACGAACGAGATCGCGCCGCCCTCCTCGATGTCGAAGGAGATGGAGTCCTCGTCGAGGACCACCCGCATGCGTGTGCCACGCACCCGCATGGGGAAGCCGATGCTGCGCCATCCCTTCGGCAGTCGCGGATCGAACGTCAGCTGACCGTGGTGGTCACGGAGCCCGACGAAGCCGTAGACGACGGCCGCCCACACCCCACCGCAGGACGCGATGTGTACCCCGTCGCGGGCATTGCCGTGCAGATCGGCCAGGTCGACGAAGAGGCTGGACATGAAGTACCGCATCGCCATCTCCTGATAGCCCACCTCCGCGGCGATGACCGACTGGACGACACCGGACAGCGTCGAGTCGCCGGTGGTGATCGGGTCGTAGTACTCGAAGTCCGCCCGCTTCTCCTCCGGCGTGAACTGGTCGCCCTGCAGCAGCAGGGCCAGCACTACGTCGGCCTGCTTGATCACCTGGAAGCGGTAGATCACCAGCGGGTGGTAGTGCAGCAGCAGCGGCCTCTTGTCGGCCGGGGTGTTCTCCAGATCCCACATCTCCGACGACAGGAACTGCTGGTCCTGCGGATGGATGCCGAACTGCTCGTCGAACGGCACCACCATGCCGTCGGCGCAGGCCGCCCACTCGTGCACCTCGGCCGGGGCCAGGCCGAGCTTGGACACCACCCGCTGGTACGCCTCCGGGGCGAACTCCTGCATCTCGCGCATGAGCGTCGCGGCCGAGCGTAGGTTCGCCCGGGCCATGACGTTGGTGAAGAGGTTGTTGTTCACCACCGTCGTGTACTCATCGGGCCCGGTGACGCCGTGGATGTGGAACTTGTCGGTCCCGTCGGCCTCGCGACGCCAGAACCCGAGATCGGCCCACAGCCGCGCCGTCTCGATGAGCACCTCGGCGCCGTCGCGGTGCATGAACGCCGAGTCCCCGGTGAGGTCGCGGTACTTGGCGAAGGCGTGCGCCACGTCCGCGTTGATGTGGTACTGCGCCGTGCCCGCCGCGTAGTAGGCCGACGCCTCCTCACCGTTGATCGTGCGCCAGGGGTACAGGGCCCCGCGCTGCGCCATCACCGTTGCTCGCTCCCGCGCCTGCGGCAGCAGGTTCACGCGGAACCGCAGCACATTGCGGGCGACACGCGGCGACGTGTAGATGAGGAACGGGAGCACGTATACGTCAGTGTCCCAGAAGTACTGGCCGTCGTAGCCGGGCCCGGTGACGCCCTTGGCGGCGACACCCAACTGGTCGCTGCGCTGGGTGGCCTGGCCGAGCTGGAACAACGACCATCGCACCGCCTGCTGGACGGCCGGGGCGCCGGTGATCTCGACGTCCGAGTCCTCCCAGTACTGGTCGAGCCACGCACGCTGCGCGCGGTAGTAGTAGATGAACCCCTTCTCGCGGACCCGGTCGAGAGTCCTTCGGCAGCGGTCCGACAGCTCCTCACCCGGGACGCCGCGCGACGTGTGGATCGCGACGGCCTTGCGAACCGTCACCGGCACGCCCTCGGCGGCCTCGACGCGGTAGACCTGCTTGCCGATGTCCTCCTGCACCGACGACAGGGCCTCGTACGGGTTCGTCGTCTCGATGGAATGGTCGGCGCCCACCGCCATCGTCATGCGCGACTGGGTGGTCATGTAGGCCAGCACCATGCGGTCGTCGTTGCCCCAGTGCAGCTGCGGCTGCAGGACGCGCCCGTTGATCGACGAGGACCGCCGCGGATCCTTCATCTCGTCGTCCTGGTGGGGGCGGCGGTAGTCGGTGTAGCCGTCCTGCCGGTTGACGATGAGGGAGTTGACCACCACCGGCGCTCCCCCGCCCGACAGGACGGTGATCTCCACCTCGTGCAGCATGACGTGCCGGTCGGTGAACGACACCATCCGCGAGCTGCGGATCTTGACGCTCTTCCCGGCCGGGGTGCGCCAGATCATCGAGCGGGTGAGGCGCCCGGTGCGGAAGTCGAGGACGCGCTCGTAGCTGTCGAGGTCGGCCACCGAGAGGACGAACGGCTCGTCGTCGACGTAGATCTTCAGCAGGGCGGTGTCCGGGACGTTGACGATCGTCTGACCGGTGCGGGCGAAGCCGTAGGCCTCCTCCGCGTGCTTGATCGGCCAGGTCTCGTGGAACCCGTTGACGTAGGTGCCGGGCTCCCGGCTGGGGCGGCCCTCCTCGGGGGTGCCGCGCACGCCGAGGTAGCCGTTGCCGACCGCGAACAGGGTCTCAGTCTTGCCGACGTCCTCGTCGCGGTGCTCGGTCTCGACCAGGCTCCACTCGCTCAGGGGGAACCGCTTGCGGTCCAGGGGGTCGGTGTCGACGCTGAAGCTCTTCACGGGACCAGCTCCCCCAGATCCGAAACCACCACATGTGCCCCGGCCGCCCTCAGCGCGTCGGCCCCCACGCCGCGGTCGACGCCGATCACCAGGCCGAAGTTACCGGCCGCACCGGCCGCGACCCCGGAGATCGCGTCCTCGACGACGACCGACTCGGCCGCCGTGGCGCCGAGCAGTTCGGCGGCGCGGAGGAAGGTGTCGGGGGCGGGCTTGCCGGCGAGCCCCTCGGCCCCGGCGGTCGCGCCGTCGACCACGACGGGGAACTTGTCCGACAGCCCCGCGGCCGCCAGCACGGCGGGGGCGTTCTTCGACGACGACACCACCGCCAGCTGCACCTGGCCGGCGACCAGTTGGTCGACCAGGGTGGCCGATCCCGGGTAGGGGGCCACGCCGTCGCGGGCGAGGATCTCGTTGAAGGCGTCGTTCTTGCCGTCGCCGACGCTGTGCACGGTGGCGGTGCCCGGCTCGTCGTCCTGGCCGCCTTCGGGGAGCACGATGCCGCGGGAGGCGAGGAAGTCCCGCACGCCGTCGTAGCGTGGCTTGCCGTCGACGTGCTCGAAGTAGTCGTCGTCGGTGTAGGGCGTCTGGTCCGGGATCCCGGACAGGAACGCGTTGAAGGTGTCGCTCCAGGCGCGCCGGTGGACGGCTGCCGTGGGGGTGAGGACCCCGTCGAGATCGAATAGAACGGCCTTGTACTTGCCCCAGTCCATGAAGGGAGCCTAGCCACCCCGGCGCCACATGTGGGGAGCGTCCGGGCACCTTCCAGTGGGTTGGACCGCCGGGGTCCCCGGTGTCCGCGGCCATGTTCCGGGCCCGCGAGGGTCAGCCGTCGGCCCTGGGCCGCTGCCCCGACGGCACCTTGGTCCGGCGCTGACAGCGCGGGCACCAGTAGAGGTTGCGGCCCTCGACGTCGCGAGTCCGCACGCTCGTCCCGCACACCAGGCACGGCTGCCCGGCGCGCCTGTAGACGTAGACCTCGCCCCCGTGACGATCGACGCGGGGATCCCTGCCCTGCGCCTCGGGACCGTGCTCGTCACGCACCGTGTCGATCCGGCCGTGCTCGACGGCGTAGTGCATGAGATCGACGAGGTCCGCCCAGATCGCCTCCCAGGTGCGGCGATCGATGCGGTTGCCGGGCGTCGACGGATTGAGCCGGTGCCGGTAGAGGACCTCGGCGCGGAAGATGTTGCCGACACCGGCCGCTACCCGCTGGTCCATCAGGAGGGCTGCTATCGAACGGCCGGACCGGCGAAGACGCTCGTACCCCTTACCAGGGTCGGCGTCGTCACGGAGGGGGTCGGGTCCGCTGGCCTCGACGACGGCGTCGCGCTCCGCGGGTGTGAGGGTGCGGCACCACTGGGGACCCCGGAGATCCGCCGCCGTCACGCCGTCGTCGATCCGCAGCCGCACCTGCCCCCGCGGCGCCGCGACCGGTTCGAAGGTGAACTTGCCGATGAGGCCCAGGTGGATGTGCACGACGGCCCCGGAGGCGAAGTCGATGAACAGATGCTTGCCGACGGCCTCGCCGCGCTCGAGGACCACGCCGTCGAGCGGGGCGGCGTCGAAGCGGCCCTGTGGCGACGACACCGAGACGGGGCGTCCGCCGAACGTGCCCGTCAGGGCGTCAGCGAGACGGTGGATGACGTGACCCTCGGGCATCGCCCCAGAATAGCCGCGCGTAGCATGTTGGGCATGAGCGAGGAGCGCCGCGAGTTCGGCCGCGACGGGGTCTCCGGGATGGTCGACCGTCCGCGTGCGCTCCGTGCGCGCCTGGTGCCGCCCCCGCCGCGCCCCCGCGGTGAGGAGTCGGGCCGGCCGGGTCGCCTCCCCGGCCCGAAGCCCACAAAGTAGGCACTCACGCGATTCCCGAGGCCGGGCCGGCCGGCGGAGAGCACCGACGCCAGCCTTACGTCCCGATGCCTGCGCAATTGCGCTGGCGTCGGACAGGAAGGCTGGCGTCCGCGTGCAACAGCGGCGCCGCGATGGAACAGCGCGGCGCTGAGGTGGGTCAGCGGGACTCGAGGGCCGCCAGCTGGTCGATCCGGCGCTGGTGCCGCTCATCGCCCGAGAAGTCCGTCGTGAGGAAGGTCTTGACGATCTCGTAGGACTCCTCCAGCGACTGCATACGGCCGCCCAGCGCGACGACGTTGGCGTCGTTGTGCTGTCGGGCCAGCTCCGCCAGCTCGGGCTTGTAGGCGAGCGCGGCGCGGATGCCGCGCACCTTGTTCGCGGCGATCTGCTCCCCGTTGCCCGACCCGCCGAGGACGATGCCGAGCGATCCCGGGTCCGCGACAACGGCCTCGGCGCACGGCACGATCAGCGGCGGGTAGTCGTCGAGGGCGTCATAGGTGGCGGCGCCGTGGTCGATGACCTCGTAGCCGTCGGCGGTCAGCCGCTCGACGAGGTAGTTCTTCAGCTCGAAGGCGGCGTGGTCGGTGGCAATGTGGACTCGCATGGACGCAACTATTGCACCCCGTCGGGGCCCTCGGACAGCAGGGCACGGAACCCGTCCTCGTCGAGGATGCGCAGCCCGAGCTGTTCGGCCTTCGTCGCCTTGGACCCGGCGTTGTCACCGACCACCACGAAGTCCGTCTTCTTGCTGACGCTTCCCGCCGCCTTGCCGCCCCGCGACAGGATGGCCTCCTTCGCCTCGTCCCTGGTGAACCCCCGCAGGGTGCCCGTCACCACGACGGTCAGCCCCTCGAGGGTCCGCGGAGTGCTCGCGTCCACCTCGTCGACCATCCGCACCCCGGCGGCGGCCCACGCCTCCACGATGGCGCGGTGCCAGTCCACTTCGAACCAGGCAAGAACCGACTCGGCGATGACCTCGCCGACCCCGTCGGTGTCCGCCAGGGTTTCGACGGAGGCGGACCGGATGGCGTCCATCGACCCGAACCGGGCTGCGAGCGACCGGGCCGCCGTGGGGCCGACGTGCCGGATCGACAGGGCCACCAGCACCCGCCACAGCGGCTGCGCCTTGACCGCTTCGAGGTGCGCCAGGAGCTTCTCGCCCTGGGCCGAGAGCACGCGCCCGTCCCGCAGGCCCGTCGACGGCGGCTCCTCCAGTTCCGAGACCTTGGCCTGTCTGGTGTAGAGGTCGGTCCGCAGCAGGTCCTGCGCCGTCAGGTCGAACAGCGTGCTCTCGTCGGTGAGCAGCCCCGACGACAGCAGCTCCCCCGCGCCCTCCCAGCCGAGGGCCTCGATGTCGAACGCCCCGCGGCCGGCCAGCGCGAAGAGCCGCTCCCGCAGCTGGCTGGGGCATGTCTGCGAGTTGGGGCAGCGGATGTCCTTGTCGCCCTCCCGTTCGGGCCGCAGCGGTGTCCCGCACGACGGGCAGTGCGTCGGCATGACGAACGCCCGCTCCGTGCCGTCGCGCAGCGCCACCACCGGGGCGACGATCTCCGGGATGACGTCACCAGCCTTGCGCAACACGACGGTGTCACCGATGAGGACGCCCTTGCGCTCCACCTCGAACCCGTTGTGCAGCGTGGCCATCTCGACGGTCGAGCCGCTGACGAACACCGGTTCCATCACCCCGTAAGGGGTGACGCGCCCCGTCCGGCCGACGTTGACGCGGATGTCCAGCAGCTTCGTGTTGACCTCCTCGGGCGGGTACTTGTAGGCGATGGCCCACCTCGGCGCCCGGGACGTGGAGCCGAGCCGGTTCTGCTCCGCGATCTCGTCGACCTTGACCACGATGCCGTCGATCTCGTGGGACAGGTCGTGGCGGTGGTCACCGTGGTGCCTCACGAACGCCGCCACTTCTTCGGGCGTGGGCAGG
Source organism: Actinomycetes bacterium (assembly GCA_030426725.1). Taxonomy (GTDB): domain Bacteria; phylum Actinomycetota; class Actinomycetes; order Propionibacteriales; family Propionibacteriaceae; genus Arachnia. Next base: position 10,184 of record JAUHXZ010000086.1, read on the forward strand.
ACCGCGTAGGTGTCCGGGACGGGCAGCCCCCACGCACGCATCCGCTCGTACGCGTCGCTCTGCCGTTCGAAGGCCACCCCGTCGACGTCCCCGACGCCGTGCACCAGCATCCGCAGTGGGCGCGAGGCAGTCACCGCCGGGTTCTTCTGCCTGAGCGACCC
>JAUHXZ010000087.1 GCA_030426725.1 Actinomycetes bacterium
CACGACGGCCGGGGGGCAGCGAGCCACTGTCGTGGGGAGTGAGACCTCTGTGGCCCTCTCGGGGCTGGTACCCGGAGCCGGGGAACTGCTGATCAGCAACCCGGACGCCATGGGGGCCGCCGCGGCGACCGTCGTGCTCACGCCGCTGGAGGGCGAGGAGGTGCGGTCCCAGGTGACCGTCCCGGCCGGATCCACGGTAGCTGTGCCCCTCCCCGAGGCCGCATCGGTGCAGGTGCGCGTCGATGCCGACCTGCCGGTGACCGCCTCGGCGACGTCCGCCGACGGCTCCGGCACCGTCGTGGCCGGACTGACGCCGAGGCAGGACGGCGAGCCCGACGGCCTTCCTACCGTTGTCCGGCCGGAACTGGCCTAGCCCGCGCTCAGAGCTCGTCGTCCCAGTCGTCGCCGCCCAGTTCCTCGATGCTCCGGCCCGTCAGGGTGCTCAACTGCTCGACGATCGTGCGGTGCACCAACCTCGCCAGGTCCGCCCGCGACGTCGCCCGGAACTCCAGCGGGCGCTCGAAGATCACGATCTGAGCCGGCCGCCCCCGGCCGGGCTCCAGCGCCGCCGACAGCGGCACCCGGTCCCCGGACCACGCGACGTTGAGATGCGGAACCTCCTCCACCCCGACCACGATCCCGTTGAGAGCGTCCGGCGCGGCGTCGGCGATGTCGGCCATCGCGGACGTGACACAGCTGTTGAAGTAGTCGACGCGCGAGGGCCTGGTCAGCGGCACCGGGCGACCGGTCCACTGGTTCGGTCCCGCCAACGGCCCGCGGAGCCCGCGCCCATGGCGATCTCGTCTGCGTGGCATGCCGCCACCCTAGTGCGTCGTCCGGTACGGTCGCCTCGTGCGCAGATGTTCAAGGACCGCGTGTGTCGCCCCCGCGATCGCCACCCTGACGTTCGTCTACGCCGAGTCAACGGCCGTCCTCGGCCCCCTGGCCCTCGCGGCCGAGCCGGGCTCGTACGACCTTTGCGCGGTCCACGCCGAGCGCACCAGCGTCCCCATGGGCTGGGAGGTCATCCGGCTCCCGCTCGACGGCACCGTGCCGGAGCGGCCGGAGGCGTCGGACGACCTCATGGCGCTGGCCGATGCCGTCCGGGCCATCGGCCTGCGCGACGAATCCCCGGTGGCGCCCCCCGCCCCCGCGGCACCCGAGCCACCCACCGCATCGGGCCGCGGCGGCCACCTGAGGCTGGTGCCCCCGAACGAGTGAGTCGGGGTCCTGGCAGGCGATACGCTTGGCCCCGTGCTGGACCCGCAGATCTTCAAAGCCAACGACATCCGCGGCATCGTCGTCGGCGACACCCCCCAATGGGATGAGGCGGGCGCGCGAGCGCTCGGCGCCGCCTTCGTCGAACTCCTCGGGGCGGACGAGTTCGTCCTGGGCCGCGACATGAGGGTCCTCGGCCGCGAACTCTCCCTCGCCTTCGCCGATGGCGCCCGCCGCGCCGGAGCCTCCATCGTGGACATCGACCTGGCGTCCACCGACGAACTCTGGTTCGCCTCCGGATGGCTGTCCCTGCCCGGTGTGCAGTTCACGGCCAGCCACAACCCCAGCGACTACAACGGCATCAAGTTCTGCCTGGCCGACGCGGCCCCCGTGCCCGCGGACTTCATGGGCAGGCTCCGCGACCTCGCGGCCACCGTCGCGATCGGCGGCGAGGTCACCGGCGGCTACCGCAGGCTGGACGCGCTGGACGCCTACGCCGACCGCCTGGGCGACCTCGTGCCGGCGCGCAGTCAGCGGGAGCTCACCGTCGTCATCGACGCGGGCAACGGCATGGCGGGCCACACCGCCCTCACCGCCCTCGCGGGCCGCGGCCTAGACGTCGTCGGGCTGTACCTGGAGCTGGACGGCTCCTTCCCCAACCATCCCGCCAACCCGCTCGAGCCGGAGAATCTCGTCGACGCGCAGCGCGCCGTCCGCGAAAACTCCGCCGATCTCGGGCTGGTGTTCGACGGCGACGCGGACCGGTGCTTCATCATCGACGAGCGCGGCGAGGTCGTCGACCCGTCCGTGGTGACCGCGATGATCGCCGTGGCCGAGTTGGCCCGGCACCCGGGGTCGACGATCATCACCAACACCATCACCTCGTGGTGCGTCGGCGAGGCCGTCGAGAAGAGCGGCGGACGCGTCGAGAAGTCCAACGTAGGGCACACCTACGTCAAGGCCCTCATGGCCTCCACGGGCGCGGTGTTCGGCGGCGAGCACTCGGCGCACTACTACTTCCGCGACTTCTGGTCGGCCGACACCGGCATGCTCGCGGCGCTGCACGTCATCGAACTGGTGCGCGCTGCCGGTCGGCCCCTGTCCGAACTCGCCTCCGTCTACGACGGCTACCACCGCTCCGGCGAGCTGAACTCCGTCGTCGAGGACGCGGGGGAGTGCATGGACCGCGTCGCGCGGGCGTTCACGGGCCGGGGGGACGAGGACGGCCTCGACGGACTCAGCGTCCGCAACCCAGCGGAGGGCTGGTGGCTCAACCTTCGGCCGAGCAACACCGAGCCTCTGCTGCGGCTCAACGTCGAGGCACGCGACGAGGCCACCATGCAGGCGATCCGCGACGAGGTACTCACCCTCGTGCGCGGCTAGAGTGGATGAGACATAGGAGGACCCATGGCTGACAACACAATGGAACTCTCACCCGAGTTCATGGCGGTCGCGGCTTGCCCCAGCTGCCACTCGAAGTTCGCCGTCGACTACGACGCCCGGGAGCTGGTCTGCACCAACTCCGCCTGCGGACTGGCCTACCCCGTGCGGGACAACATCCCGGTGCTCCTGATCGATCAGGCCCGCAGCACTCTCTGACGGCCATGGACTTCGACGACTCGAGGCTGGAGGACCCGCAGCTCGAATCCCACCAGGGCCTGCGTTGGCTGGCATCCACCGGCGCCCGCATCCGCCGGGCCGCCCTGTACGAGCCCGTCGGGCACCTCGAACGCTCGGACCGGCCGCGCGGCATCCTCGCGCTCGGTGCCGAGGCCCGACTCGTGCGCGCCGTGCTCGAGAGCGCCTGCCCCGTGCCGTTCATGGCCTGGCCCGGGCCGGGCCTCCCCGCCTGGGTGGGGCCCCTCGACATGACCGTCGTTCTTGGCGACCACGACACCCCCGAATGGGTCGTGCAGTGCGCCGCCGAGGCGACCCGCCGTGGCACGACCCTCATCGTCGCCGCCCCGGACACGTCGACGCTCGCCCAGGTGACCGCCTCGTCTCGGACCACTCTGATCCCCACCACGGAGCCGGACCCGTTGGCGGCGGCCGTCGCCGTGCTGTCGCTACTGGGCGAGCTGGGCCTCGGGCCCGACGTCAACACCGACTACGTCGCCGACGCGGCGGACCTCGTCGCCGAGTCCTGCGCCCCTGCGCGGGACCTGTCGGACAACCCCGGCAAGGATCTGGCGCTGTGCCTGGCGGATACGCTGCCGCTCATCTGGGGCGGCACGGTCCTGGCCGGCCGGGCCTCGCGGCGCATCGCCGAGGCGGTGCGCCGCGCCAGCGGTCGGCCCGCCCTGGCGGCCGACGCCGGTGAATTGGACACCCTGCTGTCGGCGGTCCGGCCCCGAGACCCGTTCGCGGACCCGATCGACGGCGACCCCGAGACCCAGCCCTGCCTCGTCCTGCTCGACGGCGACAAGCTCACCGACCGGCTCGGCGGCGTCGCGCGCCGGCTGGAAGACCGGGCCGAGGCCGTCGGCGCGCGCGTCGCCAAGGTCTCCTCGGGGGACGCGGATCTGGGCTCGACCGAGGTGGAGCGCTACGTGACGCTCCTCCAGCAGGGCCTGTACGGCGCGGCCTACCTGGAGATCGGCCTCGTCGACCGCTGACGTCGCCCTGCTGGCAGACTGTCCCGCATGCAGAAGGTCTTCGTCCTCAACGGCCCCAACCTGGGCCGCCTCGGCACCCGGCAGCCCGAGGTCTACGGCGCCACCACCCACGCGTCGCTCGCCGAGCATCTCGTAGAGACCGGGCGCGGCATGGGCCTCGACGTCGAGGTGCGCCAGACCGACCACGAGGGCGAGATGATCGGCTGGCTGCACGAGGCCGCTGACGCCGGAGCCTCCGTTGTGCTCAACGCCGGCGCCTGGACGCACTACTCGTACGCCGTCGCCGACGCGGCGGCGTTGGTGCCCGCATACGTCGAGGTGCACATCTCCAATGTGCACGCCCGCGAGGAGTTCCGCCATCACAGCGTGCTGTCGGCCAAGGCAGCCGGCATCATCGTCGGCTGCGGAGTCGGTGGATACGACCTGGCGCTCGCCCACCTCGCCGCCTCGGGGAATCCGGGGGAGGCCGGGTAGAGTGAGCGCGTGGATTTTCGCGTAGCTGACCTGTCCCTGGCCGACTTCGGGCGCAAGGAGATCACCCTCGCCGAGCACGAGATGCCCGGCCTCATGGCCATGCGCGCACGTTTCGGCGAGGGCAAGCCACTCGCCGGCGCCCGCATCGCCGGCTCGCTGCACATGACCGTGCAGACGGCCGTGCTCATCGAGACGCTCGTCGAGCTTGGCGCCGACGTGCGCTGGGCGTCGTGCAACATCTTCTCCACCCAGGACCACGCCGCCGCGGCCATCGCCGCAGCCGGCATCCCGGTGTTCGCGTGGAAGGGCGAGACGCTGGAGGAGTACTGGTGGTGTACCAGCCAGATCCTGCAGTGGCCCGACGGCGGGCAGCCCAACATGATCCTCGACGACGGCGGCGACGCCACGCTGCTCGTCCACCAGGGCGTCGCGGCGCAGCGCGCCGGGGCCGTCCCCGAGGCCGCCGAGGGCGACAACCACGAGTACCGCGTGATCCTCGACACGCTCCGCGACACCTGGGGCGCCGTCGACTGGGAGGACCTCGCCCGCTCCGTGATGGGCGTCACCGAGGAGACCACCACCGGCGTCCACAGGCTGTACGAGATGGCGCGCAACGGCTCGCTGCTCTTCCCCGCCATCAACGTCAACGACTCGGTGACCAAGTCGAAGTTCGACAACAAGTACGGCTGCCGTCACTCGCTGGTCGACGGCATCAACCGGGCCACCGACGTCCTCATCGGCGGCAAGGTCGCCGTGGTGTGCGGCTACGGCGACGTCGGCAAGGGCTGCGCCGAGTCCCTCCGGGGCCAGGGCGCCCGCGTCATCGTCACCGAGATCGACCCGATCTGCGCGCTGCAGGCCGCCATGGACGGCTACCAGGTGGCCGCCCTGGAGTCCGTCGTCCCGACGGCGGACATCTTCGTCACCGCCACGGGATGCTGCGACGTCATCACCGCGGATCAGATGTCGCGGATGAAGCACCAGGCCATCGTCGGCAACATCGGGCACTTCGACGACGAGATCGACATGGCGGGGCTCGAGTCCCGCACCGACGTCGAGAAGATCGAGATCAAGCCGCAGGTCCACGAGTGGCGCTTCGCCGACGGCCATTCGGTCCTCGTGCTCAGCGAGGGGCGTCTGCTCAACCTCGGCAACGCGACCGGTCACCCGTCGTTCGTGATGAGTAACTCGTTCACCAACCAGGTGCTGGCGCAGATCGAGCTCTTCACGAAGACCGACGAGTATCCGATCGGCGTCTACACCCTGCCCAAGCACCTTGACGAGGACGTCGCCCGGCTGCACCTCGCGTCGCTCGGCGTGGAGCTGAGCGAGCTCACGCAGAAGCAGGCGGACTACCTGGGGGTTCCGGTGGCCGGGCCGTTCAAGCCCGACACCTACCGGTACTGAGCGTCACTCGCTCATCGACTCCCAGATCTCCTTGCAGTCCGGGCACACCGGGAACTTCTCGGGGTTCTTGGTGGGCACCCACACCTTGCCGCAGAGCGCGACGACGGGGGTGCCGTTGACCATGGCCGCCATCAGCTTGTCCTTGGGGACGTAGTGCGAGAAGCGGTCCTGGTCTCCGTCCTCGAACTGTTCGGTGCGTTCGTCGAGAACGGTCTTGGATCCGGGGGCCATCTCAGTCATGCCCCCATGGTAGTTGCAGTCGCGGTGGACGGGTACGAGGTCACAACCTGGGCGAATTCCGCCACATGGGCGCCATACGGGGCTATCGGGCCGAAATCGCCCAAGTTGTGAAATGCTCCACGGCCGACCGCGCCCCGCAGGTGCGGACTCGGGGCGTGCGAGTGGTTGAATTCCCTTCGGAGGTCGAAAATGTGGAAGTCGGGCAAGGGTGTGCTGATCGTCGGCATCATGCTCGCCGTCTTCTCGCTCGCCTTCCAGGTCATCGGTCTGGCCACGGCCATCCCGACGATCATGGAGTCGTTCAACGCCACGCACCTGTACCCGTGGGCGTTCACGACGATGGTCTCGGGCATGCTCGCCGCGACGATCGTGGCCGGCCGGGTGGCGGACGTACGCGGACCCGCGGTGCCCATGTTCGCGGGCTTCGCACTGTTCGTCATCGGTCTCACCCTGGGCTCGCTGGCCCCGAGCGTATGGGTGGTTCTCGCGGCGCGGCTCATCCAGGGGCTCGGGGCCGGGGCGCTGAACGTGGCCCTCTCCGTGACGGTCGCCCATGGCTTCTCCCCGCGGGAGCGGCCGAAGGTCATGGCCATCTACTCGTTCTGCTGGGTGCTGCCGGCCTTCGTGGGTCCGCCGTTCGCGGCCTGGCTGACCGGGTTCGACTGGCGGCTCGTGTTCGCCTTCATGATCCCGCCGGTCGTCGCGGCCTTCCTCTTCACCCTGCCGGGCATGCGGACGGTGCAGCGCGCGTTCCGCGGCGGCCACGACGTGCCGCCGGTCGCGGTGCTGCCGACGGCGGCCGTGACGCTCGGGCCGTCGCTCATTCTCCTGGCCGGTCAGGACCTCGGCTGGGTCAGCGTCGCCTCCGGGTTCGCCGGCGTCGCCGTCCTGGTGTGGGGGCTGCCGCGGATCCTCGCGCCCGGTTCGCTGGGCTTCGGCCCGGGCATCCCCAGCGTCGTCCTGAGCCGGGCCCTCCAGGCCGGGGCCTTCTTCGCGGCCGAGACCATCGTGCTCGTCACGCTGCAGCAACTGCGCGGGCTGAGCCGCTTCGAGGTTGGGCTCGCGCTCACGGTCGGCAGCGTCGGCTGGACCATCGGGTCCTGGCTCCAGTCGCAGTCCTGGGTGAAGCTGTCCCGCGACGGCTTCGTCACCCTCGGCGCGGGACTCTCCGCCGTTGGGATCGGCGCTCTTGTGGCCTTCGCCTGGTTCCCGCAGGTCCCGCTCGTGGCCGGCCTCGGGTTCTGGGTGGTCGCGGGTCTCGGGATGGGCTTCACCATGCCGAGCTCCGCCGTCGCCGTGATGAGCCTGTCCGGCGACGACGAGCAGGGGCGCAACCAGTCGTCGATGCAGGTGGCCGAATCGGTGGGCAACTCGGGGGTAACGGCCGTCGCGGGAGGCCTCTATACCGCCCTGCTCAGCACCCCTCCGGACCGCCTCGCCTACACCGCCGCCCTGACGCTCGCCCTCGCTGCGGCGGTGCTGGCGGTGGTGGCCAGCAGGCGCATCGGTCGCATACCGAACGATCTCACCCCGTCTGGCATGCTTGAACCATGAGTGATTCCCCCCAGCAGCCGCCCGCAGGCTGGTACCCGGATCCCGCCGGTTCAGACGGCGAGCGCTACTGGGACGGAGTGGCCTGGTCGCAGGCCACCAGGGACAGGCAGCCGGCGCCCCCGCCGTACTCCCCTCCTCAGGCGCAGCCGGGCTACGGCCAGGCCCCGGGATACGGGCAGGCGCAGTACGGCCAGCAGCCCTACGGCCAGGGCCCCGCCTACGGTCGGCAGCCCTACGGCCAGGGGATGCAGGGCTACATGCCGGCCGCGGATCCCCGTTCCATGGCGCCTACCCGTCCCTACGCGGGGTTCGGGCTGCGGCTGCTCGGCTACATCATCGACTCGATCATCATGGGGATCGTCGTCCAGACCGTCGCGGCCATGATCGGGATCACCGCTGCGATGGACTCGGCCCTCATGGCATGGCAGCGCGAACTGCTCATCTGGTTCGAGAACCCGGTCGGGGAGACGCCCATGCCCGGCATGGATCTGTGGGGACCGATCCTGTACAGCGCGCTCGTCAGCGTCGTGCTGGTTGCCGCCTACCGCACGATCCTCTACGGCACGTTGAGCGCAACGCTCGGTCAGCTGGCCCTCGGCCTGCGGGTGGTGCGGGCCGACGCACCGCCTGACAGCAAACTCTCCTGGTCGACTGCCGCCGTCCGCGGCATCGCGAGTGCCGTGTTGTATGAGACGATCGGTCTCATCAACGGCATCTTCGCGGCGTTCACGCGGGAGAAGCAGACCCTGGGCGACATGATCGCCAAGACCCACGTTCTCAAGATCCGGTAGGCACATGTCAGATCTTCATCCGGCCCTGGTCGTCCTTGCTGAGCGCTTCGGCATCGCCCGCGAGTTCTGGGACTGGAAGGGCAGACACGTCCCCATCCCCGCCGAGACCATCGTCTCGGTGCTCGCGGCGTTCGACGTGGACGCCTCCACGCCGGAGGCTGCGGAGCGTGCGCTGACGGAGCTGGAGGACGCGCGCGCGAGACGGGTGGTGCCGTCATGCACCGTCGTCGAGGAGGGCCACGGGGTCCACGTCGACATCCACGTGCCCGCCGGCACGGGCCTTCGGGTGCACATCGTCCTTGAATCGGGCGAGACCCGCCCGGCTTGGCAGTCGGAGAATCACGCGCCGGACCGCATTGTCGATGGCGAGCTCCGCGGCGAGGCCACCTTCTGGCTGGGCTCCGACCTGCCAACCGGCTACCACCGCATCGTCGCGGACACGGCCGAGGGCAGCCATACCGGATCACTCATCGTCACCCCCTCCTTCGTCGGCTTCCCGCCGGCCATGCGGGACCAGCGCATCTGGGGTTACGGAACGCAGCTCTACTCGGTGACGTCGAGGCAGTCCTGGGGCGTGGGTGACCTCGCTGACCTCGCCGACCTGGTGACCTGGTCCGGCACCAAGCAGTTCGCCGGCTACATCCTCATCAACCCGCTGCATGCCGCCCAGTCGGTGCCGCCGCTGGAGCCGTCGCCCTATCTGCCGTCGAGCCGTCGCTTCATCAACCCGATCTACATCCGGCCCGAGGCCATCGACGAGTTCGCCACCCTCGGGCGCAAGGACCGCCTCCGCATCAAGGCGCTGCGCAAGCAGGCGCAGTCGGCGTGCGACGCGTCCGGCAGCATCGAACGCGACGCGGTCTGGGGACTCAAGCTGGAAGCGCTGAGGATCATCCACGAGGCCGGGCTGAGATCGGCCCGACGCATCGCGTTCGAGGACTTCCGTCGCCGTGAGGGCGAGGGGCTGCGCAACTTCGCGATCTGGTCGACGCTGTCCACGACGCACGGCCAGCTGTGGCCTGAATGGCCCGAGGAGCTCCGCACCCCTGGGACGCCGGAGGTGGTCGCCTATGCCGAGGAGCACCGCGCCGACGTCGACTTCTTCGAGTGGCTGCAGTGGATCGCGCAGACCCAGGTGTCGGCCGCGCAGACCAGGGCCGCCGAGGCCAACATGCCCGTCGGCATCGTCACCGACCTCGCGGTGGGCGTGCACCGGGCCGGCGCCGAGACGTGGATGATGCCGGACGCCTTCGCGCAGGGCATCAGCGTGGGTGCGCCCCCCGACCAATACAACCAGGCCGGACAGGACTGGGGGCAGCCCCCGTGGCGTCCCGACAGACTCCGTGAGGAGGCGTACGAGCCGTTCCGTGCGATGGTCGCCGCGGCGCTCCGCCGGGTCGGCGGTGTGCGTATCGACCACATCATCGGGCTGTTCCGGCTGTGGTGGGTGCCGCTCGGCGCCGGTCCCCGCAACGGCACGTACGTGCGCAACGACCACGAGGCGCTCGTCGGCATCCTCGCGCTGGAGGCGCAGCGGGCGCAGGCGCTGATCGTCGGGGAGGACCTCGGCACGGTCGAGCCCTGGGTGCGCGACTACCTGTCGCGCCGCGGGCTGCTGGGGACGTCGGTGCTGTGGTTCGAGGCTGGGCACGACGGCGGCCCGCTCGACGCCCAGTGGTGGCGGGAGTACTGCATGGCGTCGGTGACAACACACGACCTGCCGCCGACGCTCGGCTATCTCGCGGGCGACCACGTCCGGCTCCGGGACCACTTGGGGCTGCTGACCGAGCCCCTGGGTGAGGAACTCGCCGAGGCGCGTCGCGAGCAGGCGGCATGGATCTCGAAGCTGGTCCATGACGGCCTGCTCGACCCGGGCGACGAGGACGACCCCGTCGAGATCCTGCTGGCCCTGCACAAGTTCCTGC
>JAUHXZ010000088.1 GCA_030426725.1 Actinomycetes bacterium
GCCAGTTCCCGCACCCCGTCAGCCAGGCGGCCGCGCGTCGGCACGGCGGCCAGATCCGCGGCAAGCGAGGCGCGTTGCGTCCACCACGGAACGACGGCCCCGGCGATGGCGGCGGTGGCCAGGAGGACCAGGCCGCTGGGCACGTCGATCAGCGCCATGGCGAACGAGGCGGCCAGCACGACGACGGCGGCCGAGATCGCCGGGATCAGAACCCGAACCACCATGTCCTGCACGGCGAGCACGTCGGCGACGATCCGGGTGAGCAGGTCCCCGCGGCGCCGGCCGATGAGGGTGGTGGAACTCAGCTTGTCGTACACCCGCACGCGCAGCGCCCCCTGGAGCCTGAGGGCGACGTCGTGGCCGACCAGGCGCTCCAGGTAGCGGAACACCCCACGGGAGATGCCGAACGCCCGCACGCCCACGGCGGCCGGCTGGAGGAAGAGCACGGGTGGGGCCATGGACGCGAAGGAGATCAGCCAGGCGGAGACGCCCATGAGGGCGACGGATGCCGCTGATGTGAGGGACGCGAGCGCGACGGCGAGCGTGAACCGGGAGCGGGCCTTCGGGACGGTGCCCAGCAGGTCCCGGAGGAGGGACCGGTCCGGGGGCGGTGTGGCCCGGACGGTGGCGTCAGGCGGGGACGCCGCCTCACCGGCCGTGTCACCCACGACGGCCCCTGTGGGTGCGGTGGCGTCGGCGCGCGGACTCGGCACCTCGGGGTCGGGGCGTTCGCCGACGGTCACCACGCGGTCCGCGGCGTCGAGGACCGCCGGCCGGTGCGACACCACCAGGGCCGACGCCCCCGTGGCCCGCACCGCGGCGATCACGCCGGCCTCGGTGTCCGCGTCGAGCCCCGCCGTCGGCTCGTCGAGGATGAGGAGGCGGGCACCGCCGCACCGGATGCGCAACAGCGCCCGGGCGAGCGCCACCCGGCGCCGCTCACCGGCCGAAAGGCCCTCCGAATCGTCGCCCACCGGCTTGCCGGGCCCGAAGCCCGCGCCGACGGCTGCCAGGGCGTCGCCGATCTCGGCGGCTGTCGCGCCCGGATGGCCGAGTGCCACGTTGTCGCCCACGGTGCCGGCGACGAGGCCGGGCTCCTGCCCGACCCAGGCGAGCTGGGCGTGCCAACCCTCCGGGGCCACGTCGGCGAGATCGACGCCGTCGACGGTGACGCGGCCGGTCGAGGGACGCAGCAGCCCCAGCACGAGGGCGAGCGCCGTCGACTTGCCCCCGCCGGACGTGCCGCTGAGGGCCACGACCTCGCCGGGGCCCACCTCGAGGCTGAGATTCTCGACAGCCGGGGCGGGCGAGCCGGAGTAGCGGTACGAGACGGAGTCGAGCCTCAGGGGCCCGCCGGCCGGGGAGGGGAGCGTCCCGGGGGTGGCGGCGGCCTCGTCGATGATCCGAAACGCCGCGTCGGCGGCCGCGACGCCGTCGGCCGAGTCATGGAAGTGCGTACCGACCTGCCTGACCGGCAGGAACGCGTCGGGGGCGAGGATGAGGACGAACAGAGCCGTCGGGAAGTCGACGTCGCCGTAGACCAGCCGGAAGCCGACGGTGACGGCGACGATCGCCACCGACAGCGTCGCGAGGAGTTCCAGAGCGAAGGAGCTGAGGAACGACACGTACAGCGTGCGCATCGTGGCCTCGCGGTAGCGCTCCTCGCTGATCTCGACGCCGCGTCGCTGCGCCCGCGCCCGCGCGAACGCCTGCAGCGTGGGAAGCCCGGCCACCAGATCGGCGAAGTGGTTGGCGAGCCTGTCGGCGACCGCGAAGCTGTGGGCGGTGGCCTTCTCGGTGGTCCAGCCGATGAGGATCATGAACACCGGGATGAGGGGCAGAGTGAAGGCGATGATGATCGCCGAGCGCCAGTCCGCGAGCAGGATGGCGCCGCCGACGAGGAACGGCACGGTCGCGGCCAGCCCGAGTTGCGGCAGGTACTTGGAGAAGTAGCCGTCGAGCGCGTCGAGGCCTTGCGTGACGATGCGGATGAGCGACGCCGACGTCGTGGTTCCGGCGGGGGAGTCGAGGCGGGCGGCGAGGAGATCCCGGCGCAGATCGGACTTGACCGCCGCGGCGGAGCGGTGGGCCAGGGTGGAGCTCAGCCAGGCGAGCGCGCCCCGGCTGGCGAACACCGCCGCGAGCAGTGCGGCCGCCGTCGGCCAGCCCTCCGGCAGGGCAAGGACGTCGAAGGCGGTGGTGACCCAGTCGGCCAGCAGCCGGGCCTGTGCGATGAGCAGCAGGGCGGTGGCGATCCCGACCAGCACCGTCGCGGCGAGGAACCAGCGGGTGGCGCGGGCCCGTCGCAGGAGTCTGGGATGGATGGGGCCTGCCACCCCGCCAGTGTTCCACAAGCACGGCACGCCCCTCGCCGCCTCGGTCCTCGGGTCGGGATGGGGGTTGAGCAATTGGATGGGGTCGCTGAGGCCGGCCCGCGCGAGCCCCGCGGGGCCCATCCGTTGAACCCATCCAATTGCTCAAGCTGCCACAACCGTGGGAGGTGCCGGGAATGTTTTCGCCCCCGGCGCCGTTGTGTAGGGCACTGCCCGCCCACCGCGGGCGCCACACGCACCGACAAGACCCTGAAGGGCCCGAGACATGACCGCACCGACCACCTCCCCGGCCGCCGGCGACAGCTTCTGGAACGACGAGGCCCTCCGGCCCCGACGCGGGGCCACCACCATCTCGGTCTCGACCGTCCCCACCGTCGTCGACGAGGTGACCGTCCGTATCGTCGCCGGGATCGTAGTGACGACCGGCGTCGTCGCGCTGCTCACGCAGCAGTGGTGGCTCTACACCTTCCTCCTCGCGGACTTCGCCATCCGCGCCGCCCGCGGCCCGCGCTGGAGCCCGATCGCGCGCGTCGCGTCGACCTGGATCCGCCCCCGGATCCCCGCCGCCGACAAGCCGACGGCGTTCGCGCCCAAGCGGTTCGCCGCCGGCATCGGCGCCGTGATGACCGCCGCGATCACCATCCTCTGGCTGCTCTCCCTCACGACCGGCGCCACCGGACCACTCGTGGCGGCGACGGTGCTGGCCGTCGCCATGACCGTCCTGCCCGCCGCGGAGGCCGGGCTGGGCCTGTGCCTCGGCTGCAAGATCTTCGCCGGGCTCATCCGCGTCGGGCTCGTGCCCGCGGAGGTCTGCGTCGACTGCGCCCCGCAGCGCGCCTGACCGCCGGCCGAACGCGGTACCCCCGGAGACGGACGTGGGGCCCGGCAGAAGCCGGGCCCCACGTCGTCGGTTCGGGACGGGTCAGGCGACGGCCTCGACCTCGTCGGGGATGTTCTTCGTCGAGATTCGGCGACTGAACACCCAGTACGACCAGGACTGGTAGGCCAGCACGATCGGCACGAACACCACAGCGGCCCACGTCATGATCGTCAGCGTGGTGTCCGACGACGCGGCCGTGAGGATGTTGAGCCGCTGCTCTACGGGGATCGCCTCGTCCTGCGCGAAGCCGAGGTTGCCGTACATCTTCGCGAAGATGCCGACGAACAGCGTCACGATAGACACGCCGGTGAGGATGAAGCCCCAGCCGTCGCGACCCCTGGAGGTCATCACGGTCGACGCCAGGATCGCCAGGATGGCGATGATCCCCGCCACCCATGCCAGGAGCCGGAAGTCGCCGAACTCGGAGTTGGCCGGGTAGAAGACGTTCTGGCAGATGACGAACGCGGCGACCAGCACCGTCGCCCCCCATCCGACACGGGAACCGAAGTGCTCGGCCCGCTCGTGGATCTCATCCTTGGTCTTCAGTGCGATGAACGCGGCCCCGTGGACGAGGAACAGCACCACGAGCATGATGCCGCCCAGCAGGGCGAACGGCCCGAACAGCCCCCAGAAGGAGCCGTTCCACAGCAGCCCGTCGTTGGGAAGGCCGATGACGAAGTTCGCGAACCCGACGCCGAAGACGAGCGACGGGAGGAACGAGCCGATGATGGCGAACCAGTCGAGCATGTTCCGGTAGCGCGTGCCGGGGTGCTTCGAGCGGTACTCGAACGCGACGCCCCGCAGGATGAGGCCGACGAGGACGAGCAGCAGCGGCAGGTAGAGGCCGGAGAACAGCGACGCGTACCACCCGGGGAACGCGGCGAACATCGCGCCGCCCGCGGTGAGCAGCCACACCTCGTTGCCGTCCCAGACGGGGCCGATGGTGTTGACGATGACACGCTTGTCCTTGTCGTTCTTCTTTCCCAGGATCGGGATGAGCATCGCCACGCCGTAGTCGAAGCCCTCGAGGAAGAAGTAGCCGAGCCACAGCACGGTGACCAACAGGAACCAGACCATGGGCAGGGTCGGTACGGAGACGGTTTCAAGCAGAGTGAGCATGTGCGTGTCCCCTTTCTCAGTACGCGAAGGTCAGCGGGGCGTCGGGATCCTTCTGCACCTCGGGTGGCGCGACGTCGGGCAGCCCGGCCTTCGCGTACTTGAGGAACAGCCACACCTCGATGACGGCGAGGCCGCCGTAGATGAGGGTGTAGACGATCATGGAGAACAGCACGGTTCCGGCGCTCACCGACGGCGAGACGCCCGCCATCGTCGGCATGACGCCGGCGACGATCCAGGGCTGGCGGCCCATCTCGGTGAAGATCCACCCGAACGAGATGCCGAACAGCGGCAGCAGCGACATCGCGAACATCAGCACCGTCCACAGCGGCGACGGCTTGGGCAGCCGGTCCTTGCGGGTCACCCACAGTGTCAGCGCGGCGATTGCAGCGCCGAGCATGCCGATCGTGATCATGATGCGGAACGTCCAGTAGGCCACCGGCACGATCGGCGCCGGGTCGATGCCGGGGTAGTTCTCGGCCAGCTCGGAGGCGAACTGCTCCTGCAGCGTGGTCTGCGAGCCGTCGTTGCGGAGGAAGCCCTCGGCCTCGTACTGGGCACGCAGGTCGTTGATCCCCTGGACGGTCTCCTCGCCGGACAGGAACGACAGCAGGCCTGGGATCTTGATCGCGAAGACCTCTTCGGTGCCGTCGAGGTTGCCGATGGTCAGCAGGGAGAACGACGCGTTGGTCTCGGTCTCGAAGAGGCCCTCGGCGGCGGCCATCTTCATGGGCTGCACCTGCACCATTGCCTTCGACTGCATGTCGCCGGTGACGACGGTGAACACGGAGGCCACCAGCATCACCCAGGCACCCATGCGCACGGCGAAGCGGTAGGCGCCGGTGTCGCCGTCGCGGCGTTCGCCGTCGCGGTTGATCTTGGCCAGGTGCCAGCCGGCGATGCCCGCCATGAGCCCGCCGGCCACCATGTACGCCGACGCCAGCACGTGCGGCAGGGTGACCAGCAGGATGGGGTTGGTGAGCACCTCGCCGAAGCCCGCGAGGCCGTCGACCTCGGCCCGGCCGTTGTTGAACACGGTGCCGACCGGGTTCTGCATCCACGAGTTGGCCGCGAGGATGAAGATGGCCGACACCATGGTGCCGATGGCCGCCAGGTAGATGGTCATGAGGTGCAGCTTCTTGGGGAGCTTGTCCCAGCCGAAGATCCACAGCCCGATGAAGGTGGATTCCAGGAAGAAGGCGAGCAGGGCCTCGAGTGCCAGCGGGGCGCCGAACACGTCGCCGACGAAGCGGGAGTACTCGGACCAGTTCATGCCGAACTGAAACTCCTGCACGATGCCGGTCACGACACCGAGGGCGAAGTTGATGAGGAACAGCTTGCCGAAGAACTTGGTCAGCCTCAGGTACGCGTCCTTGCCGGTGCGCACCCAGAAGGTCTGGAGGACCGCGGTCAGCATCGACAGCGCGATCGTGATGGGGACGAAGAGGAAGTGGTAGACGGTGGTGATCCCGAACTGCCACCGTGCCAGGGTCACGGAGTCCATGGGTGGGACGGTACTACCCCGGGTCGTAATTCACCACCGGTTCCGATGTGTCTCGCCTGTCGGGCCCCTATGCTGGGGCCCATGTCGTCTCGTGGAGAGCTGGAGCAGCGTGTCATGGAGCTCCTGTGGGCCTCCGAGGAGCCGATGTCGGTGGGTGACGTCCACGTGCTGCTCAGCCGGGAGCGCGAGCTGGCCTACACCACGGTGATGACGGTGCTGGACCGGTTGGCGAAGAAGGGTCTGGTCACGCGCGAGCTCGTGGCGCGCGCCTGGCAGTACCGGCCGTCGGCTCCCCAGGCCGAGGTGGTTGCCCGCGATCTCGGGCGCATGCTGGAGCCGGTGTCGCCCGAGGTCCGGATGGAGGCGCTGCGGAAGCTGGCCTCGTCGCTCACCCAGGAGGAGCGCGAGGCGCTGGGCGGGCGGGTGGTGACCGCCTGAGGCGGTCAGTTCTTCGACTTCTTCCCCTTCCTGGCGCGCTTGCCCTTCCCCTTGCCCGCCTTCTTGTCCTTGGCGGGCTTGCGGGCCTTTCTCTCCTTGTCCGGCCGGGGCCGGTCCTCCGTCGGTTGCTCCTCGGCGCGCTGATTCCCGGCGTCGGGGGACGGTGCGTCGTGCTCCTCCGGTGGCAGCAGCGTCGGGTCGACGGCGGCGAGGAGTTCGCGCTTGTTGGCGATGGTGCGCTCCAGGTCCGCCATGAACGACTCCCGCTTGACGCGCAGGGCGTCGTGAACTGCGGATCGGCGCTCGGCGTCGAGGCCTTCGGTGAGGAGGGTGAAGGCCTCCCTGCCCACCTCGCTGCTGTCCTCGATCGCCTCGAGCACGACCTCTTCGGTCTCGGCGACGGAACGGGCCAGGGACTCGGGGGACATCGTCTCGGCCAGTCGACGGCGCTGCACGTCCGGGCGCCACCGTGGCTTGGGCCACTGCACCCTCATCTCGACCAGTTCGCGGGTGATGATCTCGGTGGCGGCGAGCCTCGAGTACCACTTGTTGTCGGCGGGGAGCACGTACCACGGGGCGTGGGCGGTGGAGGTGAGCCGGAACACGTCGGCGTACGCCTCCTGGTAGGCGTCCCACTTGAGGCGAGTGGGGATGTCGGAGGAACTGAACTTCCAGCGCTTGTCCGGGCGGTCGAGGCGTTCCATCAGCCGCATCCCCTGCTCCTCGTGCGAGACCATGAGGGCGAGTTTGATGACAACGGTGTCCTGGTCGACGAGCCCCTTCTCGAAGTGGTTGATCTCGGCGTAGCGCTTGCGCCACACCTCCTCCTCGACGAGGTCCTCCACGCGCACGACCAGAACGTCCTCGTAGTGGGAGCGGTCGAAGAGGCCGATGCGTCCGGGCTTCGGGAGCGCGCGCCGGATGCGCCACAGGTAGTGGTGCCGGGCCTCCTCGGGAGTCGGGGGGCCGAAGCTGGCCAGGGACACGCCCTGGGGGTCGACCATGGCCATGACGTGGCGGGCGATGCCGCCCTTGCCGGCGGTGTCGATGCCCTGGACCACGACCAGCACGCGCTTGTTACCACCGGAGCGCCCCTGGGCGTACAGACGTTCCTGCAGTTCGCTGAGGAGCTTGCCGCGCGACCTCATCGCCTTCTTCGCGGCACGCTTGCCTCGCGACCAGCCGGGGGTGGCGCTCCGGTCGAACGACGACAGGTCGAAGTCCGGCCCGGCCATCAGCAGGCGGCGCGGGTCCTCGGTCCACTCGTCCTTGGCCATACGTGCTCCCTTCCGCGGCGATCCAGTCATTGTCTCCCCTCGCGGCCGTGGGGGGAAGGAGAGACGGCTAGTCGCCGCCGATCAGGCGCCGCCGGTTGCGGCCCGACGCGACCCATCGGGCGAGGGGGCCTCCCTCGTGGAGCAGTTCGAGCCGGCGCTGGGTCCGCTCGAGCAGTTCGGTGTGGACGGCGAGCAGCAGCTGGTCGTGCTGCTGGAGTCGGGTGGACCGGTCGGGCACCAGCACCTCGTCGCCGCGGATGATCATGCTGAGCACGCTGCCGCGGGGGAGGCGCAGGTCCTCGACGTACATGCCGGCCAGGCGGCTCCCGCCGGGCACCGTGACCTGGACCAGCGCGGCGTCGATGCCCTCGAGCGGCGAGGACTCGAACGTGACCGAGTGCGGGGAGATCGCCTCGGTGACCTTCATCCGGTGGGCGAAACCTGGGAGCGTCGGCCCTTGCAGCAGGGTGAAGGTGACCACCAGGAGGAACGTGGCGTGGAACATCTGCGATGCGCCGGGCAGGTTGTTGGTGAGCGGGATGATCGCCAACATGATGGGGACCGCGCCCCTGAGGCCCGCCCAGGACGTGAAGGCCTTTTCCCGCCACGGGACACGGAACGGGGCGAGGCACAACCACACCGAGATCGGGCGGGCGACGAAGGTGAGCGCTGAGCCGATGACCAGCGCGGGGATGATCGCCGCGGGCAGCTCCGACGGCGAGGCGAGGAGCCCCAGCATGATGAACAGCGCGATCTGGGCCAACCAGCTGAGCGACTCCGTGAAGCCCTCGGTGGTGGAGTGGTGGGGGAGGGCCTGGTTCCCGAGCCAGATCCCGGCGACGTAGGCCGCGAGCAACCCGGAGCCGCCCGCCACCCCGGCGCCGGCGAACGCGACCATCGCGATGGTGAGCGTCGCGAGGGGGTAGAGACCTGCGGACGGCAGCGAGATGCGTCCCAGGAGCACCTGGCCGATCCGCGCGATGACGAGGCCGATGAGAGCGCCGGCGACGAGCTGGTAGACCCCTGTGCCGATCATGCCCGCGACGGTGCCCTGGCCCCACGCGTCGGAGGCGACGACACTGACCAGCACGATCGCCGGGGGGTCGTTGAACCCGGACTCGCCCTCGAGGGTGGTGCGCACGCCGCGCTTGATCGGGAGGCGGCGGAGGATCGCGAACACGGCGGCAGCGTCGGTCGACGACACCATGGCCGACAGCAGGATCGCGGTGCGCAGGTCGAGCCCGAGGACGAGCACGGCGAGCGTCGAGGCGATGGCGACGCTCAGCAGGACCCCGGCGGTCGCCAGGAGGCCGGCGCGCAGGGCCACGGGTCTCAGGTCGGCCCAGCGGGTGGTGAAGCCGCCGTCGGTGAGGAGGACGGCCACAGCGAGGAGTGCGAGGTTGTAGGCGAGTTGAGAGTCGTCGAACCGGATGCCGACGCCCGCCTCGCCGATGATCAGCCCGATGCCGAGGTAGAGCAGCATGCCGGGCATGCCGCTGCGCGACGAGATGCGCACCGCGATCACCCCGGCGAGGAACACGCCGGACACGGCCAGGACGACGAGGTTCAGCTCCTCGGGTGTCATGGACGGGTGGTGCGCATCGGAGGGACCCTTCGGCCGGTGGGAACGATCCTAGCCGAGCGCGGTTTCGACCCCGTTACGTCGCGCGGCTCCAAGCCGTGCGGGTTGTGCCGGCGGGAGCGGGCCGCGGCGCGTCGGAGCCGCCGGTCAGCCGACGGCGAGGCGGATCTCGTTGCGCCAGGGGTCCAGGGCGGTAAGGGTGCGCCCGTCGAAGCTGGGAGAGTGCCCTGCGGTGCGCAGGCGCTCATCCGTCTTCATCAGCTCCTCGGTCGTCGGCACCAGGATGTCGACGACACCCATGCCCAACGTGTTCTGCCTCGGCCCGGCGCCGCGCGAGTTCCACACGTTCATCGCCATGTGATGGTGATAGCCGCCCGCGGAGACGAAGAGAGCGGAGTTGCCCAGTGCGGCGGTTCGGTCGAAGCCGAGGGCGTCGACGTAGAACTCCTGCGCCGACGCGACGTCGCCGACCTGCAGATGGACGTGGCCCAGGGTCGCTCTCGCGGCAGGCAGGGAGGCCGGGTCGACGCCGGTGAGGTGTTTCGAGACGAAGTCCGCGGGATCGATGTACAGAGTCGCCATGCGTACCTCGGAGCCGGTCCACTCCCACTGGTCGCGGGGACGGTCGTGGTACAGCTCGACGCCGTTGCCCTCCGGATCGGTGAAGTAGAAGGCCTGGGACACGAGGTGGTCGCCTGTTCCCGCGTAGGTCTGGGGGTAGTGCTGGTACAGGCGGACGAGGGCGGCCGCCAGCGGCGTGAGGTCCTCGTAGAGGACGGCGG
>JAUHXZ010000011.1 GCA_030426725.1 Actinomycetes bacterium
GTCCGCACGTAGGGAGACACGCCCCAAGGCTAGAACCAGCACCCGATTAGTGCACACCCTGCGGACACGAACACCTAGTCAACGCCAACCCGACCCCCAGATCAGGCAATAGTGAGCCAAGTCAGGTCAACGGCGGCGCCTACTCCTCGCTCGCCTGACGCCTCGCCCGGAAACGCACACGCGAAAACGCCGGTGGCCGGCCCCTTCACGGGACCGGCCACCGGCGTTTCAGTGAGTCAGATCACATCTTGGTGCCGGCGGAGCGGAGGTTCTGGCAGGCCTCCACGACGCGGGCGGCCATGCCGGCCTCGGCCAGCTTGCCCCAGGCGCGGGGGTCGTACATCTTCTTGTTGCCGACCTCGCCGTCGATCTTCAGCACGCCGTCGTAGTTGCGGAACATGTGTTCCACGACCGGGCGGGTGAAGGCGTACTGCGTGTCGGTGTCGATGTTCATCTTGATGACGCCGAAGTCCACCGCGTCGGAGATCTCCTGGGCGGTCGAGCCCGAGCCACCGTGGAAGACGAGGTCGAACGGCTTGTCCTTGCCGACCTCGGCGCCGACGGCGTCCTGGATCTCCTTGAGGATCTCCGGGCGCAGCTTGACAGCTCCGGGCTTGTAGACGCCGTGCACGTTACCGAAGGTCAGGGCCGTCAGGTAGCGGCCCTTCTCGCCCGACCCAAGCGCGGCGACGGTCTTCAGGCCGTCCTCGACCGTGGTGTAGAGCTTGTCGTTGATGGCGGCCTCGTGGCCGTCCTCCTCGCCGCCGACGACACCGATCTCGACCTCGAGAATGGTGCGCGCGGCCTGCGAGAGCTCGAGCAGCTCCTGCGCGATGACCAGATTCTCCTCCAGCGGGATGTCAGAGCCGTCGAACATGTGGGACTGGAACGTCGGCAGGCCGCCGTTCTTGACCTGCTCGGCCTCGATGGCCAGCAGCGGGCGGACCCAGGAGTCGAGGTTCTTCTTCACGCAGTGGTCGGTGTGCAGCGCGATGGTCACACCGTAGTTCTTGGCGACCTCGGTGGCGTACGCGGCGAGCGCGAGCGTGCCGGAGACGCGGTTCTTGATGGTCGAGCCGGAAGCGTACTCCGAGCCGCCGACCGACACCTGGATGATGCCGTCCGACTCCGCCTCGGCGAAGCCCTGGATCGCCGCGGTGACGGTCTGCGAGGACGTGATGTTGACGGCGGGGTAGGCGAACTTGCCTGCCTTCGCCCTGTCGATCATCTCGCCATAGACTTCGGGAGTTGCAATGGGCATGGATGCCTCTTTTCTGGGTTCGAGACTTCAGGTGAGGCCAACAATATCGTGCCGGGGTGTCGCGGGGCAGTGCGGGGTGCCGAGCGGTCGACGCCCGATCCGGGCCCCCGGAGCCCGGACTACAGGACGCGGTCCAGCGCCTTGACGTCCAGGTGGACCCGGCCGAGGGAGTGTGCGCGGACCGCGGAGTCGATGACGGCCGCAGACGCGTCCAGGAAGCTCAGCGGAACCTCGGCCACGCGCCCCTCCGCGGTGTCCAGCGCCACCGAGGGCCCGGCGCCGAGGGACGATCCCACCAGGCGCAGGGACGCCACGTCCGCCCACACCACCGGCGGGGCCGGAGGGGTGACGAACTCGACGCCGGTGTGGTCGAGATAGAAGGACACGCCGTCGTTGATGCGCCCGAGGTCGCGCTTGGCCTTTTGCAGACTCACGAGGGAGGCGACGAGCCAGAACACCGACGAGATGATCCACAGCGCGACGATGGCGACGGTCAACTCGCGCGGCCACTCGCGGCCGAGCGTGAGGACGATCACGGCCATGATGGCCAGCGAGACGATCGTGGTGATGATGCGCCACCTGAGCGCGGACCGGCGTTGCGCGACCCGCGCCGCGGTCGGGAGTGGGGTGAGGCCGACCGCGAACCGCTCAGACTGCATGGCCGTCAGGATAGTGCCCGTGCTGGAGCACCCAGTGGTACATGGCGATGGCGGACGCGGCCCCGGCGTTCATCGACCGGGTCGAGCCGTGCTGGGTGATGGCAACGAGCCCCTCGCAGCCGGCGACCATCGCGTCGGTCAGTCCCGGCCCCTCGGATCCGAAGACCAGGCAGCACCGCTCCGGGAGCCGCGCGGTTTCCAGCGGCACCGAGCCAGGCAGATTGTCGACGCCGATCGGGGCCACGCCGTCGGCCGCGAGGTGGGCGAGGAAGGCCGCCTCGTCCTCGTGGTGGTGCACGTGGAGGTAGCGGTCGGTGACCATGGCGCCGCGACGATTCCAGCGCCGTCGCCCGACGATGTGGACCGCCGAGACGTTGAACGCGTTGGCCGTGCGGACGATGGAGCCGATGTTGAAGTCGTGCTCCCAGTTCTGGATGGCGACCTGCAGCGGCGCACGGGTGCGGTCCAGGTCCGCCACGATCGCCTCGACGCGCCAGTAGCGGTACCGGTCGACGACGTTGCGCCGGTCACCGTCGGCGAGCAGTTCGGGGTCGAGGCGGTCGTCCTCGGGCCAGGGGCGCGGGTGAGGACCGACGCCGACGGTGGGGGCGGTCGGGTCGGGCGGGGCGGCGGAAGTCACCCTACGAGCTTGTCCGACCTGGACCCCGGCGGCAACCCTGGCACATGCGACGGCGCCCCGGGCCCGAAGGCCGGGGGCGCCATGCACCGGGGGAGGATCAGGCGGCCTGCTCGATGGCCGAGATCTCGAGCTCGATGGCGACCTTGTCGGAGACGAGGAAGCCGCCGGTCTCGAGTGCGGCGTTCCAGGTGAGGCCGAAGTCGGAGCGGAGGATCTCGGTGGAGCCCTCGAAGCCGACGCGGATGTTGCCGAAGGGGTCCTTGGCGGAACCCTGGAACTCGAGGGGGAAGGTCACCGAGCGGGTGGTGCCGGCGATGCCGAGGTCACCGGTCACCTCGACGATGTCGCCGTTGATGGCGAAGTCGGTCGCGACGAACTTCCACGTGGGGTTCTGCTCGACGTTGAAGAAGTCGGCGGAGCGCAGGTGGGCGTCGCGGTCCTCGTTGCGGGTGGTGATCGAGGAGGCGTCGATGACGACCTCGAGGCTGCTCTCGGCGGGGTTGGCGCCGTTGACGGTGGCCTGGCCCTCGAACTTGTCGAAGGAACCGCGGACCTTGGTGACCATCGCGTGACGGGTCACGAAGGACAGGCTGCTGTGGGTGGGGTCGATGACGTAGGTGCCGTTCAGATCGCTGACGCTCATGGGTGAGTCCTTCCGAAGTTGTTGTGGTTTCAACCATACATAGAGCTGATTGAAGTGTCAACTAACCTGGCGGACTCGTTTCTCAGTTCAACCACAGCAGACAGCGACGCCCGCCCCCTGTGGGGACGGGCGTCGTCGCGTCGGGGATCAGCCGTTGAACGGCGAGCGGTAGTCCCCGGACTGCTGCTGGGGCTGCTCACCGGGGATCTCCTGCTGCCCGAAGGGCTGCTGCGGGGGCTGCACCGGCTGGGACTGAGCATCATGCCGCGGCGCCTGGACCTGCGGGGCCTGCGTTCCCGCCGGACGCTGCGAGATCTCGCCGAAGTTGACGTCGGGGGCCTGGCGCACGATCGGGTCGTTGACCTCGAAGTAGGTGGCCTTGTCGAACTTCGCGGCGTTGGCGATGATGTTGCTCGGCACCGACTCCACACGCGTGTTGTAGTCGCGCACGTTGGCGTTGTAGAACCGGCGGGCGGCCGCGATCCGGTCCTCGGTGTCGGTGAGTTCGCGCTGCAGCTCGAGGAAGTTGGTGTTGGACTTCAGGTCCGGGTAGGCCTCGACCGACACGAGCAGGTTGTGCACCGCCTGGGTCAGCTCCTCCTCCACCGCGGCCCGCTGCTGGCTGGGCTGACCGTGGCTCTGCCCCGCGAGCGAGCGTGCGGCGTTGCGCAGCTCGGTGACCTGCTCGAGCGTGTTGCGCTCGTGCGCAGCGTAGCCGCGGACGGTCTCGACCAGGTTGGGGATCAGCTCGTAGCGGCGGTTCAGCTCGACGTCGATCTGACGCCACGACTCCTGGATCAGGTTGCGGCTCTTGACGAACCCGTTGTAGGCGCTCACTCCCCAGCCGACGACGGCGAGAGCGACGACGACCAGAACGATGAGAATGACAATGAAAACTTCCACGGCGGGGTCTCCTTGCTCGGACGACTTTCACGGTAGCGCAGCACCCACTCAGCTGCAGCCCTCCGAAGGGTCAGATCTGGTGGTGGGCGTCGAGGAACTGGTAGACCTCGGTGTCGTCGACGCCCGGGAAGGTGCCGGGCGGCAGCGCGGCCAGCAGGTGCGCGTGCGTGCGGGCGCTGGGCCACGCGTACTCCGACCACCTCGCCGACAGGTCCGCGGGCGCCCGGCGGCAGCACGACGGGTCCGGGCAGTTCGACACGGAGTGCTCGCGGGTCTCTCGCCCGCGGAACCACTTCGAGTCGCGGTACCGCACGCCGATGCCGGCCGAGAAGTACCCCGACGGCGTGGCGTCGACCCTCGCGGTGCACCAGAACGTGCCCGTCGGAGTGTCGGTGTACTGGTTGAAGGCGTTGAACTTGTCCGGCACGCCGAACACCTCGCGCGACGTCCAGTAGCGGCACGCGTGCTGCCCCTCGATGGCGCCGAGGTTGTCGCGGGGGAAAGCGACGCCGTCGTTCTCGTAGGCCTTGTAGATCGTCCCGGACTCGTGCACCCGCTGGAAGTGGACCGGGATGCCGAGGTGTCTCGTCGCCAGATTGGTGAAGCGGTGGGCGGCCGCCTCGTAGCTCACCGCGAAGGCGTCGCGGAGGTCCTCGAGCGCCAGTTCCCGTCGCGCCTTGGCCTCCTGGAGGAAGCGCACCGCAGGCTCCTCGGGGAGCATCAGAGCGGCGGCGAAGTAATTGGTCTCGATCCGCTGCCGTAGGAAGTCGCCGTAGTTCGCGGGCGGGGCGTGGTCGAGGACGTGGTGCCCGAGAGCCTGGAGCAGCACCGACCGGGGCTCGTATTCGCGGGTGGTGGCGGCGTCGAGGTAGATGCGCTTGGTCTTGAGGTCCGAGACCGAGCGGGTCGAGTGGGGCAGGTCGGTCACGTGATGCAGCGTGAAGCCGAGGTGCGCGGTGATCTCGCCGATGAGGTTCTGCGACAGCGGCCCCGAGACGTACCCGACGCGGCTCAGCAGCTTCGCGGCCTCCTCCTCGATGGACCCGAAGTAGTTGTCGCGGGCGCGCATCTCGTCGCGGAGCGCCGCGTTGGCCCGCCGGGCCTCCTCGGGCGTGGCCATCCGCTCCGCCGCGTCCCTGGCCAGTTCCCGGTGCAGCGCGACGAGCGACTCGAGGACGTCGAGCGGCATCCGCGGCGAGATCCGCACCACGGGCAGCCCCTTGGCCCGCGCCAACGGTGAGCGCATCAGCCGCTCGAGTTCGATCTCCAGTTGGGCGCGACGGCTGGGCACCGGGGCGGTGAGGTCGTCGAACGTCGCCCCGTAGATGCGGGCGAGCTTCTGCAGGTGCGAGAGCTTCGCCTCCCGCTTGCCGTTCTCCATGAGAGACAGCTGCGAGGACGCCAGCCCGGAGGCCTCGGCGACCTGGGCGAGCGTCAGCCCGCGCTCCTTGCGCAGGTGCCGAAGGCGGCGGCCCAGTGAAAAGGGGTCGAAAGTCCCCTGCTCGCCCCCGGTCGGGCCGGAGGCGTCATCGTCGACAGTCATGAAGTTGACCGTAGCGGAATTTCTGCGTTTCTTCACTGGAAATTTCTGACGAACTCCCGGTGAACGTGCCCCAGGATGAATCCAACACCCGCTGAGGCAGTAACGCAGCTGCCCCTCCCGGAAGGACCACACCATGACCGATCCGATGTCCGCAGAACTCCTCCAGTACGACTGGAAGATCAACCCCCGCTGGGCAGCCGTCAAGCGCGACTACACCGCCGACGACGTCGTGCGGCTCCGCGGCCGGGTCCAGGAGGAGCACACCCTCGCCAAGCGCGGCGCCGAGAAGCTGTGGGACCAGATCCACGGCGAGGACTTCGTCAACGCGCTCGGCGCGCTGACCGGCAACCAGGCCGTCCAGCAGGTCCGCGCCGGCCTCAAGGCGATCTACCTGTCCGGCTGGCAGGTCGCCGCCGACGCCAACATGTCCGGCCAGACCTACCCCGACCAGTCGCTGTACCCGAGCAACTCCGTCCCACAGGTGGTCCGCCGCATCAACAACGCGCTGCTGCGGGCCGACCAGATCGAGCACGCCGAGGGCATCCAGACCGTCGAGGACTGGGTGGTCCCGATCGTCGCCGACGCGGAGGCCGGCTTCGGCGGCACCCTCAACGCCTACGAGCTGATGAAGTCGATGATCGCCTCCGGCGCCTCGGGCGTGCACTGGGAGGACCAGTTGGCGTCCGAGAAGAAGTGCGGTCACCTCGGCGGCAAGGTGCTCATCCCCACACGGCAGCATGAGCGCACCCTCAACGCCGCCCGCCTCGCCGCCGACGTCGCGGGGGTCCCCACCGTCATCATCGCCCGCACCGACGCCGAGGCCGCGACGCTGCTGACCTCCGACGTCGACGAGCGCGACCAGGAGTTCCTCACCGGCGGCCGCACCAGCGAGGGCTTCTACGAGGTCCGGCCGGGCATCGAGTCCAGCATCGCCCGCGGCAAGGCGTACGCGAACTACGCCGACATGCTGTGGATGGAGACCGCCACCCCCGACCTGGAGGCGGCGCGGAAGTTCGCGGAGGCCATCAAGGACGAGCACCCCGACCAGCTGCTCGCCTACAACTGCTCGCCGTCGTTCAACTGGCGCAAGCACCTCGACGACGACACGATCGCCAAGTTCCAGCGCGAGCTGGGCGCGATGGGCTACAAGTTCCAGTTCATCACGCTTGCCGGCTTCCACGCCCTCAACTACTCGATGTTCGACCTGGCGGAGGGCTACGCCACCCGCAACATGTCCGCCTACGTCGAACTGCAGGAGCGCGAGTTCGCCGCCGAGGACCGCGGCTACACCGCCACCCGCCACCAGCGCGAGGTGGGCACCGGATACTTCGACACCATCGCGTCCGCCATCAACCCGTCCTCCTCGACCACCGCGCTCGAGGGCTCGACGGAATCCCACCAGTTCTGACCGTCCACCCCATGAGGCCAAAGGAGTGACCACCATGACCATGACCATCGCTGCCCCAGCCCCCACCAGCCCGCTCACCGCGACCCATGCCCGCGTCGGGCGCCTCTGGGTGGACCGGACGCTCGTCGACTTCATCGACCGCGAGGCTCTCACCGTGACCGGTGTCGACCGGGAGCGGTTCTGGTCCGGGTTCGAGGCGGTCTTCGACGGCTTCACCGGCCGTAATCGGGCGCTCCTCCAGGAGCGGGCCCGCCTGCAGAACGAGATCAACGAGTTCCACCGCGCCCACCCCGGCACCCCTCACCGTGGGCACTACAAGCAGTTCCTCCGCGACATCGGCTACCTGCTCGACGAGCCGGCCGACGTCCGGGCCACCACCCGCGACGTCGACCGGGAGATCGCCGCGATCGCAGGGCCGCAGCTCGTCGTGCCGGTCACCAACCGGCGCTTCGCGATCAACGCCGCCAACGCGCGCTGGGGCTCGCTGTACGACGCGCTGTACGGCACCGACGTCATCCCCGAGACCGACGGCGCCGAGCAGGGCACCCGCTACAACCCGGTCCGCGGCGACCAGGTCATCGCGTGGGCCCGCTCGTTCCTGGACCGGGCCGTGCCGCTGACGTCGGGGTCGCACGCCGACGTCGCGGGCTACCGGGGCGGCGAGCGCCTCGAGGCGATGCTCGGGTCCGGCGAGATCGTCGGCCTGGCCGACCCGTCGGCCTTCGCGGGGTACCGCGGCGAGGCGGGCGCGCCGGAGGCGATCCTGCTCGCCAACCACGGCCTCCACATCGAGCTCCGCATCGACCGTCGAGGCGCCATCGGCCGCGACGACCCGGCCGGCATCGATGACGTCACCCTCGAGTCCGCCACCACCGCGATCATGGACTTCGAGGATTCCGTGGCCACCGTCGACGGCCCCGACAAGGTGACCGGCTACCGCACCTGGCTCGAACTCAACACCGGCGACGCCGTCGAGGAGATGAGCAAGGGCGGCAAGCGGTTCACCCGAAGGATGGCCAACGACCGCCGCTACACCCGCCCCGATGGCACCGAGCTGAAGCTCCCTGGCCGTGCGCTCATGCTGTGCCGCAACGTCGGGCACCTCATGACCACGCCGGCGGTCATGGACGACAACGGCAACGAGCTACCCGAGGGCATCCTCGACGCACTCGTGACCGGCCTGTGCGCCCTCCCCGGCCTGGACCGGGACAACCCGAGGCACAACTCGCAGACCGGCTCGATCTACATCGTGAAGCCGAAGCAGCACGGGCCCGACGAGGTGGCGTTCACCAGCGACCTCTTCGCCGCCGTCGAGGACGTCCTCGGGCTGCCGCGGACCACGCTGAAGATGGGGATCATGGACGAGGAGCGGCGCACCACGCTCAACCTCGCCGCGTGCATCCGCGAGGCCTCGGACCGGATCATCTTCATCAACACCGGGTTCCTCGACCGCACCGGCGACGAGATCCACACGTCGATGGAGGCCGGGCCGATGATCCGCAAGGCCGAGATGAAGCAGGCCGGCTGGATGAGCGCCTACGAGGACTGGAACGTCGACGTCGGTCTCATCTGCGGTCTGCGCGGGCGGGCGCAGATCGGCAAGGGGATGTGGGCCAAGACCGACCTCATGGCCGACATGGTGACCGAGAAGATCGCCCACCCCGACGCCGGCGCCACTACCGCGTGGGTGCCCTCACCCACCGCCGCGACCCTTCACGCCACGCACTACCACCGGGTCGACGCCCGGTCGCGGCTGGACGAGATCGGCGGCTCCGGGCGACGGGCCACGATCGACGACCTGCTCAAGATCCCGCTGGCGCCCCACACCCGCTGGACGCCGGAGGAGCGGCAGCAGGAGGTCGACAACTCCTGCCAGTCGATCCTCGGCTACGTCGTGCGCTGGATCGACCAGGGCGTCGGCTGCTCGAAGGTCCCCGACATCACCGACACGTCGCTGATGGAGGACCGGGCCACCTGCCGGATCAGCTCGCAGATGCTGGCCAACTGGGTGCGGCACGGGATCGTCTCGGAGCGGTTCGTCATCGACGCGCTGAAGCGGATGGCCGCCGTCGTCGACCGGCAGAACGCCGACGAGCCGGGCTACCGGCCGATGAAGCCCGAGGACGGCGGGACGTTCGAGGACTCGATCGCGTGGACCGCGGCGCGGGACCTGGTGCTGCAGGGGACCTGGTCGCCGTCGGGGTACACGGAGCCGATCCTCCACGCGCGTCGCCGCGAGTACAAGGAGCGCTACGCCACCCGTCGCTTCCGGTGACCTCCGCGCAGCGTCGCGCACCCGTCAGAGGCCGAGGTCCTCGAGTCCCACCGCGTAGCGGTACTCGAGGCCCTCGGCCTCGACGCGTTCCGCCGCGCCCGTGTTGCGGTCGACGACCACCGCGACGGCGACGACCTCGCCCCCGGCCTCGCGGACGGCCTCGACGGCGGTGAGCGCCGAGCCTCCCGTCGTGGAGGTGTCCTCGACGACGAGCACGCGGCGGCCGGCCACGGGGGTGCCCTCGATGCGGCGCTGCATGCCGTGCTCCTTGGCGGACTTGCGCACGACGAACACGTCGAGGCGACCGCCCGCGGCGGCCCTGGCGTGCAGCATGGCGGTGGCGACCGGGTCGGCGCCCAGGGTGAGGCCGCCGACGGCGTCGAAGTCGAGGTCGGAGACCAGGTCGTTCATCACTCGACCCACGATCGGCGACGCGGCGCCATCGAGGGTGACGCGGCGCATGTCGACGTAGTAGTCGGCCTCCTTGCCGGAGGCGAGCGTGACCTTGCCGTGGACGACGGCGAGGTTCAGGATCTGCTCGATGAGGTCGGTGCGATCGGTCATTTCACTTCCGCTTTCTGCAGGGTCCCGAAGCCGACGGACCGGTCCGGGGTGGTGATGAGGTCTTCCTCGGTGGTGAGGGTCAGGATGGCCCGGCTGGGCACGGTGTCCGGCTCGCCGGGGACGGGGTCGAGCACCCAGGACTCGTCGGCCTGGACCGTGAGGTCGGCGGGGGCACCGATGATCTCGTAGGTGAAGACGGCGTCGGCGGTCTCGATGAGCACCTCGTCACCGACCTCGAGTTCCAGCAACCGGGAGAACGGCTCACCGTGGGTGATCCGCAGACCCGCTAGTGCGGTGTTGCCGACCTGGCCGGGCAGGGCCGTCTCCTGGTACCAGCCGACGCCCTGCGTCAGTTGGTCCGGCTCGACGCCGGCGAGGATCGGGGTCTCGAGGTCGATCGCGGGGATGGAGAGGATCCAGGCGGCCTCGCCCGGGGCGGGGCGTGCCGGGGCGGGTACCGCCGGCTGGTCGTCGGGGTCCTCCCCCTCGGGGGCGGCGGTGGCGCTCGGGGTGGCGGCCCAGGCGTCGCGGAGTTCGGTCACGGTGGTGGCGGCGGCGTCGCGGGCGAGCCAGGTGGTGCCGTAGACCCACCAGACCAACGCCCCGGCGCCGACGACGAGCACGCCGACCAGGACGAGGAGCACGACAGTCGGCGCGCTCGGTCCGCGACGCTTGGCCGGGGGCGGCGCGGTCGCGTTGGCCGACCCGGGCTCGGGGGTCTCGGGTTCGGCGGCCGCCGTCGAGTCCTCCCGGGCCTGGGAGGCGGCGGGCTCCGACGGCTCGACACCGTGGTTCGCTGCCCGTTTCGCTTCCATGCGGCCCATTCTTCCCTACTCGCCCCGCTCACCCCGCCGCCGCGGCCGCCGGGGCCCCTGCGGGGCCACTTCGCACCCCTTGCGGCGCCCCTGACCCCACGTCGCACCCCGTTGTGCTCTTCGCACAGTGCATGCGGGATGCGCGAAGAACACGACGGGGTGCGAAGTGGCGCTCCGCGCCGGTCGGATCAACCGACGGGTCTGGCGCTCAGCCTTCCGCGACGCCGGCGGAGTCGAACGTCGCCATCTCGTTCAGCACCCGCGCGGCGGCCTGCACCATCGGCAGGGCCAGCGCCGCGCCGGTGCCTTCGCCGAGACGCAGGTCGAGGTCGACGAGCGGCTTGAGGCCCAGCCACTCGACGGCGGCGCGGATGCCCGGCTCGACGCCCGCATGCCCGGAGATGAGGTAGCCGCGGGCGTCGGCGTGCAGGCCCACCGCGACGCAGGCGGCGGACGCCGCGATCACACCGTCGATGATCACCGGCACCTTCCGCGCCGCGGCGCCGAGGATGAAGCCGCCCAGCGCGGCGTGCTCGAGCCCGCCGACGGCGGCCAGCGTGCGGAGCGCGTCCCCTGAGTCTGGGTTGTGCAGGACCAGCGCCTGCTCGATCACCGCCACCTTCCGCGCCAGCATCTCGTCGCCCGCGCCGGCGCCGCGGCCGGTCACCGTCGGCACGTCGACACCCGAGAACACGGAGATCAGCGCGCTCGACGGCGTGGTGTTGCCGATACCCATCTCGCCGGTGAGCAGGATGTCGGCGCCGCCGTCGACGGCCTCGCCGGCCGCCCGGATGCCCACCTCGAGTGCCGCGCGGGCCTCGTCGAGAGTCATGGCGGGCTCGACGGTGAAGTCGCGGGTGCCGGCACGCACCTTCCGCACCCGGATACCCGGGTGCTCGGGCAGCTCGGCAGCGACGCCCACGTCGGTCACCCACACGTCGGCGCCGACCTGGCGGGAGATCGCGTTGATCGCAGCGCCGCCGGAGGCGATGTTGAGCGCCATCTGCACGGTGACCTCCTGCGGCCAGGGGCTGACGCCCTGCGCGCAGACGCCGTGGTCGCCGGCGAACAGGCCGACCAGCGGCCTGGCCGGGACGGGGGGCGGGCATTGGCGAGCGATGGCCGCGAGCCGGTTGCCCACCTCCTCGAGGCGGCCGAGGCTGCCGGCGGGCTTGGTGAGCTGGAGCTGCCGGGCCTCGGCCTCGCCGAGCGCTGCGGCGGAGGAGGGGACGATGGCGGCGAGGGTCTCGTCGAGGAGGGTCATGGTGTTCCTTGCCTGGGTGGTTTGATGGGACGGTGATTCTGATCCTCGGGGGAACCGCGGAGGGGCGTGAGCTGGCCTCGGCATTGGGCGGGCGTGGCTTCGTCCACTCGCTCGCGGGCCGCACCTCGGATCCGCGGGCGGAGGGTTCCGTGCGGTCGGGCGGCTTCGGGGGCGTCGACGGCCTCGTCGCGTACCTGCGCAAGAACCGCATCACCGCGGTGGTCGACGCCACGCATCCGTTCGCGGCGAAGATGTCGCGCAACGCGGCCGCCGCCTGCGCGAAGGCGCGGGTCCGGCTCGTGCGGCTGTCGCGGCCGGGTTGGGCCGGGCATCCGGACGCGCGGGGCTGGCACTGGGTCGAGGGCCACGCGGACGCCGCCGTCGCCGCGGCGCGGCTCGGTGGGCCGGTCCTGCTCACGGTGGGCCGCCTGCACACCCCCGACTACGCCGCGGCGCTCGCGGAGCACGAGGTGGTCGCGCGCGTCGCGGAGGCGCCGGAGGTCCGTCTCCCCGCCGGCTGGCGGCTCGTCCGTGCGCGCGGCCCGTTCACCGTCGACGGCGAGCGCAAGCTGTTCGACGGGCACGGGGTGAGGACGCTGGTGACGAAGGACTCGGGCGGCGAACACACCGTCGCCAAGCTGGAGGTGGCCGCCGAACGCGGGGCGCATGTCGTGATGATCCGACGCCCGCCGCACCCGCCGGGGGTGATGGAGGTCACGAACGTCGCGGCGTGCCTGGCCTGGCTGGGCTGAGGTCACCGTCGTCCCTCGGTCATGGAGGCGAGGGCGCCGGCGAGGGCGCGGTGGACGTCGGGGCTGCGAACGGCCAGCCGCAGCCAGGTGGGGCCGAGGCCAGGGAACGTCTCGCCGCGGCGGACTGCGAAGCCCGCGTCGGCGAGGGGCCCACGGAGTGAGCGCGGGGACAGCGGCGACGTGTCGACGAGCACGAACGGGGCACGGCCCGGGACCGGGGCGAGTCCGATGGCGGTGAGCGCGGCGACGAGGTCGTCGCGGGCGGCGGCGGCTTCGTCGACGAGGCGGGCTGCTTCATGGGCGGCGCGCTCGGAGGTGCAGGCGACGGCGGCGCGGACGGCGGGCGTCGAGACGGACCAGGGCGGCTGCTGCACCCGGAGCCGTGCGATGAGGGCCGGGTCGCCGATGACGTAGCCGACTCGTAGCCCGGCCAGGCCCCACGTCTTCGTCAGCGACCGCAGGATGAGCCGGCCGGGCATCGCGGGGGCGATGAGTGTCTCGGGCTCCCCCGCGACAGCGTCCATGAACGCCTCGTCGACGATCAGGGTGCGGGCCGGGAGGCGCGCGAGGTCGGCGGCGGGGTGGAGGACCCCGGTGGGGTTGGTGGGGTTCCCGACGATCGTGAGGTCCGACGGCGGCACCCGGGACGGGACGAGGCGGAAGCCGTCGTCCGGGCTGAGGATGTGCCGGTGGACGTCGCGGCCGGCGGCGCGGAGGGCGGCCTCGGGTTCGGTGAACTGGGGGTCGATGACGGTCGCGGTGCCGGGGAGCGCGCGGGCGATGAGCGTGAACGCCTCGGCGGCGCCGGCGACGGGGAGAACCATGGCGGGGTCGACGCCGTGGTGGGCGGCGATGGCGTCGCGGGCGGGTGTGGCGTCGGGGTAGGCCGCGAAGTCGCCGTCGCCGAGGATCGCGTCGGCGAGCCAGGCGGGGGTGGCGGGGACGCGGACGTTGACGGCCAGATCGGTGAGACCGGGCGCGAGGTCGCGGTCGCCGTGGTGGAGGAGGTCCG
The DNA here is from genome assembly GCA_030426725.1 of Actinomycetes bacterium. Lineage (GTDB taxonomy): Bacteria > Actinomycetota > Actinomycetes > Propionibacteriales > Propionibacteriaceae > Arachnia. Next base: position 13,740 of record JAUHXZ010000011.1, read on the forward strand.
GCTCCCCCGCGGCCTGGGCGGGGGTGGGCTTGAGCAATTGGATGGGGTCAACTCCGAAATCGGGCGATGAAAGCGCTCCCGGGGACGTCGAACCCATCCAATTGCTCAAACCCCCTCCCGCACCGAGCGCCGACCGGGCGTGGACGGCGTCGGCGAAGCGCTGGGCCAAGTGCGGGTGGCCGGCCCAGTGGGTGTGCAGGTAGGAGGCGTGCAGCGTCTCCCCCGCGACGCCGTCGGGGCGGCCGTCGAGCAGCCACGCCTCGCCCGAGGCGCGGGCTTCCCAGTCGGCCGCGAGGGTCACGCTGGTGCGGTGGAACTCGTGGCCCGTCACCTCCTCGCCGGGTCGGCCGAGCAGCGTCGGGCGGTCGGTCGTCGCGACCCGGTAGCCCATCGTCAGCCGTGGGCCCATGGTGGCCTCCGCGGGCACCGCGCCCACCATGGGCCGCCCGTCGAGGGTCGAGCACAGGTAGAGCAGCCCCGCGCACTCCGCGACGGTGGGCACCCCCGCCGCGACCGCCGCCCGGATCTCCGCCGCCAGCGGGCCGTTGCCGGCCAACTCCCCCGCGTAGACCTCGGGGAAGCCGCCGCCGAGCCACAGCCCCGCCGTGCCGTCGGGCAGGCGGTTGTCGCGCAGCGGGTCGAACTCGATGACGTCGCAGCCCGCGGCGGCGAGCAGTTCGTCGGTCTCGGGGTAGCGGAACGTGAACGCCCGCCCGCCGGCCACGGCGACGACGGGCCGCGACTCCGACGTCGCCCGCACCTCGGCGGCCGGGTCCCAGGCCGCCGCGTCCAGGGCCGGGGCCCCCGCCGCGACCGCCAGTACGGCGTCGAGATCCACGTGCGCGGCCACCACGTCGCCCATCGCGGCCACCTTCGCGTCATCGCGCTCGGCGACGGGCACCAGCCCGAGGTGCCGCGACGGCGCCTCGATGTCGAGGGCCCGCGGCAGCACGCCCAGCACCGGCACGCCGACCCCCTCGACGGCGACGCGCGCCTCCTCCGCGTGCCTGGGCGATCCCACCTGGTTGAGCACCACGCCCGCGACGCGGACCGCGGGGTCGAAGCGGGCCATGCCGAGCACGGTGGCGCCGACGGTCCGGGAGGTGTGCCGGGCGTCGACGACGAGCACCACGGGCGCATCGAGCAGCCGGGCGACGTGCGCCGTCGACCCGAAGCCGCCGGTGCCGAGCCTGCCGTCGAACAGCCCCATGACGCCCTCCACCACCGCCACGTCCGTGCCCCGCGCACCGTGCGCGAACAGCGGCGCGATGCGGTCCTCGCCGCAGAGGAACGGGTCGAGGTTGCGGCCGGGCCGGCCGGTGGCGAGGCCGTGGTAGCCCGGGTCGATGTAGTCGGGGCCCACCTTGAACGGCGCCACCTCGAGGCCTCGCGCACGCAGGGCCGCCATCAGTCCGGTTGCCGCCGTCGTCTTGCCCTGCCCCGACGACGGGGCCGCGACGACGATCCGGCTCACCATTCGATGCCCGCCTGCCCGCGCTGCCCCTGCTGGAAGGGGTGCTTGACCAGCGTCATCTCGGTGACGAGGTCGGCGGCGTCGACGATCTCGGCCGGGCAGCGCCGGCCCGTGATGACGACGTGCTGCGTGCCGGGGCGCCCGGCCAGGGTGTCGACCACCTCGGCAGTGTCGATCCAACCCCGGGCCATCGGGTAGGTGAACTCGTCGAGCAGCCAGAACCCGTGCCGCTGCTGGGCGAGGCCGTCGCGGACACGCCGCCAGCCCTCCCGGGCCAGCTCGGCCGCGTCGTCGGTGTCGTGGGCGCGTGACCACGACCAGCCGCAGCCCATCTTCTCCCACGTCAGCCCGCCACGTTCGGGCAGCGACGCGAACGCGTCCTGCTCGCCCGTGCGCCACTTCGCGGACTTCACGAACTGGTAGACGCCGACGTCCCAGCCCTGCGCCCAGGCCCGCAGCGCCATGCCGACGGCGGCGGTGGTCTTTCCCTTGCCGTCGCCGGTGTGGACGATGACGACGGGCCGCCGGCGCAGTTCGCGCGTGGTGGGCACGCTCACCGGGGCTCCCCCACGGTCAGAGCCCAGCTGATGAGCGTGCGGGACGGAGTCCAGCCGGTGAGCCGCCCGATGGGTTCGGCCTGCTCGACGTGCAGCCGGGCGAGGTGCCCGCCCCACCGGCGGCGCGCCGCGACGCACACCTCCTCCGCCTCGACGGTGATGCCGTGAACGACGATCCGGCCGCCGTCGCGCAGCGCCGCCACGGCCTGCGCGACGAGGTCGGCGGTGGCGCCGCCGCCGATGAACACCGCGTCGGGCGCCGGGAGGTCCGCGACGGCGTCGAGGATGGGCGCCTCCACAAGCCGCACCGAGCCCTCGGGCGCGAGCCGGGCCGTGTTCGCCGCGACCCGGGCGGCCCGTTCGGGGACCCGTTCGACGGCGATGGCGCGCGCCCCGTCGGCGGCGCGGCACCACTCGATGGCCACCGACCCGGCGCCGGCCCCGAGGTCCCACATCAGCTCGCCGGGCATCGGGCGCAGCAGCGCGATGGCGGAGGCCCGCAGGAGGCGCTTGGTGATGAGGCCGTCGTGCTCGAACACGTCGTCGGGCAGGCCGGGTGCGCGGCCGAGCAGGGTGGCGTCGGGGTCGTCGATCATGCGCGGGCTCCTTCGGCGATGAGGGCGACGACCTCGTCGAGGTCGCGGGGCGTGCCGCCGACGCCGAGGCGGGCGGCGAGTTCGAGGGTCCAGGGGCGGCGCAGCCGGGCGGATTCGAGGAGGACCTGGTCGCCGAGCAGGCCGGGCGGGCCCTGCGCGACGCGCCCGCCGACGACGACGGCCACCTCGTCGGCCCAGGCGAGCGCCAGGTCGACGTCGTGGGTGGCGATGACCATGCCGGCGCCGAGCCCGGCGAGGGCGGCGAGGAGTTCGGCGACGCCGGCGGGATCGAGGCCGGCGGTGGGCTCGTCGAGGAGGAGGACGTCGGGGCGCATCGCGACGGCGCCGGCCAGCGTGACGCGTTTGCGTTCGCCGTAGCTGAGCTGGTGGGTGGGGCGGCCGGCGAGGTGGGCGATGCCGAGCAGGTCGAGCGCCTCGCGGGTGCGGGCCCGGGCGGCGGCCTCGTCGAGGCCGAGGTTGAGCGGCCCGAAGGACACGTCCTGGGTGACGTCGGCGGAGAACAGCTGGTCGTCGGGGTCCTGGAGGACGAGCTGGACGCGGCGGCGGTGGGCGCGCAGGCCGGCGCGGGTGTGGGCAAGCGGTTCACCGTCGAGGGCGACGGCGCCGGAGGTCGGGCGGAGCGCGCCGGCGAGGCACTGCAGCAGGGTGGTCTTGCCGGAGCCGTTGGCGCCGAGCAGGGCGACGCGGCGCCCGGGCGCGAGCGTGAGCGACGCCCCGGTGAGCACCGGCCCGGCCCCGGGGTAGCCGACGACGACGTCGTGCGCGGTGAGCATCAGGCCACCGCCCAGCAGGCCGCGACGACGCCGGCGACGACAACGAGGCCGGCGATGAGGAGCCTGGGGGTTCGGCGGCCGGCGGGGCTGAGGGTGGGCAGATCCTCCTCGAAACCGCGCAGCGCGAGCCCGGCCTGCAGGCGGGTGGCGCGGTGCCAGCTGTGCAGCGCGACGGTGCCGACGGCGGACGCGGCGTGCCGGAACCGGCGCCGCAGGGGCGCCTGGCCGCCGAGCCGGCCGGCCTGGGCGGCATGGAGCGCGACGGCGGTGTCGGCGAGGACGAACAGCAGCCGGTACATCAGTTCGGCGATCTCCAGCAGCGGCCCGGGGACCCGGAGACGGCGGAGCCAGCCGACCATGTCGACCATCGGGGTGGTGGTGGCGAGCAGCAGCACGGACAGGGATCCGGCCACGCCGTGGGCGACGACGCCGGCGGCCCGCGCCACGCCGTCGGGGGTGACCCGCGGCCACTCGCCCAGCTGCACCTCGACGGCCAGGGGCGCCGCTCCGGCGACGAGGAACGCCAGCGGCGGCAGCGCGACGGCGGCGAGCAGGCCGGGTCGGATCCGCGCCGGGCCGAGCATGAGGGCGACGGCGACGACGGCCACGAGCACGCTTCCCGGCCAGGCCGGGGTCAGCAGCGCGGTGAGGACCAGCGCGAGCGACAGGGCCACCTTGTCCCCCACCGCGACGCTCCGCCAGGGCCCGGCCCAGGCGGCGTCGTCGACGGCGGTGACGCGCGCGCTCATTTCCGCCGCCCGGTGAGGCGGCCGATGACGAAGCCGAGGATGACGCCGCCCAGGGCGGCCTGGAGCGCGAACAGCCCGGACTCGAGCTCCGTGCTGCCGGGGGTGAAGATGGGGCGGACCCAGGGTTCGGCGTCGAGCATGCCGGTGGCTGCGGCATCGGTGCCACCGAAGTCCGCGCCGGCAGGGGCCAACGCGAAGGAGACGAGGTAGACGGCGACGATCGCGGCGACGAGCCCGCCTCCGATCCACCAGTCGCGGCGGCTAAGCATCGGTGGTCTCCGGCACGACGCCGAGCCCGACGAGTTCGGGGCGGGCGGCGCGGCTGAGGAACCCGAACAGCAGCACGCCGAGGAGGCCCTCGGCGATCGCGAGAGGGATCTGGGTGAGGGCGAACAGCGACAGGAACTTCGCCAGGGCGCCGGGGAGGCCGCTGGCGGCGTCGGGGTAGGCGATCGCAAGCTGCACGGAGGTGACGGCGTAGGTGGCGAGGTTGGCGACGGCCATGGCGGCGAACACCGGCGGCCAGGTGGCGCGCGTGACGCGGCCCAGCAGCCGGTAGGCGGCGTACCCGGCCCACGGCCCGGCGATTGCCATCGAGAAGGCGTTGGCGCCGAGGGTAGTGAGTCCGCCGTGGGCGAGCAGGGTCGCCTGGAACAGCAGCACGACGGTGCCGAGGAACGCCATGACGGGCGGGCGGAACAGGACGGCACCCAGCCCGGTGCCGGTGGGGTGCGAGGATGAGCCGGTCACCGACGGCAGCTTCAGCGCGCTGAGCACGAGCGTGAAGGCGCCGGCGGCGGCGAGCAACAACTTGCGCTCGGGGTGTTCGCGGACGGTTCGCAGCACCTGCCGGGAGCCGTGGATGACGAACGGCGCCGATGCCGCGAACCACGCCGCGCACTGTACGGGTGGGAGCATTCCCTCTGCGATATGCATCGCCCAGGTCCCTTCAGCCCCGGATGACGCGTCCCGGGCAGTCGGCCGCGGAGGCCCAGTTCCTGACTCCCCGCCTCGAGGGGCGGCTCACAGTGGCGCGACCGTGCCGGCATGCTCCCGGCTTCCTGGACGTCCCGCGGTAAACGGATGGTGAGGCCAGTCAACCAGAACCCGCCGCTCTCGTCATCGCGGGGTCGACTACGGTGATCGCGTGGCCCACGAATACCTCACCGACGGCGCGGAAATCTACCGCGAATCGTTTCGCATCATCCGCGAGGAGACCGACCTCAGCCGCTTCCCCGACGACGTGAGCCGCGTCGTCGCCCGCATGGTGCACTCGACCGGCACCCCCGACGTCGCAGCGGACATCGCGTTCACGCCGGGCGTCGTCGCGGCGGCGAACGCCGCGCTCCGGGCGGGTGCGCCGGTCCTGTGCGACTCGACGATGGTGGCCACGGGGATCATCCGGTCGCGGTTGCCGCGGGACAACGAGGTGGTGTGTCTGCTGCGCTCGCCGGAGGTCGCGGCGCGCGCGGCCGAGCGGGGCATGACGAAGACCATGGCGGCGGTGGACCTGTGGCTGCCGAGGCTCGACGGTGCGATCGTCGCCATCGGGAACGCTCCAACGGCGCTGTTCCGGCTGCTGGAAGTGGTCGCGGAGACCGGGGTGCGGCCCGCGGCGGTGGTCGGCATCCCCGTCGGGTTCGTCGGCGCGGCGGAGTCGAAGCGGGCGCTGGCCGACGGCGACCTGGGGCTGGAGTACCTCGTCGTGCACGGGCGCCGCGGCGGCTCGGCGCTGACGGTGTCGGCGGTCAACGCGATCGCGAGCACCGATGAACTGACCAACACCTCCCGCCAGGAGCCGTGACCTGCTGACGGCAGAGGGCTGGTCGGGATCCGGGCGGTCGGGCCCGGGACGTCACGCCGGGTGCCGTGCCAGAGGTGCAGATCCTCAGGGTCGTGGTCGTGGCTCTAGGCTGGCGGTATGGAGCTACTGATCATCGGCGGAACCCAGTTCGTCGGGAGGCACATCGCCGAGGAGGCGCTGGCCCGCGGGCATCACGTGACGCTTCTGCATCGCGGGAGGACCAACGCCCCGACGTTGGGTGCGGCCGAGCATCTGCTGGCGGATCGGGACCACCTGGGACGGGCGCTCGACGGTCGCCGGTTCGACGCGACGATCGATGCCTGTGCCTACCGGCCCGGCCAGGTCAGGTCTCTGGCAGCGGCTCTGAACGGCCGTGGTGGGCACCACGTCTACATCTCGTCGGTGTCGGCATACGCGCCGACGTCGACGAGGGGAGGCGACGAGTCGCTGCCCTTGGCGTCCATCGATTCGGAGGACCCTGACTCGCTACCGATCACCGGAAGCACCTACGGGCCGCTCAAGGCGCTCTGCGAGAGGGCGGCGACCGAGGAGTACGGAGCCGACGGATCGGTGGTCGTGCGCCCGACCTACGTGGTGGGGCCGTACGACTCCACCGGCCGGTTCACGTGGTGGGTCGACCGCCTCTCGCGCGGTGGCGTGGTCGCCTGCCCAGGCCCGGGTGACAACCCGATGCAGCTGATCGACGCGCGAGATCAGGCGTCGTGGGTCGTCGGTCTCGCGGAGGGGAAGGCCCGCGGTGCCTTCCACGCCTGTTCACCCGAACCGCCCTGGTCCTTCCGCGACATGCTGGAGGGGATCCGCTCGGCGCTGGGAGTGGACGCGGAACTGCGATGGCTCGACCCCGGCGAGGTGGACGGGGCGCCATTCCCGCTGTGGGGGCCCGATCCCGCGGGCGTGATGGCTCTCTCCCCAGCCGCGGCCCGCGCGACAGGGCTCTGGCCGCGTCCGTTCGCGGAGACGGTCCGGGAGACGGCTGCCTGGATGAAGACGGCCGACTGGCGCAGGGACGGGGTGGGCGTCGATCCGGAGGTCGAGGCGCGACTGCTCACGGCGTCCTCCGCAGCCTCACCCAACCGCTGACATGGCGCGTCGCGGTCAACTCGACCAATCCAGGCTCCGGCCGGGCTGGACCACGGGGGCCTGCGCCACCGCGGCCGCGGCCGCGGCGTACGAGGCGCTGCTCACCGGCGCCTTCCCCGACCCGGTGGAGATCATGCTGCCGCAGGACCGTCGGCCGTCGTTCGCGCTGACCTTCGAGGACCTGTCCCACGGCGTGGCGATGGCGGCCGTGACGAAGGACGCCGGCGATGATCCCGACGTCACGCACGGCGCCGTCGTGCGGGCCTGGGTCCGGCGCGGCGATCCGGGCACCGGGGTGCGGTTCGCGGGCGGCCCGGGGGTGGGGACGGTGACGCTGCCGGGTCTGCCGCTCGACGTCGGGGAGCCGGCCATCAACCCGTCGCCGCGGGCGATGATCACCGACAACCTGGCCGCCGTGGCCGACCGGCTGGGGGCCGGGCCGGTGGACGTCGAGGTGACCGTCGGCGTCGACGGCGGCGAGGAGATCGCCCGGCACACCTGGAACCCGCGCATCGGCATCCTGGGCGGCATCTCGATCCTCGGTACCACCGGCGTCGTGGTGCCCTACTCGTGCTCGGCGTGGATCGACTCGATCCGCCGCGGCGTCGACGTCGCCCGGGCCGCCGGGCTGCAGCACCTGGCCGGCTGCACGGGGTCGACGTCGGAAAAGGTGGTGCGGGACCTGTACGAGCTGCCGGACCTGGCGCTGCTCGACATGGGCGACTTCGCGGGGGCGGTGCTCAAGTACGTGTCGCGGCATCCGGTGGAACGGCTGACGATCTGCGGCGGGTTCGCGAAGCTGACCAAGCTCGCCGCAGGCCACCTGGACCTGCACTCGCACCGCACGCAGGTGGACCTCGCACACCTCGCGTCGATCGCCGTCGCGGCGGGCGGGGACGAGGCGCTGGCGGCGTCGATCCGGGCTGCGAACACTGCGGCGGAGGCGCTGGGCCTGGCCGACGCGGCGGGGGTGCCGCTCGGCGACGCGGTCGCGGCGGTGGCGCGGGACGAGGCGGTCGCGGTGCTGCGCGGCGCGCCCGTCGCGGTGGACGTGGTGTGCATCGACCGAGCGGGCACCGTCGTCGGCCGCGCCTGACTCCCCGCCCGTTCAGGGAGGTGGCGATGACCGACACAACATGGGCGATTTCGGCCACATCGCCCCATATGCGGACGATGTGGCCGAAATCGCCCAAGTTATTCCTGCGAGAGGGCGGCGACGATGGCGTCGCGGATGTCCCGCGACCGCCGCGGGTCCCGGTTGCCGACGACGCCGATGGTGACCCCTCGGACCTCGGCCGTCGCGGGCGTCCAGGCGGACCCGCCGCGCGCGTCGTCGGCGCGCACGCAGAAGGTGTGCCTGAGTTCCGCGCCCTCCGCGACCGCCGCGTTCACCTGCGGGGAGTCGGTGGCCGCCATGACGTACCAGGTGCCGTCGAGGTCCGCGTCGGCGAACTCCCGCTGCAGCCAGGTCACCCGCCCCGCGTCGGCCAGCGTGGTGAGGGTTTCGGTCACCGTCGGCGCCACCACCCGCACACGGGCCCCGGCATCGAGCAGCCGCGACACACGCCTGGTCGCCACCCGGCCGCCGCCCACAACAAGGACGTCGCGGCCACCCAGCATCAGCCCGGACAGGTAGGCGGGCGAGCCGCCCTCGGACACCGGCAGCATCTCGCGGTAGCGCTCGGCGACGACGTCGGCCAGCTCCGGGCAGGCGCCGATGACGTCGGCCACCCGCACCTCCGCGTCGGGATGGCGGCCCTGCCAGTCGGCGGCCTGCTCACGGGTCCAGCCCTTGAGCCGCCCGGCGAACAACCAGTGCCCCATGACGACGATCCGCCGCGCGCCGTGCGCGTACGCGCGTTCCAGCACCTCCGGCAGCGTCGGCCGGGCCACCTGGATGAACGCCGCCTCGACGTCGGCCCAGCCGCCGCGCTCGAACAGGACGCGGGCGAGCCGCAGATGGTCGGCGTTCGCCTCGGGGACCAGGGCGCCGCGGCCGACGAACACCACCGTCGTGTCCTCCGGGGACCACTCGCCGGCGGCATCGGTGAGCCGCTGCTCGACCGCCTCCACGAGCCGCGGGTCGGGGCCGAGGTGCCGGGCGTACTCGACACGGCTGCCGGGCACCCGCGCCGTCGCCTCGGTGATGAACTCGGGGATGTCGGACCGGACGTGCCCGCCGGTGCCAAGCATAAGCGGCACGACGACCGCTCGGCTGTGCCCGCCGTCGAGGGCCCCCACCAGCGCGTCGGGGACGCTCGGCTCGACCAGTTCGACGTAGCCCACCGAAACGTCCGTGCCCGGCAACCGCTCCCCCACGAGCCGGGCCAGTTCCTCACACTGCGCGACGCCCTCGCCGACGCGGGTGCCGTGGGCGGCGATGATCAGCGGGGCGCTCATGCGTCGGCCTCCGCGCGATCGGGCATCCACTGGTAGTCGCGGGGGGTGACGATCAACTGCTTCCCGCCGCCGGACGTGACGAACCGGGTCGTCGAGGAGCCCACCACCACGAGGGAGTTCATGTCGACCCATTCTGGCCGGAACTCGGCCAGCGTGCTCATGATCACCTTCTGCCGTGGACGGCACGCCTGCTGCACCACCGCGACCGGCGTGTCCGGGCCGCGGTGCGCGCCGAGGATCTCCAGCGCCCGAGGCAGGTGCGCGGTGCGCTTCTTCGAGCGCGGGTTGTACAGCGCGACGACGAAGTCGCCGACCGCCGCACCCTCCAGGCGTCGCTCGATGCTCGGCCAAGGGGTGTGCAGATCGGACAAGGAGATGGTGGCGTGGTCGTGGCCGAGCGGGGCGCCGAGGATCGCGGACACGGCCAGGCTGGCGGTGACGCCGGGCACGATGTCGACCTCCACGCCGTCGGTGCCCTGCTCCAGGACGGGGCTGGCCATCGCGTAGACGGCCGGGTCGCCGCCGCAGACCAGTGCGACGTTCTCCCCCGACCGGGCGGCCTCGATCGCGGCCGCGGTGCGGGCCTCCTCCGTGCCCATCTTCGACGCCATGACGCGGGCGCCGGGGCGGATGAGGTCGCGGATCTGCTTGACGTACGGCCCGTAGCCGACGACGAACGTGGCCTGCTGCAGCCGCTCCTTGGCGCGGGGGGTGAGGAGGTCGCGGACACCGGGGCCGAGGCCGACGACGCTGAGCCGGCCGCGGGCCGGGATGCGGCCGACGGCGCACGTCGCGTCGGTGCTGCGCTGCTTGGTGACGATGAGATCGGCGCCGTGCGCGACGACCGACGCCTCGGCCACCGACGGGGTGCCCACGTGTCCCTCCACGGTGGCGCTTGGCGTGGGGACCGGAACCTGCGCGAGGTCCTCGGCCGGGTAGTCGGTGAGCTTCATGCCCAACTGGTTGGCGAGCTGGAGCAGGCCGATCTCGCCCGCCTTCGCGTCGACGGTGGTGAGGGCGGCGACGGAGTCGAGCGCCAGGCCGTTCTCGGCGAGCGTGCGCTCGAGGAGGTCGCGGAGGTGGGCGGCGTCGGTGCCGCGGTTGCAGCCCATCCCGACGACGAGGCTCTTCGGGTGGAGCACGACGGTCGAGCCCTCCGGGGGAGCGACGGTGTCCGTCACGACGATGCGGGCCTCCGCGCCGGGCGCGCCCTCCGCCACGTTGGAGGGCAGCGGCGGCAGCGGCCACGGTTGCGACTTCTCCACCCGCACGGGGCGGCCGTCGAGGATGGCGCGGGTCACGCCCGCGACGTCGCCGCCGTAGGCCCAGCCGAGCGTGTCGAGGGCGGGGATGTTGAGCGCGTCGGTGGCGGTGGTCAGCACCGGCGTGCCCGCCGTCGCCTCTGCGATGCGGCGGGCCAGCTCGTTGGCGCCGCCCGCGTGCCCGCCGACCAGCGGCACCGCGAATCGGCCCGCCTCGTCGACGACGACCACGCCGGGGTCGGTCTTCTTGTCCGCCAGCAGCGGGGCGATGATCCGGGTGGTGGCGCCGAGGGCGAGGTGGGAGACGATGAGGTCGCACTCCCCCCAGGCGCGCAGCAGTCCGTCGGTTGCCGGCCCGTCGTAGCGGCGGGTCTCCTCCCCCAGCGCCGCGTCGATGGCGTCGGCATGGCGGCGGGCGGCGTCGGAATTGGTGATCTGACCGATGACGCGTGACAAATTCCCCACCAGTGCATCCCCCCGGTCCGATTCGGGGGCTCCCGTGCTCACTGGTGTGGATTTCGTCACGGAACCCGCGGCCGACGGCTCGTCGAGAATCAGCACGACGTTCGGCTCCGCCACCTCCACGACGGCGGCCTCCTCGGCGGACAGCTCCCGCACCCGCTGATCGGGCTCGCCGAGCCGCTCGGCGACGACGTAGCGCCGCGGCCGGCCGTCGAGCGCCGCCACAAGTTCCCGGATGCCGGCGCCGGGCCCGGTGAGCACCGCGACCTTGGGGTGGCGGCGCGCGGCCGCGACCGCGTCGTCGACGGCGCGCCCGTGCGCGGAGACGACGAGGGCGTCGTCCCAGGGCAGTGCGACGGCGGCGAACGCGGCCGCGACCGAGCTCACCGCGGGCGTCACGGTCAGCTCGAGCCCCTCGGCGCGGAGGCGCCGGACGATGCCGTGGTAGCCGGGGTCGCCGCTGGCCAGCACCAGGGCGTCGTCGCCGTCGGGCAGGGACTTCAGTCGCTCGACAGCGGGGGTGAGCGCCCCGAGCACGACGCGCCGCTCCTCGGGCACGTCGAGGGCGTCGAGGTGGCGGCGCCCGCCGACGACGAGCGCGACGCGGCCGGCGAGATCGCGGGTGGCCGGCGAGATCTCGCCGAGATAGCCGTGGACGTGGATCATCGGATCTCCTCGGTGACGCCACGCGTGCCGTGGCTGCGCAGATCGGCCTGCGCGTCGGGTTCGGCCGCGCGGTACTCGTGCCGGAAGCCGGGATGGTAGAGGTGACTGCGGGTGGCGATCGGGCCCTCGGCCAGCGCGGGGCCGACGAGGACCACGGTGTGCTTCCACAGCTTGTGCTCGCGCATGGTGGCCGACAGATCGGCCAGCTCGCAGCGCAGCATCAACTCATCGGGCCAGGTGACCTGGTGGCCGATGATGCAGGGCGTGTCCGGCGGGTACCCGCCGGCCAGCAGCTCCTCCTGCAGCACCTTGTTGCGCGCGGCCGAGAGGTACAGCGCCATCGTCGCCCCGTGGGCGGCGAATCCGCGGACGGTCTCGCGCGGCGGCATCGGGGTGCGGCCGCCCTCCAGGCGGGTGAGGATGAGGCTCTGCGACACCTCCGGCACCGTGATCTCCACCTCCATCCGCGCGGCGGCGGCCGAGAAGGCGGAGACGCCGGGAACGGACTCGAACTCGAGCCCGAGGGTGCGGATGAGGTCGCGCTGCTCCGCGGTGGCGCCGTAGATGGCGGGGTCGCCGGTGTGGACGCGGGCCACCAGCAGCCCTTCGTCGCGGGCCCGACGGTAGTGGGGCTCGATGTCCTCCAGGGAAGCCGAGGCCGAGTCGACCAGTTCGGCGCCCGGCTTGGCGCCCGCGACGATCCCCGGTTGAACGAGGCTGGACGCCCAGATGACGATGTCGGCCTCCGCGATGATCCGGGCGCCGCGCACGGTGATGAGGTCGGCCGCGCCCGGGCCGGCGCCGACGAAGACGACCTTGCCGCTCACAGCCGGCCCCCCGCCTCGGCGCGCGGCGGGGCCGCGAGCACGGTGGAGAAGTACGGGGCGGACTCGCCCTCGGCCAGGTCCGACAGACGCACGATGCGCTGGTCCGGGAGGGAGACGTCGACGCCCATGACGGCGTCGCGGCCGACCCCGCGCAGCACCTCGGCGACCTCCGGCAGCCGGCGCCCGCCCTTGTACGCGACGGTGGAGTCGGCGACGGCGAGCACCTCCCGCAGCCGGTCCAGCCCCGCGGTGACGGGCACGAGCGCGAGCACCTCCTGCCCCTCGACGAGCGGGGTTCGGCTGGTCGCGGCGAGCGCCTGCATCGCGGTGATGCCGGGGACCACCTCGACGGTGACGTCCGCGGTCTGCTCCGTGACGTGCGCCGCGAGGTAGGAGAACGTCGAGTAGACGCTGGGGTCTCCGACGGTGGCGAACGCGACGGTCGCGGCGCCGTCGGCGAAGGCGTCGACGGCGGCCCTGGCCGACGTGAGCCAGGCCTGCTTGCGACGGACCGAGACACCGGACTTGTCGGCCATGGAGAACGGGACGCGGACGATGCGGGGCGCCGCAGTCGGGCAGGCCGCCGCGACGATCCGCTCGGCGCGGCCGGGGCCGTCGCCGGACTCCTCGGTCGCCGGGACGAGGATGGCGTCGGCGGCTTCGAGGGCGCGGACGGCCTTGACGGTGACGAGGTCCGGGTCGCCGGGACCGACCCCGACTCCGATGAGCCGGCGCTGTCCGCGCGCGGGCTGGGGGTGTGTGGGTTCGGCCATGTGCGCCGTCGCCTCCTGTGGGTAGCTCGCCCTGATGGTTGGCCGCGCAGGCCGGAGTTCCTGACTGCCCCATCGGGGTCACAGTGGCGGCACCGTCCCGGACTCGCACCGGGTTCCTCGCATCGCCTGCGCGCTGCCCAGTCTTTCAGACCCCCTCTCCGGGTTCGGCCGGGGGTCGCTCACCCGCGTGCACCTCACCCACGGGCTCGATGGGTTGTCGGTGGGGCGTGACAAGCTGGGTCCCATGCATCGCGAGTTCTGGCTGGAGGAACCCCCCGCCGAGGAGTGGGAGCTGCCGCCCGATGACGGCCCCGGGGGCCGCGACGAGCCCGATCCCGGCCCGGTCCCGCCGAGCCGGCCGGCCGAGGTGGTCCGCGGCCCGTCGGCCCCGGCGCGTCCGGCCGCGCGGGTGGTGAACCGCGGGTCCGCCGGGCTGCGCCACGAGGCGCTCGAGGCGCTTCGGCAGCTGACGGGGCGCCCCGAGGCCCAGTTCCACGACGGCCAGTTCGAGGCGATCGAGGCCCTCGTCGACCAGCACCGGCGGGCGCTGGTGGTGCAACGCACCGGCTGGGGCAAGTCGGCGGTGTACTTCATCTCGGCGCTGCTCCAGCGTCGCGCCGGCGCGGGCCCGGCGCTGATCGTCTCGCCGCTGCTGGCGCTGATGCGCGATCAGGTGGCCGCCGCCGAGCGGGCCGGCGTCCGGGCCGTCGCGATCAACTCGGCCAACGTCACCGAGTGGTCCGACATCGAGCAACTCCTCGACGACGACGCCGTCGACGTCCTGCTGGTCTCCCCCGAACGGCTGGTCAATCCCCGGTTCCGGGAGCAGCAGTTGCCGCGGCTGGTCGCCTCGATGGGGTTGCTGGTGATCGACGAGGCCCACTGCATCAGCGACTGGGGTCACGACTTCCGCCCCGACTACCGGCGGATCCGCACCCTCATCGCGGAACTGCCCGACGACGTCCCGGTGCTCGCGACGACGGCCACCGCCAACGAGCGGGTGGTCGACGACGTCGTCGAGCAGATGGGGACCGGCGGCCACGAGGTGTTCACGTTGCGCGGTCCTCTGGCGCGGACGTCGCTGCGCCTCGGGGTGCTCGAACTCGGCACCGCCTGGCGGCGGCTGGCGTGGCTGACGGAGCACCTGGCCGAGCTGCCCGGCAGCGGTATCATCTACTGCCTCACCGTCGCCGCCGCGGAGGACACCGCCGCCCATCTGGCCAAGGCCGGGCACGATGTGCTCGCCTACACGGGCCGCACCGACGCCGCGGAGCGGTCGGAGGCGGAGACGGCGCTGAAGGAGAACCGCGTCAAGGCCCTCGTGGCGACGTCGGCGCTGGGCATGGGCTTCGACAAGCCGGACCTCGGCTTCGTCGTCCATCTCGGCGCCCCCAGCTCACCGGTGGCCTACTACCAGCAGGTGGGCCGCGCCGGCCGTGCCACCGACAACGCCGACGTCCTGCTGCTCCCCGGCCCCGAGGACCGGGACATCTGGCACTTCTTCGCCACCAACGCGATGCCCACCCAGGTCCGCGCCGACGCGGTGCTGGGCGCGCTGGCCGATGCGGGCGCGCCGCTGTCGGTCCCCGCGTTGGAGTCGCGGGTGGATGTTAGGCGCGGGCAGCTCGAACTGCTGCTCAAGGTGCTGGCGGTCGAGGGCGCCGTCGAGTACGTGCAGGGCGGGTGGGTCGCAACCGGCGCGCAGTGGGTCTACGACCGGGTGCGCTACGACCGGATCGCCGCCGCCCGCCGCGCGGAGCAGCGGGCGATGCTCGACTACGAGGCAGGCCAGGAATGCCGGATGGCGTTCCTCACCGCCCAGCTCGACGATCCGCACGCGGCGCCCTGCGGTCGTTGTGACGTGTGCGTCGGGGGCTGGTTCCCCACCGCCATCAGCGTGGACGACGAGGTCGTGGCTAAGGCCGGCGTCGACCGGGTCGGCGTCGAGGTCGCTCCCCGGGCGCTGTGGCCGAACGGCCTGGACCGGCTGGGCATCGCCGAGGGCGGCACGGCGGTGAGCGGCAGGATCCCGCCGGCCGAGCGGTTGGAGCCCGGACGGGTGGTCGCCCGGCTGACCGACCTGGGCTGGGGTGGCACCCTGCGCGACCTCTTCGCCCCCGACCGTGACGGCCGGCCCGTCGACGCGGACGTCCCGGAGGGCCTCGCCCGTGCGTCGCTGCGGGTCCTGAAGGAGTGGGACTGGGCGGAGCGGCCGGTGTCGGTCGCCTGGCTGCCGAGCCTCAGCCGGCCCCGGCTGGTGGAGTCGTTGGCCACCGGCATCGCCACCGCCGGCCGGCTGCACCTGCTGGGCCCGCTGGAACTGGCACCCTCGGCCGCGCAGTTGGACCGGTCGACCAACAGCGCGTTCCGGGTCCGCGACGTGTGGAGCCGGTTCCGGGTACCGGCCGGGATGGCCGACGCCCTGGCCGCCCAGCAGGGGCCGGTGCTGCTCGTCGACGACGTCGTCGAGTCACGCTGGACCCTCACCGTCGCCGGCCGCCTCCTCCGCCGCGCCGGCGCCGAGGCGGTGCTGCCGTTCGCGTTGGGGACGTACTGACGGACAGCTGGCGATCGGCCGGACGAACGGAGCCGACTTGGCCGTCGGCCCCCCGGAACCGACCCCGCTAGCTGATGCGTGGTCAGTTCGTGCGACCACCACGTCATCATGACAACCGACGCCCCGCCTGGATGCACGAAGGCTCGAAGCTACCCTCCGGGCTGAGTTACAGGCGAGCAGTTCGCCGCCAAGTAGTCGTTCGCTGGGCCCGTGTTGCCTTGCGGAATCGGGTAGACGAAGTCAGAGAGAATTCGGCTGTAGTCGACGAAGTACTCGTAGTAGGGGTTAGGGACGGCCGAAGGTCTGACGGTCGTGGCACGTTCATGCTTCTCATCAAGACCTAGCACCAGCCAACCAACCCGTCACCCAGGGCGTCGCTACCGCGATCAGCGCGAGCAGGGCAGCCGGTGGCTGGCCAAGGACGCGAGTGAGCGGCAACCTGGTCAGTCCCCCTTGTGGAGGCGCTCCCGCCAAGTGGGAGCTGAGGCATGAATCGCACTGAACACAATGCAGTAGATCAGCCCTGTGGATGCGATGACGCCCATCGGACGTGTCTCCCAGCCAATTGCCATCAGTGCCGCGGTGATGCCCGCCATCCCCACTGCAAGAACGGCGGCTGCGGTAAGGAATCGAGACCACCAAGAACGGATGCCGTTCCGGGGAGAGCGCTCAGCTACAGGCATCATTGAAGTCCGGGAGTGTACTGATGCCCCCAGAACGTCAAAGCGCAAGCAATACCACCAGGCCCGGAAGCGATGGTGACAACACCGCAGATCGCGGTCGTGGCTGCGAAGAACGAGTACGAGGCCACATATGCCTGCCAACAGTCCAGCCCGCGGGTAGTGACGGGAGGCGTATCGACCCACTCGACGGCTAGATCAGCACCTGATCCAGAAACTGCAATGGACTTGCCTTCTGTTGCCTCCACAAAGCGGGCGATCTCAGCATCGGAGCTTACGGCAGTAAAGAAGTCCAGGTACACGCGCTCCGCCTTCGATGAGGAGCCCCGCATGATCTGTTCGAACCCATCGCTATTGGCAAGGGCTGTGCGTCGGTCCCGGAAGCCAACGGGATCGGCGGTGCGTGCCTGACGAATAATCGCGCGCATCCGTCGTTCGTCCTGAGTGACTGAACTGGATTCCGGGATATCACTGGACCTCCCCTGAGCACTTGCTTGTGGGGCAGCGCTCGCAATGGATGTCGAGTTCACAAGCACCGTTACTATCACTAGCGCAAAAGCTAGTCGAGCCCACCTAGACAAGATTCCTGAATCGTTCACGTCAACATTCCTGTCTTCTCTGTCGGCACGGAAATAGGCTAACAGCAACGGGGTTCGCTGGGGCCCAGATTCTCGCTGACTGGCGATTCTGATAACCTTCGTCAGCTATGCGGGTACGAAAGTTCCCTCGCGGGTTGACTTCACCCAAGGAACTGCTAATGAACGGGCCATTCTGAGTGTGAGCGGCGGTATCCAGTAGTGGCTGGCGCCAGGAGTTTGACTGCGCGACCTCTTGCCGCCGGTCCCCGGCCCCTGTTCGGGCCGTCGAGGCGACGAGACCTCGATATTTCATGAGGGCCCGCTGAGGGTGTCCAATCGCGCCTCCCACGCGCTCACCGTCGAGTCCGCCCGATGGTTCGGGTTGATCGGCATCACCGAACGGATGATGGCCGCCGGGGGCGGCGCCACCTGGGGCGAAGTCGGAGATCTGTGGGTGCTGGACGAGTTAATGCCGACCTCCCCGCGAGCTGAAGCTATGCCTCGGACCGTGTTGCCGGGGCCCCGACGGCCGAGCCCTCCAGCTCAGCGGGCGAGGGCGAACAGACGATCCAGATCGGCGTGGGCCTCCAGGGCGTCGGCGACCGTCTCGATCATCGCCTCGCGGCGCGCCGCGAAGCCGAGGGCGCCGTCGGCGGGGGTCCAGTCGCGCCCGGCGAGGGCCGCGACCTCCTGCAGCCAGGCCCGGCGGAACCCGTCCGATTCGAGGGACCCGTGCCACATGGTCCCCCACACCGACCCGGCGTGCACGCCCTCGAGGAACGGCTCGTGCCCGTCGTCGACGCTCACCCGGCCGTGGTGGATGACGTAGCCCTCGACGTCGTGGCCCCGCCACTGCATGCTCGGCCGGCCGAGCGCCTTCTCGGAATGGAACCGGGTGTCCGCGGGAAGCAGCCCCAGCCCGGGCACCGGTCCGTCGTGCCCCGCTTCCACCGGATCGACGATGGTGCGCGTCAGCATCTGGAACCCGCCGCAGACGCCGAGCACCGGACGGCCGGCCGCCCCCCGTGCGACGATCGCGTCGGCGATGCCCGTCTCCCCCAGCCAGGCAAGGTCGCTGAGAGTGGACCGCGACCCCGGCAGCACCGCCAGGTCGGCGGAGGCGACGACGGCGGGGTCGGTCGTCACCACCACGTCGACGCCGGGCTCCTGGGCCAGCGCGTCCACGTCGGTCGCGTTGGAGATGCGGGGCAGGCGGACGACGGCGACGCTCAGCCCCCCGTCGAGGCGTTCCTCGCCGCGCCATCGGCCCACCTCGAGGGCGTCCTCGCCGTCGAGCCACACCCCCCGCAGCCAGGGCAGCACCCCGAACGACGGCAGGCCGGTGCGGCGGGTGAGTTCGGCGAGGCCGGGATCGAGGACGGCCTGGTCGCCACGGAACTTGTTGATGAGGTAGCCGGCGAGCAGCGCGCGGTCCTCGTCGCCGAGCAGCCCCCAGGTGCCGTAGATGGAGGCCAGAACGCCGCCGCGGTCGATATCGCCGATGAGCACCACCGGCAGGTCGAAGTTCCTGGCCAGGCCCATGTTGACGTAGTCGCGTTCGCGGAGGTTGATCTCCGCCGGTGAGCCGGCGCCCTCGCAGATGACGAGGTCGTGGGCCTCGGCGAGTTCGGTGTACGACGCGAAGGCGGCCTCCGCCAGGTGCCGGCGTCCGGTCGCGTACTCCCCGGCCTCGAGGGCCCCGGCGGGCTGGCCGCGCAGCACGACGAACGCGCGCCGGTCGGTGCCGGGCTTGAGCAGGACGGGGTTCATCGCCGACGTCGGCGTCAGCCCCGACGCGATCGCCTGCAGGTACTGGGCGCGCCCGATCTCCGAGCCGTCGGCGCACACCATCGAGTTGTTGCTCATGTTCTGCGCCTTGAACGGCACGACATCGATGCCGCGGCGCCGCGCCGCCCGGCAGAGGCCGGTCACGACGAGCGACTTGCCCGCGTCGGACGACGTGCCCGCCATCAGGATCCCGGTCATCTGGTCCTCCTCATCGCGGCGGCGAGCGCGGCCAGTCCGGTCGCCGCCGCGGTCACCGTCGTCACGAGCCGGGCCGCCTTGCGTACCTCCGCGGCGCGGGGGCGAGGGCCGTCGCCGAGCAGACCCCGCTCCTCCACGCGGGAGAAGTAGACGTTGCGGCCGCCGAGCTGGACGCCGAGCGAACCCGCCCATGCCGACTCGCACCAGCCACCGTTGGGCGACGGATGGTTGCGGGCGTCGCGGCGGAGCACCCGGTAGGCCTCGCGGGTCGATCCGCCGACGACGGGGGCGGCCAGGCAGGCCAGGAGGCCGGTGACGCGGGCGGGGAGCCAATCCAGGGCGTCGTCGAGGCGGGCGGACGCCGTGCCGAAGCGGGCGTAGCGGTCGTTGCGGTGGCCGACCATCGCGTCGAGCGTGTTGGCCGCGCGGTGGACGAGCATGCCCGGGATGCCGAGGGCGGATCCCCAGAGGAGGGAGGCGACGGCGGCGTCGGCGGTGTTCTCCGCCAGCGACTCGACGGTGGCGCGGGCGAGTTCCGGCTCGTCGAGGCCCTCGGGGTCGCGGCCGCAGAGGTTGCCGAGCTGGCCGCGGGCGTCGTCGAGGTCGTCGTCGTCGAGGCGCTCGGCCATCGTGCGGCCCTCGTCGGCGAGGCTGCGGGCGCCGAGGACGACCCAGGTGGCGATTGCAGTCGCGGCGATGTGCGCGACCGGGTGGCGCCGGGTGACACACTCGACGGCGATGCCGCCGGCCAGGATGGGCGCGAGCGTCGCGGCGGTGAACGCGGCGCCTCGGGCGCTGTCGTCGGCGTAGAGCTTCTCCTCGACGCGCCCCGCGAAGGCGCCGAACCACGCGACGGGGTGGTGACGCGCGGGGTCGCCGAGCGCGGCGTCGGCCGCGACGCCGAGGAGGATGCCGAGGGCCCGGGTGATCACGCGCCGACGCTAGCAGCGTGCCGTGTCCGACCTGCCGGGTGGGTGGGACTGATGGCCCCCAGGCCCCCTGCCGCACCCAACCGTGAGCACTTTCCCGGACTCGATCCGCAACGAGTCCGCTGGAGCGCTCACAGGGCCCTCGAGTCCGGGAAAGTGCTCAAGCCGCGGTGTCTCTGCCGCCCCTTCCGCGCCCCCGTCAGTGACCGAAGACGTCCGAGTCGACCAGCGCGTAGTCCGGGTCCTCCAGCGCGGTGAGCGCAGCGATCTCGTCGTCGGCCAGCCGGACGTTCAGCGCGGCGAGGTTCTCCGCCAACCGTCCCGGGTTCGCGGACTTCGGGATCGGCAGCAACCCCTGCTGGGTGTGCCACGCGAGCAGGACCTGCGCCGTCGTCGCGTCGTGCGCCGCCGCGACCTCCTGCACGGCCGGGTGGCCGACGAGCCCGTTACCCGCGCCGAGCGGCGACCACGACTCGGTCACGATGCCGTGCTCCGCGTCGTAAGCCCGCTCGGCTGTGCGCTCGGTGTACGGGTTGCACTGGAGCTGGTTGACCGCCGGGGCAACGCCCGTCGCGTCGATGATCCGCTGCAGGTGCGCGGGCTTGAAGTTCGACGTGCCGATCGACTTCACCAGCCCCAGCTCGCGGGCCTCGAGGAGACCCTCCCAGGCGCGCACGTAGAGATCCTGGTCGGGGTTGGGCCAGTGGAGGAGGACGAGGTCGGCGTAGTCGAGTCCGAGGCGCTCAAGGTTCCCGCGCACGCCCGCGACGGCGTCGCCGTGCCACTGCCGGTTGATCTTCGTGGTGACGAAGACCTCCTCGCGGGGCAGCCCGGCCTCGCGGACGGCGCGGCCGACGCCGGCCTCGTTGCGGTAGTTCTCGGCGGTGTCGACGAGGCGGTACCCCAGCCCGAACGCGGTGAGGCACATCTCGCGCACCTCGTCGTCGTTGAGGGGCCAGGTACCGGCGCCGATGGCGGGGATCGCGTTGCCGTCGTTGAGGGTGAGGGTGGGCGCAAGACTCATGCGCCCATTCCTACCAGGGCCGGGGAAGCCGCCCCGATGCGAGGCGCGAGCACTTTCCCGGACTCGACGCGAACTTGAACCTGCCAGCGGACTCGATCCCGATCGAGGCCGGGAAAGTGCTCACGGTCTGGGGCGGCAGGGGTCAGAGGCGGGCGAGGAGGTCCTGGACCGCAGCCCGGGCCTCGAGAGCGTTCTGGCCGCTGATCTCGCGGAACGCTTCCCGGATCTCCTCGGCCAGGTCGAAGTCGCGGCTGATGAGCCAGTGCTGCTGCAGCCCGTCCCACACGGCGATGAACTGCCGCGCCATGCGCTCTGGGTCGCGGTCCGGATGCGCCAACCCTTCGGCCTGCCTGGCTCGCATGAGGGTCACCATGTCCAGTGTGACCTGCTCGTAGTGCCGCCGGAAGTACTCGTGCGCCGGGTGCCCGGGGTCCTGGGCCGCCGACGCCAGCGCCACCTGAAGCTGCAGGCGCTTATCCTCCCCCGGCGACCGCAATGCAAGCGTGTCGATGAGATTCCGGAACTCCTCGGGCGACGCGGGCCCGCCGTCTCCTCCCGTGGCCACCAGGGTCCCGACGCCCGGCCCACCCAGGGTGGACTCGAAGTGCTCGATCGCCGCCACGAGCAGGTGGTCCCTGGTCGGGAAGTGATAGAGCATCGTCCGCTCGCTGATCCCGGCCCGGGACGCGACGGCGGCCGTAGTGAGCTGGGCGTGGCCGACGTCCATGACGACGGCGAAAGCGGCTTCGGCGATCGCCGCACGCTTCTGGGCCGTTTTGGCGTACGGCCCGCGCCTGGTCGTCGACCCGGACATCCGCCCCCTAAATTAGCTCCACCACCGGTTTCCACCTCGATCGAGACCCACTATACTTCCCAACACCACCGTGAAATTTGCGGTTTACTTCATTTTCTCTCCAGTGCCGAAGCGAACTCCGAGGACCCCATGAGCGACACTCCCGCCTTCCGCGACCCCTCCCTCCCCATCGACGACCGCGTCGAGGACCTCCTCGCCAAGCTCACGCTCGAGGAGAAGGCAGGGCAGCTCACGCAGTACTTCTACTTCGGCAAGCCCGACGACGCCCCAGTCGAGGAGACAGCCCACGAGTACGTTTCCGATGAGGCCGCGCGCGAGTTCGAGCAGTACCCGGCGCTGGTCGAGGCGGAGCTGCGCGCCGGCCGTGTCGGCTCGCTGCTCTTCGTCCGCAACGCCGCGCAGGCCAACCATCTGCAGCGCCTGGCCATCCAGGGCAACCGCCACGGCATCCCCGTGCTGTTCGGCTTCGACGTCATCCACGGCCTCCGCACCACGTTCCCCGTGCCGATCGCGGTCGCGGCGAGCTGGGACCCGGAGGTGGCCGAGGAGGGGCAGAGGGTGGCCGCCCGCGAGGCCCGCGCCGTCGGCATCAACTGGACGTTCGCACCGATGGTCGACATCGCCCGTGACCCCCGCTGGGGACGCATCATCGAGGGCGCCGGCGAGGACCCGTGCCTCGGTAGCGCCATGGCCGCGGCCCAGGTGCGCGGCTTCCAGGGCGACGGCGGGCCGGAGTCGGTCATCTCGGGTCCCAAGCACTTCGCCGGCTACGGTGCGGCCATCGGCGGCCGCGACTACGAACAGTCCGACATCTCCGACGCCGACCTCCACAACGTCTACCTGCCGCCGTTCAAGGCGGGCATCGACGCCGGCGCCGGCAACATCATGAGCGCCTACATGGACCTCAACGGCGTCCCCGCCTCGGGCAACCGCCGGCTGCTCACCGACGTCCTGCGCGGGGAGTTGGGCTTCCAGGGCTTCGTCGTCAGCGACGCCAACGCCGTGCGGAGCCTGGAGACCCAACACTTCGCCCGCGACCTCACCGACGCCGGCGCCCGCGCCGTCTTCGCCGGCCTCGACATGGAGATGGCCATGCACGACGCCGCCTACGCCCACCTGCCGCAGGCGGTCGCGGAGGGGCTCGTCGACGAGGCGACCATCGACGCCGCCGTCCGGCGGGTCCTCACCGCGAAGTTCAAGGCCGGCCTCTTCGAGAGCCCCTTCGCCGACGAGGCCACCACCGCCGGCATCCTCGCCACGCCCGCCCACCGCGACGCCGCGCAGGCCGCCGCCGAGCGCACCAGCGTTCTACTCAAGAACGACGGCGTCCTTCCCCTGTCTTCCCCCGCGTCCATCGCGGTTCTCGGCGACCTCGCCGACTCCGCCCGCGACATCCTCGGTCCGTGGATCTTCGATCACGACACCACCGAATCCGTCACCATCCTCGACGGCATCCGGCGACGCGCGCCCCAGAGCACCACTGTCGGCTACGCCCCCGCGACGGCGGTGGCCACACGCCTGTTCCCGTCGATGTTCGACGACCACGAGGAAGGCGCGCTCCCCCACACCCCGGAGGGCTTCGACGAGGACGCCGAACTGGACCGCGCGGTCGAGCTGGCCGCCGGCTCCGAGGTCGCCGTCGTCGTGGTGGGGCAGCCGCAGAACATGATCGGCGAGAAGGCCTCCGTGTCGACGCTCGACCTGCCCGGCCGCCAGCTCGAACTGCTGCAGCGCGTGCACGCCACGGGCACGCCGATGGTGGTGCTGGTCATGTCGGGCCGCCCGCTCGACCTCCGCTGGGCCGACGACAACGCCGCAGCGATCCTGCAGGTCTGGTATCCCGGCGTTCGCGGCGGCGACGCCGTCGCGCGCACCCTGTTCGGCGACGTCTCCCCCGCCGGCCGACTGCCGTTCACCTGGCCGCGGCACGTCGGCCAGGTGCCGATGATCCACTCGCACTACCGCACCTTCCAGCCCGATGAGGCGGACAGGCGCTACTGGGACGAGGAGTCCACGCCCCTGTACCCGTTCGGCCACGGGCTCACCTACGGCACCGTCGAGTACTCCGATCTGCGGCTTCCCGAGCGGATCGCCGTCGGCGAGACCGCGACGGTCCGGGTCACGCTCACCAACACCTCGCACATCGACACCGACGAAGTGGCGCAGCTGTACATCCATCAGCGCTACGGCACATCGTCGCGGCCGCTCCGGGAACTCAAGGGCTTCCGCAGGGTACACGTGCCCGCCGGCGCGTCCGTTGAGGTCGAGTTCGAGCTCGGCCCGGACCAGCTGCGCTACTGGAGCGACGCCACCCGCACGTGGGTGCAGGACGCCACAGTCGTCGACGTGTTCGCCGGCGGAAGCTCGACGTGCACGCTGGGCGCCGCCATCGACGTCACCGCCTGATCCCGGGGCGCCGCGACACCGTCGCGGCGTCCCTGACCTCGCCGATCAGGCGTTCGACGACGTCCTCCAGCATGGCCGCGCCGATGGTCTCGCCACCGTCGACGACGAGCGAGAAGTGCGTGCCCCCGGCCTGCATGGTGGCCAGCGCCGCCTCCAGGGTCGCGTCCTTCCCCATGCTGGCGAGCGGCCGGACAAGGTGGTCGTCGAGAGGACGCGTCGCCGCGGCCTCGGGGATGGACAGGAAGTCCTTGAGGTGGACGTATCCCTCGATCCGGCCGTCGGTCCCCTCGACGGGGAACCGCGAGTAGCCGTGGTGGACGAACGCCGACTCGACCTCCTGGGGGGTCGAGTCGCGCCGGACGGTGACCAGCTGCTCGAGCGGCACCATGACCGCCGCCACCGTCTCTGTGCCGATCGTGACCGAGCCGCTGAGCAACCGGTGCGCGTGGTCCTCCAGGAGCCCCTCCTCGCGCGACTCGGCGATGAAGGCGGCCACCTCGTCGGCCGTGAACGCGGAAGCCACCTCGTCCTTCGGCTCCACCTTCAAGACCCGCATTAGGGCATTGGCCACCCAGTTGAGCAGCCAGATCACGGGGCGGAGGACCACGACGATCCCGTAGAGGACGGGCCCGAGGATGAGCGCGGAGCGCTCCGGCCCGGAGATGGCGATGTTCTTGGGGACCATCTCCCCGAGCACCATGTGGAGGAACACGACGATGCCGAGTGCGACGGCGAACGCCACGGTGTGGAGCCCGGCACCGGTGATCCCGATTGCGGCCAACGGGATCTCGAGGACGTGGGCCACCGCGGGCTCGCCGATGGCGCCGAGTCCGAGCGAGCAGATCGTGATGCCGAGCTGCGCCCCCGCCAACATCAGCGAGACGTGCTCCATGGCGCGCAGCGTGATGCGGGCGGACCAGGAGCCGGCGGCCGCTCTCGGCTCGATCTGGGTGCGGCGCGCGGAGATGAGAGAGAACTCGGCGCCGACGAAGAAGGCGTTGCCGATCAGCAGCGCGACCGCGATGAGGATCGCCGTCGTATCAAGCATCCTGGTCCCCCTCCTCGGCGGCCTCGACGGTCAGCGCGAGGCGGTCCACGCGCCAGCCGTCGAGGCGGGTGACGCGCAGCCGGGCGACGCCGGGTGAGGGGATGCCGTCGTCGTCGAGCCTCGTCTCGTCGTGGATGTCGACCACGACCTCGTCGCCGACCCGTGGGAGCCTGCCGAGTCGCTCGGTGATGAGCCCGCCCAGCGTGTCGGACTCCCGCGCCTCCGGCAGCTCGATGGCGAGTGTCTCGCCGGCCTCGTCGGGGCGCAGCAGCCCGGAGAGGGACCAGTGGCGTTCGCCCAGTTGCCGGTGGGCGCGCGTGGGGCTGTCCTGCTCGTCGTCGATCTCGCCGACGATCTCCTCGACGACGTCCTCCAGGGTGAGGATGCCGTCGGTACCGCCGTACTCGTCGACGACCACGGCCATCTGCACGCCGAGTCGCAGCGTCTCGAGGACGGCGCCGAGGGGCATGGTCGACGGGACGGCCCGCACCGGGCGGATCAGCGACTCGACGAGGGTGGAGGGCCGCTCCGCTGCGGGGATCGCCAGCGCGTCCTTGAAGTGCACGACGCCGCGCAGGTCGTCGACGCCGTCGCCCTGGACCGGGAACCGGGCGTGCCCGGTCTCGCGCACCGCGTCGAGGACGTCCGCGGCAGTCTGGTCGAGTTCGAGGAACCGCACCCGGGGGCGGGGGGTCATGGCGTCGGAGGCGCTGCGTTCCTCGAGAGCGACGGAGTGCTCGAGTCGGCGCGCGAGCTGCTCGCCGAGCATCCCCTGCTGGGCCGAGCGGGAGGCGAGGGAGCCGAGTTCCTGCGCCGACCGCGCCGACGCGAGCTCTTCCTGGGGCTCCATCCCCATCGCGCGGACGATCGCGTTCGCGGTGCCGTTGAGGAACCAGAGCAGGGGCTTGTTGAGCCAGGTGAAGGCCCGTTGGAAGCCGACGACGGCGCGGCCCACCTTGAGCGGCTCCGCGATGGCCCAGTTCTTGGGAACCAGCTCCCCGAGCACCATCTGGGACGCGGTGGCGATGAGGAACGCCAGGGTGAAGGCGACGACGGAGGCGGTCGCTTCCGGGAGCCCGGCCGCGTCGGCCGGCACCCGGAGGAGCGTCGCCAGCGACGGCTCGGCGATGAAGCCGACGACCAGGCTGGTCACGGTGATGCCGAGCTGGGCGCCCGAGAGCTGCGTGGACATCGTGCGCAGCGCCTCACGCAGGGACCGCGCCTTCCTGTCCGTCTCGGCGAGCCGGGCCACGGTGGGACGGTCGACGGTGACGAGTGAGAACTCGGCGGCCACGAACATGGCGTTCGCGGCGATGAGGACGACCGCTGCGAGCAGCAGCAACCACTCGACGATCATCGTCCTCTCACCCCCTGGTACGGGCGGAGGACTTCGGTGGTGGCCCCGGAGGGCCTCGGACTATGACAATCGGTCACGCCTCGATGATAGACGGGCGCCGCCCTGCCATCCCAACCACGAGCTCGGCCGGGCGCCAAGAGGTGCGGGCCCACACGAGGCCCGCCAGGAATACGGCCGGGCGCGACTGCAAGGTCGAGTTGCGCTGAAGCAGCCGGGCCGACGGCGTGAGCACAGCGGAGGCCCCGATGACGCGTAGCCCCCGGGTGGCGCGGTCGCGGAACGGGGTCGTCGCGCGACGCCATGCCCCGGTGGACTCGCAGGCCGTCAGACGTAGCGCATGGTGGTCATCATCCCGGTCTCCGCGTGGTACAGGTTGTGGCAGTGCAGCATCCACTCGCCGGGGTTGTCGGTGATGAGGTCCGCCTCGATGGTCTCCATCGGCGCGACGAGCACGGTGTCCTTCCGCAGCCCCCCGCTGCCGGGCAGCGCCCAGCTGTGGCCGTGGACGTGCATGGGGTGGACCATCATCGTCATGTTGGTCATCCGCATCCGCACCCGGCGCCCCTCGGTGACGTCGAGGGGCTCATGGTTGCCGTACTTGAGCCCGTTGATCCCCCACCCGTAGGGGTCGACCTGGCCGTTGAGTCGCACGTCGAAGGTGTCGTCGACGTCGCCGTCGGGCAGGCGCGACGACTCGGCGGGCGCGAGGCGCGTCCCGAGCAGCACGTCGCCGTCGAGTTCGGGCACCCGGACGTTGGCCGTCGGGGCCTCGCCGGACGCGGTCCGCACGAAGGCGAGCGCTCCACCGCCCTTGCCCTCGGCCCTGGCGGCCAGCGGGAACACCCCGTCGCCGAGAGTGACGACGGCGTCGTACCGCTCCCCCATGGCGAGGTAGATCGCGTCGGTCCCCCGCTCCCGCACGGGCAAGCCGTCGGTGTAGGTGACGGTGAGGCGGTGCCCACCGAGCGCGATACGAAAGACGGTCTCGGTGGCCGCGTTGATGATCCGGAGGCGAATCCGCTGGCCGGGCCGTCCTTCGAAGGTGCGCGGCGCCGCAGGGACGCGACCGTTGATGAGGAAGTGCGGGTACTCGATGCTTCCGGACACCATTCCTGGATTGCGCATCCCGCCCATCATCCCGGGCCCCATGCCGCCGGAGACGTCGCCGTCCTCCGCCTTGAGGTCGGCCACGATGTCGTCGGGATCACGGCCGACCCCGTCGGTCCAGTCGTCGAGGACCACGACCCACTCGTCGTCGTAGGCGCCCGGCTCGTCGGGGTCGTCGATGATGAACGGCGCATGCAGGCCCCGGTCCAACTGCACGCCCGAGTGGGGGTGGAAGAAGTAGGTCCCCGGGTCGGGCGCGACGAACTCGTAGCGGAACGTGGCTCCGGGCACGATCGGTTCCTGCGTCACGCCGGGCACGCCGTCGGCGGCGTGGTGAACGCGGACGCCGTGCCAGTGGACGCTCGTCGAGGCCTCGAGCTCGTTGGAGACGTCGACGCGGAACAGATCGCCGGCGGTCCCGCGCAGCAGGCCCGAATCCCACTCGTCGCCGTACCCCCAGGTGGGTGCGCTGACGCCGCCGAGGTCCAGCGTGACCGGCCGTGGCCGGAGCGCGGCCTCGACCGTCGTGCGGCCGGCCCGGGGTGTCAACGAGGGGGTGGGGTACGACGTCGGCCCGCCGCTCGGGCCGGGTGAGGGGGCGCGGTCCACGCACCCGGCCAGGGCGGTGGCGCCGAGTGCGCCGCCGCCGAGGAGGACGTGTCGTCGTGAGATCGTCGTCATATCCACTCCAGACTGCCACGGCCGGCGGAGACCCAAGTACGGCCTCGACGCGCCGGTTCGAGGGCATCGATTGCCCCGAACCCCTTGAAGAATACCCCATAGGGGTATATACCGGAGACATGGACCACACGCAGGATCACACCATGCACGGCCACGACGTCCAGACGCAGACCCACGAGGGGCACGACGCCCACGCCGGTCACGAGGGGATGCACGCGCACGACCACGGCTCCCACGGGGGATCCGACGACCACCAGAAGCACAGCCACGGTCAGCACGCGGGGCATTCCACCGCGATGTTCCGCACCCGCTTCTGGGCGTCGCTCGTCCTCAGCGTGCCGGTGGTGGTCTTCAGCCCGATGGCGGCGTCCCTGCTGGGCTACCCGCTGCCCGAGTTCGCGGGCTCGACGTGGATCGCCCCGGTGCTCGGCACCGTCATCTTCTTCTACGGCGGCCTGCCCTTCCTCAAGGGCGGGTGGCGGGAGGTCAGCTCCCGCAGCCCGGGAATGATGCTGCTCATCGCGATGGCCATCACGGTCGCGTTCGCCGCGTCGTGGGTGACCACGCTCGGGATCGGCGGCTTCATGCTCGACTTCTGGTGGGAGCTGGCGCTGCTGGTGACCATCATGCTGCTCGGGCACTGGATGGAGATGCGGGCCCTCGGGGCAGCGTCGTCGGCGCTCGACGCGCTCGCCGAACTCCTGCCCGACGAGGCCGAGAAGGTGACCGACGACGGCACCGTCAGCGTGTCGCTGGCCGACCTCGCCGTCGACGACGTGGTACTCGTCCGCTCGGGCGCGCGGGTCCCCGCCGACGGGAGCATCGTCGACGGCTCGGCGGAGTTCGACGAATCGATGATCACCGGCGAGTCCCAGCCCGTCGCCCGAGGCGAGGGCGACCGGGTGGTCGCCGGCACCGTCGCCACCGACAACACCGTCCGCGTCCGAATCGAAGCGGTCGGCGACGACACGGCGCTCGCGGGCATCCAGAAGATGGTCTCCGACGCGCAGGAGTCGTCGTCCCGCGCCCAGGCGCTCGCCGACCGGGCGGCAGCGCTGCTGTTCTGGTTCGCGCTGGGCTCCGGCATCATCACGGCGATCGCCTGGTCGCTGCTCGGCAGCCCCGACGATGCCGTGATCCGCACCGTGACCGTGCTCGTGATCGCCTGCCCCCACGCGCTGGGCCTGGCGATCCCGCTGGTGATCTCACTGTCGACGGAGCGCGCGGCACAGGCCGGCGTGCTGATCCGCGACCGCATGGCGCTCGAGGGCATGCGCCGCGTCGACGTCGTGCTGTTCGACAAGACCGGCACGCTGACCGCCGGTGAGCACGCCGTCACCGACGTCGCCGCCGCGGAGGGGCTGTCCAAGTCCGAACTGTTGGCTCTGGCCGCGGCGGTCGAGGCGGACAGCGAGCATCCGGTCGCGCGCGCGATCGTGGCGGCGTCCGAGGCCGACGACGAGGCGTCCGGGCGAAAGCTCAAGGCGTCCGACTTCTCGGCCTCGACCGGGCGCGGGGTCAGCGCGACCGTCGACGGCGCCGAGGTGCGCGTCGGCGGGCCGAACCTGCTCAAGGAGTTGGGCGTCGAACCGCCGTCGGAGCTGCGCGGCAGGACCGACGAGTGGTCCAGCCGGGGCGCGGGCGTGCTGCACGTCATCCGCGACGGCGAGGTCATCGGGGCGGTCGCCGTCGAGGACACGGTGCGGCCGGAGTCGAAGGCCGCGGTCAAGGCGCTGCAGGACCGGGGGGTCCGGGTGGCGATGGTGACCGGCGACGCCCGACAGGTGGCCGAGGCCGTGGGCGAGGAGCTGGGCATCGATGAGGTGTTCGCGGAGGTTCTGCCGAAGGACAAGGACACCAAGGTCGCCGAGCTGCAGGACCGCGGCATGAAGGTCGCGATGGTCGGCGACGGCGTCAACGACGCACCCGCCCTCGCACGCGCCGAGGTGGGCATCGCGATCGGCGCGGGCACCGATGTCGCCATGGAGTCCGCCGGGGTCGTGCTCGCGGGCAACGATCCGCGCGCGGTGCTGTCGATGATCGACCTGTCGAACGCGTCCTACCGCAAGATGCTGCAGAACCTGTGGTGGGCGGCGGGCTACAACATCGTCGCGGTGCCGCTCGCCGCCGGTGTGCTGGCACCGATCGGGATCCTGCTGTCGCCGGCGGTCGGGGCGGTGCTGATGTCGCTGTCCACGATCATCGTGGCGCTCAACGCGCAGCTGCTCCGCCGCCTGGACCTCGACCCGGAGCGGATCGCCGCTTAAGCCCGACCGGCTTCGCCAACATGGGGCGGGCCGGCCGTGACAATATCCACACCGGTGCATTGTTCGAGCCCACATGAGGCCGGATCCGGCTTCTGGTGTGGATCCTGTCACGCTCCGTGCCCGAGGCGCAGCAGCAGAGCCCTTGTTCCGCTAGAGGTAGGTCGGCTCAGACCATGGATTGGGCGCGGCGCGCGGCGCGGGTCCGGCGCCGCACCGTGAGGATCACTGCGACGACGGAGCCGCCCAGGGCCGCGACGCCGGCGGCGATCCACAGCACGCCACC
Organism: Actinomycetes bacterium; assembly: GCA_030426725.1. GTDB lineage: Bacteria > Actinomycetota > Actinomycetes > Propionibacteriales > Propionibacteriaceae > Arachnia. The sequence continues at coordinate 44,922 of JAUHXZ010000011.1, forward strand.
CGGCAAGACGCCCGGCACCAGCAGCGCCCCGACCCACACCAGCAGACCCAGGGCGACGCACGCCGCGAGGTAGACCCCGCCCGCGCGGGCCATCCGGGCCCCGGCCCTGGCGGAGACCACCGCCCAGGGCGGCCCGGCGGCCGCGTAGGCCGCCGCGAGGTGCCCGACCGCCAACAGCAACGCGAGCAATGCCACCTGCCACCACGGCGCACCACCGCCGCCCCCGAGCCACCAGATCACGACGGCGAGGGACAGCAGGAACGGGCCCCAGGAGCCCGGCCACAGCGCGGCCCAGACCGCCAGCACCAGGACCAGCGCCAGGAAGCTCGGCGGCGAAGGGAACCACATCCAGCACGCCAGCACGGCGGCCGCCCCGGCCAGCAGGACAGCGCTGCGCAACAGCCACTGCCCCGGGCTCGCGATCCGTACCGCCTGGATCCAGGAGGCCACCAGTTCGGCCAGATCGGTCATCGGTTCCCCACCCTCCTCGGGGCCGTGCGCGCCGCCTCCATGGCGAGGAGCACGGCGGCCAGACTGCCGGTGCCGCGCCAGGCGACCACGGGGATGCCGAGGCTGCGCAGCCGGTCGATGACGCCGTCGCGCTCCATCCGCCGCACCATCCACGCCTCGCCGAGGTAGCTGTCCCGGCGGAAGGTGGCGATGTCCTCGAACTGCCCCAGCCCCTCGGGCAGGGTGTCGACGCCGATCACCTCGGCGCCCAGCCGGCGCATCCGGACGAGTTCGTCCTGGGATTCCCGGTCCAGGAGCGGCGAACAGAAGAACACCAGCGTGCCGGGCGTGACCGACCCCAGCGGCCGGATGCGGTCCCAGTCCGGCGCCTGCCGGCGGGTCCGCGACAGCACGTTCAGCACGATCCTCGCCTGCCGGGGCCCCGACCCGGCGCGCACGTTGCCGATCCGCCGGCCGAGGTCGTGCACCGCGACGCGGTCGCCGAAGCCGACGTAGTGGCGGGAGATCGCCGACACGGCCCGGACCGTCGCGTCGAGCGAGGTGGGCGCCTTGGGGTCGGCCGGCGCGACGTCGAGGAGCGTGTCGGCGATGATGAGCACGTCCGTATCGCGTTCGGTGAGCATCGAGTTGACGTGCACGGCCCCGAGCCGCGACGTCACCCGCCAGTTGATGCGGCGCAGCCGGTCGCCGGGGTGGAACTCGCGCACGTCGGCCAGGTCGCCGCCGTCGCCGCGACGCAGGGACCGGTGCGCGCCCACGAGCCCGATGGGGTGCGCGACGCCGCTGCCGCCCTGCAGGGTCGTCGACGCCGGCCGCACCGCCAGGCTGACCGGAGACACCTCCCCCACCGCGCGCCAGGCGCCGGACAGATCCGTGAGCTGCGTCTCCGCCGGGCCGACCTGGTAGCGGCCCCACCGCTGGGGCTCCATCACCACCTCGGCGCACCGCGGACCGGCCTCGTCGAGCTTGGTGCCCGTCTCCGGGTCGAACGGAACGCCCTCGGTCACCGACCACTGCACCGCCACGAGCGCCCCGCGCCAGGGGTGCTCCGCCTCGAGCGCGATGGTGGCCGACTCCCCCTCCGGCACCCGCAGCGCCTTGTGCCGGGTCCGCACCGACGGCTTGCCCCCGCCCCGGGGCGACACCAGCGCCCAGGCGACGTGCACGACGAACGGCACCGCCAACACGACGGCGTCCGCACGCCCGGCGGCCAGCGCGAGAGCCCCGATGAGCACCGCGAGGAGCACCGACCGCACGAGCGCGGGGGTGTGGGAGACGATCATCGCGGCAGTGCGTCCTCGGCATCGGGGACGGGCACCTGCCCGAGCACGGCCCGCACGATGGTCTCGGGCGCGACGTCGTTGAGCCACAGCTCGGGGCGGATGACGATGCGGTGCGAGAGCGCCGGGACGGCGAGCCGCTTGATGTCCTCCGGGATGACGAAGTCGCGGCCCTCGATCAGGGCCAGCGCGCGGGAGCACAGCAGCAGCGCCAGCGACCCGCGGGGCGAGGCGCCGACGAGCGTGTCCTGGTGCTGACGGGTGGCGCGGACGAGATCGATGGCGTAGCGGCCGACGGACTGCGCGACGTGGATGTCCTCGACGGCCTCCTGCACCGCCAGCAGGCCCGCGGGATCCATGACCGGGTCGATGGTGATCTCCTCGCGGCGGCGGTCGATCCGGCGCGACAGCACGTCCCACTCCTCGTCGCCGTCCGGGTACCCGAAGCTGAGCCGCAGGAGGAACCGGTCGAGCTGGGCCTCGGGCAGCGGGTAGGTGCCCTCGTGCTCGATGGGGTTGGCGGTGGCCAGCACGTGGAACGGGCGCGGCAGGTGGAAGGTGTGGCCCTCGACGGTGACCTGCCGCTCCTGCATCGCCTCGAGCAGCGCCGACTGTGTCTTGGGCGGGGTGCGGTTGATCTCGTCGGCGAGCAGCAGGCCGGTGAACACGGGGCCCTCGCGGAAGGTGAACTCGCCGCGGTTCTGGTCGTAGATGTAGGAGCCGGTGAGGTCGGCGGGCAGCAGGTCCGGCGTGAACTGGGCCCGGGTGAACGTCAGGCCCAGCGCCTGGGCGAGCGACCGCGCGGCCAGGGTCTTGCCCAGGCCGGGCATGTCCTCGAGCAGGACGTGTCCCCCGGCGAGCACCCCGGCCAGAACGAGCGTCATCTCGGCGCGCTTGCCGACCAGGGCGGTGTCGACGGCGTCGAGGACCGCGGTGACGCGCGGGGTCGCCTGCTGCTGGGTGAGTGCCGTCATAGGGAATCGATCTCCTTGAGGTGGGCCTGGAGGGTTCGGCGGGTCAGGGCGGGGGCGCGGTCGGAGCCGCGGACGCGGGCGAGCAGCCCGGGGCTGAGGTGGTCCTCGGCGCCGGCCAAGGGGTCGTCGGCGGGCGTCCGGCCGGAGGCGACGAGACGCCGGGCGGTCAGCTCCGTGAGGAGCGCTGCGAGCTTGCTGGTGTCGAAGGCGCGGCCGGGCTGGGCGTGGGAGAGCATCGCGGCGAGGCGGCGAGTGCGGACGTCGGCGCGGAAGTGCGGCGCCCGCGACTTCCACATCGGCTGCTCCCATCCGGCCGCCTGCGCGGGTTCGGGGAGGAAGCTGATCAGCCACGACCCGAGCGTGACGGCCATGACGATCGCCAGCACCAGGACGGGCTCGACGCGCACGAGGATGGCGCCGTCGGCCACGACGATCACGATGGTGATCGCGACGCCCCACGCGAGGCGCGCGGCGAGGCTGCGCAGTGCCTTGTCACGCATCGGAGGCCTCCCCGCGCAGCTGGGCGCTCACCCGTTCCAGCGCCGCGATCGCCCGCTCGCGGTCGGCGTCGGTGAGGCTGTGGGTGGAGAACATCGCCGCGCGGTACAGTTCGGCGAGGTCCGCCAGGGCGGCCGCGTCGATGGAGCCGCGGGTCAGCACGTCGGCGGTGAACTCGTGGGACGTCTGCTCGGGGCGTCGCGGGATGCCGGTGCCGGCGGCGACCTGCTCGAGCCGGCGCCAGCATTCGATGACCGCGTCGTCGACCGCGATCCCCCGTCGCAGCGACGCCACCGTCTCCTCCACGGCCTCGACGAGTTCCTCGTCGTCGAGGTCCGCGATCTCCACGGCCTGCCCGCCGTCGGCGACGGCGGAGCGGTACTGGGGCCGCCTGGACACCGCGGCGAGGCGCATGAGGAACCAGATCACGACGACGGCGGCACCGGCGACGAGGACGACCGCGAGCACGTCGTCGACCCACCCTGGGAACTCGAAGGGGTCCTGCTCCGGCACCGGCATCGGGGAGACGCTCGGCACGGGTCCCAGGCTGGGGGCCGGGAGCGACGGCGCCTCCATCGTCGTGGACGGGCGTGGGAGGGTCTCGAGGAGCACCGGGCGCGGGCTGGCCGCCGCGAAGGAGAGAAGAAGGAGCACGACGGCGGCGACGACCGCGACCAGGAGGGGGCCTCGTCGCGTGGTCGTCGCCGGCTCGTCGTGCACGGGCAGAGTCTAGGCGGGTCCGGTGGCGACGGCGGAGCCGCCGGTCCGTCCCGCGTCCAGTTCTCGGCCGACGACCTGGCCGTTGGCGAACTCGATCCATTCGACGTCGCGGTGGCCGCGGCCGGCGAGCACGGCCAGCAGGATGCGCAGGGTGTCGCCGTGGGAGACGATGGCCACCTCGTCGCCCGCGGACTGCGTCGCGAGGAGGCCCTCGACGAAGCCGGTGAGGCGGCGGTGCACGTCGGCGACCGACTCGCCGCCGCCCCAGCGGACCTCGGAGATGTGGAGGCCGTCGGGGACGGGTTCGGCGGCGAGGTCGTCGTAGTGGCGGCCCTCGAGGGCGCCGAGGTGCTGTTCGCGCAGCAGCGGCGTTGACGTCAGGGGCACGCCGGCGTTGTCGGCGATGACGCGGGCCGTCTGCAGGGCCCGCAGCTGGTCGGAGGACACGACGGCGCCGAGTGGGGCGCAGCGGAGGTGCTCCGCGGCCTCGGCCGCCTGGCGTCGGCCGAGGTCGGTCAGGGGCACGTCCATCCGCTGCCCCTGGAGGCGACGCTCGAGGTTCCAGGTGGATTGGCCGTGCCGGACGAGATGGACGATCACGACGGTGAGTCTACGAAGCCGGCTACCAGCCCAGCCCCGTCGGGCCCGGCGACGGGGCGGCGTCGTCGTCGGTCATGACCACGGCGCCCCCCGGCCAGGCCGTCGCGTCGCGGCCCGTGACCCACCGGTAACCGACGATCAACCGCCCCGAGTCGGCCTCGATCGCGCGGTGGTCGATCCGCGACACCGACGCGGCCATCACGACGTTGCCGAAGCGCTTGCCCTTGTGGACGACGGGTTCCGCGCCGATGATGAGGTGCGGCCAACGCTCGGCGATGCCGGCGGCGAGGCGCTTGGCCCACGCGAACGGCGCGCGGTCCGTCACGTTGAAGATCACGACCGCCTCGTTGCGCAGGACGCGGCGGATGTCGTCGAGGCACTCGGCGGTGGCGAGCTCACCGGGCACCTGCGCGCCGTCGAACGCGTCGACGATGATGACGTCGGCCCACTCGCCGGCCATGGCGGTCAGCCCGGTGCGGCCGTCGACGTCTCGCACCTTGATGCCGGACCGCGGCGGCAGCGGGATCTTGCGCCGCACCTCGGCGGTGAGGTCGGTGTCGGGTTCGCACACCACCTGCGCCGTACCCGGGCGCCGCCACGCCACCCAGCGCGGGATCGACATGCCGGCGCCACCGATGTGCACGACGCGCAGCCGTCGCTCAAGCGGGGCGTCGAGCACGGTGTGGTCGAGGACCATCGCGATGTGCTGGACGTACTCGAAGGCGAGCTTCTCGGGCTGGTACGGGTCGACGTACGACTGCGACGTGGGGCCGAACCGTACCCAGAATGCGCCGAGGTTGTCGCGGTCTGGGATGAGGCGGTCCATCCCCGCACCCTATCCCGCGGCCCAGGCCCCCGGTGCCGGCAGCGGGCTCGAGCAATTGGATGGGTTCGAGGACCCGGTCACGCGCGGCGTGAGCGCGAGTCGCCCGTTGAACCCATCCAATTGCTCAACCCACTCCCCCCGCTAGACTCCGCGACGCCATGAGCATCAACCGCCGCATCCTCGCCCTCGCCGTCCCGGCCTTCGCGGCACTCGTGGCGCAACCGCTGATGTCGCTGGCCGACACCTGGATCGTCGGCCACCTCGGCACCCCGCAACTGGCCGGGCTGGGACTCGGCAGCGGCCTGCTCACCACGGTCACGGGCCTGATGATCTTCCTCGCCTACGGGTCGACGGCGGTGGTCGCCCGACAGATCGGCGCAGGCCACCGCTCGCACGGCATCGGGCTGGGCGTGCAGGCGATGTGGCTGGCCGCGCTCATCGGCGCCGTGGTCGGGGCGGCCGTGTGGCTCGCCGCGCCGTGGCTCGTCACCGCCCTCGGCGGCTCTGGTGACGTGCACACCTTCGGCACCACCTACCTGCGCTGGTCGATCCCCGGCCTGCCGGGCATGCTCGTCATGCTCGCCGCCACCGGCACGTTCCGCGGCCTCGCCGACGCCCGCACCCCGCTGGTGCTGGCCACCGGCAGCGCGGTGCTCAACCTGGTCCTCAACGTCGCGCTGGTGTTCGGCCTCGGACTGGGGATCGCCGGGGCGGCGCTGGGGACCGCACTCGCCGAGACAGCGCTGGGCGTCACCGGCGCCGCGCTCGTCGCGGTGCAGGCCCGGCGCGCCCGCACCCGGCTGCGGCCGTCGTGGACCGAGATGATGGGCAGCCTCGCGGTCGGGGTGCCGCTGCTGCTGCGCACCGTGACGCTGCGCGTCGCGCTGCTCATCACCACCTACGTCGCCGCCGCGCAGGGCGCCGCCGGGCTGGCGGCTCACCACGTCGTCATGCAGATCTGGGGCCTGATGGCCTACGCCCTCGACGCCCTGGCGATCGCCGGGCAGACCATCATCGGCACCGCGCTGGGCGCCGGGGACGCCGCCGACGCCCGGGCCTCCACGAGGCTCATGATGAGGTGGTCCGTCGGCGGCGGCGCGCTGATCGGCCTCCTCGCCGTCGTCCTCCGCCAGCCCGTCGCGGCCTTCTTCGCCCCCGACGACGAGGTGCAGGCGCTGGTCGCGTGGCTGTTGGTCGTCGTCGCGCTCGCCCTGCCGCTGGCGGGCTACGTCTACCTCCTCGACGGCGTCCTCATCGGCGCCGGCGACGGCCGCTACCTCGCCATCGCCGGCGTCATCACGGTCGTCGTCTACGCGCCCGTCGCGTTCCTCGCACTGACCGTGCCGCCGGGCCTGCCCGGGCTGACCTGGCTGTGGGTGGCGTTCAGCTTCGTGTTCATGGGCGCCCGCGCCGTGACCCTGGGGCTACGCGCCCGCGGCGACCGCTGGCTCCGCCTGGGCGGCTGAGCCGCTCCACGCACCGGGTAGCGTCGAAGTATGCGACGACTCACTGCCCTCGCACTCCTCGGACTCGCCGCCTGCTCCGGCCCGGGCGAATCCCCCACGCCCGCCGCGACCACCGACGGCCCCGCCGCCACCTCGGCCGCCCCGTCGGCCTCCCCCACGCCAACGACGACGTCGCCCGCCCCCAGCCCCATCCCCGAGACCCATGAGTTCACCGTCACCGAGCACGAGGCCTTCGACGAGCCCTGGGCCGTCGCCTTCCTGCCCGGCACCGACGTCATGGCGGTCACCGAGCGCGGCGGCGCCCTCAAGCTCCGCGCCATGGACGGCACCGTCACCGAGGTCTCCGGGGTCCCCGACGTGCACGTCGCGGGCCAGGGCGGCCTCGGCGACATCATCCCCGGCCCCACTTTCGAGGCCGACGGGACCGTCTACCTCAGCTGGGTCGAGCGCGGCGACGGTGGCACCGGCGCGGTCGTCGGCCGCGGCCGGCTGGACGTCGGGCGCGCCGAACTCACCAGCCTCGACGTGATCTGGGAGCAGACGCCGAAGGTCTCCGGCGACGGCCACTTCTCCCACCGCCTCCTCATTGACGGAGAACACCTGTTCGTGTCCTCGGGCGAGCGGCAGAAGTTCACCCCCGCGCAGGACATGACGGTCAACCTCGGCAAGATCGTCCGCCTCACCCTCGACGGCGACCCTGCGCCGGGCAACCCGTTCGCCGACGGCGGGATCGCGGAACAGTTCTGGTCGGCGGGGCACCGCAACGTCCTTGGCCTCGCCCTCGACCCCGAAGGCCGGCTGTGGGCCTCCGAGATGGGCCCCAAGGGCGGCGACGAACTCAACCTCATCGTCGAGGGCGCCAACTACGGCTGGCCGGAGGTGTCGAACGGCTCGCACTACAGCGGCGAGGACATCCCCGACCACGCCCCCGGCGACGGGTTCGACCCGCCGAAGGTGTTCTGGACGCCCAGCATCTCCCCCGGATCGCTGATGATCTACGACGGCGACTTGTTCCCCGCCTGGTACGGCGACGCGTTCCTCGGCGCGCTGTCTGGTGAGGCGCTCGTCCGCGTCGACCTGGACGGTGAGACGGCGACGGAGAAGGAGAACTGGCCGATGGGCGAGCGGATCCGGGCGGTCGCGACGGCCCCCGACGGCGCCATCTGGCTCGCCGAGGACGGCGACGGCGGCCGGCTCCTCGAGCTGCGCCCGGCCTGAGCCGCTCGCCCCAACCCCGGCTACGGCTGGATCCGGCCCGTGACCCAGCCGTCGGCGGTCAACCGGCTGACGACCCGGTCGTTGAGCCGGCTCGGCTGACCCTGCCAGAACTCGATCTCATCGGGGATGAGCCGGTAACCGCCCCAGTCGGGCGGGCAGGGTACGTCGCGACCGGCGAAGCGGTCCCCGGTCTCGATGACCTGCTCCTCCAGTTCCGCGCGGGACCCGAGCGGCTGTGACTGATACGAAGCCCAGGCACCGATCTGGCTGGCCCGGGGCCGGCTGCGGAAGTAGGCCTCGTTCTCGGTACGGGTCAGCCGCTCGACGCGCCCGACGGCCCGCACCTGCCGCATCAGCCTCGACCACCACAGCGTGACGGCCGCGGCGGGCGTGGCGTCGAGCTGTTCGCCCTTGGGCGACTCGTAGTGCGAGAAGAAGACGAGTCCATCCGGACCGACCTCCTTGAGGAGCAGCACCCGCGCCCGCGGTCGGCCGTCGAGTCCGACGGTGGCCAGGACCATCGCCGTCGGCTCCGGCTCATCCGAAGCGACGGCGTCCGCGATCCAACCCTCCAGGAACGGCCACGGGTCGAAATCGCCAACATCCGCGGGCAGCGCTGCACCGGAGTATTCGCGCCTGATATCCCTCAGCGATCCGTTCATACCCCTATCAAACCAGCCCCGGTCAGGGTCCACCGGTAGGGGCACGGCCAAGCCCCGAGAGTAGGCTTCTCCCATGACCGGGGACGAGATGCGCATCGGCGACCAGGAACGCGATGCCGCCATCGAGATGCTCCAGGAGCACATGTCGGCTGGCCGGCTGACGGCCGAGGAGTTCAACGACCGGATGTCGCGCGCGCTGGAGGCCAAGTACCGCAGCGACATCACGCCGCTGTTCACCGACCTCCCCTCCCCGCGGCCGCCGCAGGCGGACCTGCGCAGCGCCCCCGCGTCGCCGCCGTCGCCCGACTGGAGCCAGACCAATCCGGCCTACGACCTGCCGGCGCCCACGTACGGGGCCCCGACGTACGGACCTCCGGCGACCTACGGCCACCACGGCCGGCACCACCGCCGACGGGGGATGTCGATGCACGGCAGGCCCTGGTACGCGCAGTGGTACATGCTCATCATCGCCATCGTCCTCACCTCCGCCACGGGCGGGCGGCTCGGGTTCATCGTCCCGCTGGTGGCGATCTGGATCTTCGTCATCGCGCCGTCGATCGCCCGCGGGCGGCAGTCCGCCGTCGAGGAGCCGCACGGCCCCCCGCGGCCGCTGACGTTCTACGAGCGCGAGGAACTGATCTCGGAGATCCGCGCCGACCGTCCCATGACCGCCATCCGGCGGTACCGGGAGCTGACCGGCGCGGACCTCATCACGGCGCGCATCGAGGTCGAGAAGCTGCGCCGCGAGATCGGCGGCTGACTCAGACCACCGCGATCGCGTCACCGACGCGGTCGAACCTGACGGTCTGCCCGTCGTGGATCTCGCCCGCCAACAGGCCACGCGCCATCTGGTCCTCGATGGTGGTCTGCACGAGCCGGCGCAGCGGGCGAGCGCCGTACACCGGGTCGAATCCGACGTCCCCGAGCCACCGCTTCGCGTCGTCGGACACGTCGACGACGATCCGCCGCTGCTCCAGCCGGCGGTTGAGCCGAGCGATCTGGATGTCGACGATCCGGGCGAGCTCCTCGTTGGTCAGCGCGTCGAACAGCACGACGTCGTCGAGGCGGTTGAGGAACTCCGGCCGGAACGCCTGCCGCACGATGCCCATGACCGCGCCGCGCTTCTCGTCGGCCGACAGCGCCTGGTCCGCCATGAACTGCGAACCGAGGTTGGAGGTCATGATGAGCAGCGTGTTGCGGAAGTCGACCGTGCGGCCCTGGCCGTCGGTGAGGCGGCCGTCGTCGAGCACCTGGAGGAGAATGTTGAACAGGTCCGGGTGGGCCTTCTCCACCTCGTCGAGCAGCACGACGGAGTAGGGACGACGGCGGACGGCTTCGGTGAGCTGGCCGCCCTCCTCGTAGCCGACGTAGCCGGGGGGCGCGCCGACGAGCCGGGCGACGGAGTGCTTCTCCGAGTACTCGCTCATGTCGATGCGCACCAGCGCGGTCTCGTCGTCGAAGAGGAAGTCGGCCAGCGACTTCGCGAGCTCCGTCTTGCCGACACCCGTGGGGCCGAGGAACAGGAACGAGCCGGTCGGCCGGTTCGGGTCCGAGATGCCCGCCCGGGAACGGCGCACCGCGTCGGAGACCGCCTTGACGGCGGCGCGCTGCCCGATGAGCCGTTCCCCGATGCGCTCCTCCATGTGGAGCAGCTTGTCGGACTCGCCCTCGAGCAGCCGTCCGACGGGGATGCCGGTCCAGGAGGCGATCACCTCGGCGATGTCGCCGGCGCCCACCTCCTCGGAAACCATCTGCGGGGCCGTGTCGTCGCGGGCCTCGGCCTCGGCGAGCTCGCGTTCGACTGCGGGGATGTCGCCGTAGAGGATCTGCGACGCCTTGGTGAGGTCGCCCTCGCGCTGGGCGCGATCCGCCTCGACGCGCAGTTGGTCGATGTGCGCCTTGAGGTCGCCGACCCTGTTGAGGCCGCCCTTCTCCGATTCCCAGCGCGCCTCGAGCCCGCGCAGCTTCTCCTGCTCGTCGGCCAGCTCGGCGCGAAGCGCCGCGAGCCGCTCCTTCGACGCCTCGTCCTCCTCCTTCTCGAGGTGGAAGACCTGCATGGTCATGCGGTCGACGTCGCGGCGGAGCATGTCGATCTCCTCCGGGGAGGAGTCGATCTCCATCCGCAGGCGCGACGCGGCCTCGTCGACGAGGTCGATGGCCTTGTCGGGCAGCTGCCGGGCCGTGATGTAGCGGTCGGACAGCGACGCGGCCGCCACCAGAGCCGAGTCCGTGATGCGCACCTTGTGGTGCGCCTCGTAGCGCTCGCGCAGGCCGCGCAGGATCGCGACGGTGTCCTCCACCGACGGCTCGCCGACGTAGACCTGCTGGAAACGACGTTCCAGCGCCGGGTCCTTCTCGATGCGCTCGCGGAACTCGTCGAGCGTCGTGGCGCCGATCATCCGCAGCTCGCCGCGGGCCAGCATGGGCTTGAGCATGTTGCCCGCGTCCATCGCACCCTCGCCGGACGCGCCGGCGCCGACGACGGTGTGCAGCTCGTCGATGAAGGTGATGATCTGGCCCTCGGCGTCGCGGATCTCGTTGAGGACGGCCTTGAGCCGTTCCTCGAACTCGCCGCGGTACTTGGCGCCCGCGACCATCGACGCCAGGTCAAGGGACACGAGGCGGCGGTTCTTGAGCGAGTCCGGGACGTCGCCGGCGACCAGCCGCTGGGCGAGGCCCTCGACGACGGCGGTCTTGCCGACGCCGGGCTCGCCGATGAGGACGGGGTTGTTCTTGGTGCGGCGGGCCAGGACCTGCACGACGCGGCGGATCTCGACGTCGCGGCCGATGACCGGGTCGAGTTTGCCGGAACGCGCACGCTCGGTGAGGTCGATCGAGTACTTGTCGAGCGCGGACTCGCCGCCCTCGGACTCCGCCGACGTGACGCGCTTGCTTCCGCGCATCTCGGCGAACTTCGCCTCGAGGGCCTCGCCGGTGACGCCGGCGCGGTCGAGGATCGTCTTGGCCTCCGACTCGACCTTCGTGAGGCCGATCAGGAGGTGCTCGGTGGCGACGAAGTCGTCGCCGAGGCTGTCGGCGAGGGTCTCCGCGGACGCGAGCACACGGGCGAGCGGACCGGACAGCGCCGGCTGCGACACGGACGTGCCGCTCGTCGACGGCAGCTTCGCGATGGCCGCGGTGGAGGCGGCGTCGATCTGCGCCGGGTCCGCCCCGGCGGCCTCGAGCAGGGCGCCGACGGTGTTGTCGGGGGTCAGCAGAAGCCCGTGCAGGAGGTGCACGGGTTCGGCGTTGGGGTTGCCGTTGGTGAGGGCCTGCCGGACCGCCGCCGTGACGGCGTCGCGGGACTTCGTCGTGAGCCTTTCGGTGTTCATTCGGTGGTCTCCTTGCGTCATTCTTCAAAGTTGAGTCTATCTCACTCAACCCTGGATCGTGACGCGCTATTCCGAGCGGCCCCCTCCGACCACCGGCGCATCTCCGGCCGTCGGAGAGCCGACCGCATAAACTCGGCAAGGTGATCAAGCGCAGCGACGACACCGCCGACCAGACCGCAGACCCGCAGGTCCCCGACGCCCCCGTCGACGAGACCGCCGAGGATGAGATGCCGGAGATCAGCTTCGACGAGGCGAGATTCGCGGCTCGGCCCGCCCGGCTGCGCCCTCGCGCCCGCCGTCGTCGCGTCGATGAGAGCCCGATCACCCCGCCCTTCGAGGCCACCGGCACGAACCGCGCCTACGTCGAGTGGCTCGACGAGCAGTCGATGCTCCACGACGCCGCGCGGGTGTCCTGGCAGCTCGCGGGCACGCACACCATGTGGGCCAACCCCTACGCCCACCCCGAGCCGAGGGCCGCGGTGCAGCGGGCGTCGGTCTGGTTCACGTCCTACCCGCTCTCCCACATCACGACGCCCGGCCAGTCGTTCCTCGGTTCGCTCGGCTCCCCCGAACTCTGGGAGGCGTTCGCCTCGGTCGGAATCGACGCCGTGCATACCGGCCCCGTGAAGCTTGCCGGGGGCCTCGACGGCTGGGAGGTCACGCCCTCGGTCGACGGCCACTTCGACCGCATGTCGATGGCGATCGACCCCCTGTTCGGCACCGAGGACGAGTTCCGCGAGATGTGCGAGACCGCCGCCCGGTACAACGGGTCCGTCATCGACGACATCGTCCCCGGCCACACCGGCAAGGGCGCCGACTTCCGCCTCGCCGAGATGAACTACCACGACTACCCGGGGATCTACCACATGGTCGACATCCCGGAGTCCGCCTGGCACCTGCTGCCCGACGTCCCCCCGGGCCGGGACTCGGTCAACCTGTCTCCCGAGGCGGAGCGCGCGCTGGCCGACGAGGGCTACATCATCGGCGCCCTGCAGCGCGTCATCTTCTATGAGCCGGGCGTCAAGGAGACCAACTGGTCGGCCACGCCCCCAGTCCTGGACCACACCGGCCGGATGCGGCGCTGGGTGTACCTCCACTACTTCAAGGAGGGTCAGCCCACCATCAACTGGCTGGACCCGACCTGCGCCGGCATGCGGCTGGTCATGGGCGATGCGCTGCACTCGCTGCTCGACCTCGGCTCCGGCGGTCTGCGGCTCGACGCCAACGGCTTCCTCGGCGTCGAGCGCTCCTTCGACCAGTCCCCGGCCTGGTCCGAGGGGCACCCGCTGTCCCTGGCGGCGAACCAGCTCATCGGCTCGATGGTCCGCAAGGTGGGCGGGTTCACCTTCCAGGAGCTGAACCTGGCGATGGACGACATCCACCGCACCGGCTCCGTCGGCCCCGACCTGTCCTACGACTTCGTCACCCGGCCGGCGGCGCAGTTCGCGGTCGCCACGGGAGACACCGAGTTCCTCCGGCTCGTGTTGCGCGAGGCGCAGCAGATCGGCATCGACCAGGCGTCGTTGGTGCACGCGCTGCAGAACCACGACGAGCTCACCTACGAACTGGTCCATTTCGCCGCGGCCCACCGCGACGACACCTACACGCTCGGCGGCAAGGAGTACCTCGGCCACGAACTCGCCGATCACATCCAGCAGACGATGCGCGACCTCCTCACCGGCGAGGCCGCCCCGTACAACTCGGTGTTCACGCAGAACGGCATCGCCAGTACCACAGCGTCGATCATTACAGCGTCGCTCGGCATCAGCGACCTGTCCGAGATCACCGACGCCGACATCCGGCGGGTCACGTCGGCCCACCTGCTGCTGTGCATGTACAACGCGTGGCAGCCGGGCGTGTTCGCGCTGTCCGGCTGGGACCTCGTCGGCGCCCTCCCCCTCGAGCGCGACGCGGTGAAGAGCCTCGTCAACACCGGGGACACCCGCTGGATCGAACGCGGCGCCTACGACCTGCTCGGCGCCGCGCCCGACGCGAAGAAGTCACAGTCGGGCATGCCGCGCGCCCGCACTCTGTACGGCCCGGTGACCGAACAGCTGAAGAAGGACAACTCCTTCGCGTCGCGGCTCGCGCAGATCCTCAAGGTCCGCAAGCGCAACGGGCTCGCCACCAGCCGGCTCGTCGACGTCCCCGAGGTGGGCAACAAGGCGCTCCTCGTGCTCGTCAACGAACTGGAGATCGGCGCCACCCAGATCACGGCGCTCAACTTCGGCACCGAGAAGATCGAGGCCCGTGTGCAGTCGGAGCACCTCCCCGTCGGGCGCGTGTTCGACCTCAGCACGCGCCGCAAGGTGGGCAACGTCGACGACCTGGGCGGCTTCAACCTGGAGCTGCCGGCCTTCGGCGGACTGGCGATGATCATCCGCGACTGACCGCCCGCTCGGGGCCAGCCGCCTGACAGAATCGGTGCCATGCAGCCTGCACAGTCACGCGAAGGCGCCAAGCTGGCAATCGTCGGCGCCGGCGCCGTCGGATCCTCCCTCGCCTACGCCGCCGCCATCCGCGGCGTCGCCCGGCACATCGTCCT
>JAUHXZ010000089.1 GCA_030426725.1 Actinomycetes bacterium
GCCCGGATCTCCATCATGGTGAGGTTGGGCGAATCGTCGATGAAGAAGTCCTTCTCGCTGAGGACGACCGACTTGTCGGTGACCCGCTGCCAGTCGTTCTCGTCCATCTTGCCGCCGCGGATCCGGTTGAGCGGGACCGACGCCTCTGCCGACAGGATCTTCATGACGATCTCGGTGCGGCTCATCTCCAGCGAGAAGAACGCCGTGGTCATGTTGTGGTGGATGGCGGCCGAGCGGCAGACGTCCAGCGCGAAGGTGGACTTGCCGACGCCGGGGCGGGCCGCGACGATGATCATCTGCCCGGGGTGGAGGCCGTTGGTGATGCGGTCCAGCTCGACGAAGCCGGTGGGAACACCGGAGAGGGCGTCCCCGGACGATGCGATGGCCTCCATCTCGTCGAACGTCGGCTCGATGAGCTCGCTGAGCGACTTGTAGTCCTCGGCGGCCTTCTTCTCCGTGACCTCGAACAGGGTCTGCTGGGCCTCGTCGACGATCTTGTCCACGTCGCCCTGTCCCTGGTAACCGAGTTGGGCGATCCGGATGGAGGCGTTGACGAGGCGGCGCAGGACGGCCTTGTCCCGGACGAGCTCCGCGTAGTAGATGGCATTGGCCGCGATGGACACCGACGCCAGCAGGTCGTGCAGGTAGACGGGGCCGCCGACCTTGCCGAGCTGCCCCTGTTTGCCCAGTTCGCCGGCCACGGTGATGGGGTCCGCGGGCTCCCCACGCCCGTAGAGGTTGACGATGGCATCGAAGATGATCTCATGGTTGGGCCGGTAGAAGTCTGCCCCGCGGAGCACCTCGACCACCTCGGAGATGGCGTCCTTCGACATCAGCATGGCGCCCAGAACGCTCTGCTCGGCGGCCATGTCCTGGGGTGGGGTGCGGTCGAGCTCGCGC
Source organism: Actinomycetes bacterium (assembly GCA_030426725.1). Classification (GTDB taxonomy): domain Bacteria; phylum Actinomycetota; class Actinomycetes; order Propionibacteriales; family Propionibacteriaceae; genus Arachnia. The sequence continues at coordinate 901 of JAUHXZ010000089.1, forward strand.
TCGTCGTACACGGCGGCGACGGCCTGCGACATGCTCACTCCCGGGGCTCGGTGTTTCAGGGCATCAGTCAGGCTAGGGCACGCCTCGGACAGTCCCGGTCCGTCGCCTGTGGGTAAGCCTGTTGAGTGCGTGTGGACATCGTGTGGGCAACCTTCCGAGTCAGGCACGGGTGCTGTGGACAGCCCTGTTCGTAGCGGACCCAAATTCCGTTATCAAATCGTTATATTCATCGGAGTGAGGGGGCTTCGACGTGGATTTGTCGGCATGGCGTGATGGCGATTCGGCACTGCCCCGGCGGGGCTTCGCCGCCTCGGAGGGGCGTCCAGCGGAGTCAGAAGTGCCGTGACTACGGGTTTCTCCATCGGTGTCGACTCCGCCGGGCCCGTGGGGGCCGAGGTCGACCGCCTTGCCGTTCGCTGGGAGAGGGGGCGGCGATCGGGCGATATCGGTGTTGTCCACAGTGGAGTCTTCGCGCTGTGGACAACTCTGCGGGGCATCCTGAGGTATCAGACCCCGGTGGGGGCGGGTGTGCTGCGGCGTGTCATGATGAGAGCAATTGAACCTCATACCCCTATGGGGTATGCTCGGGTTGTGAGAAGGGGGATTGGACATGTCTGAGATCACAGAAGCCACGTGCCATCACGCCGGCCACGGGTACACGCCCGAGAAGAGCGCCTACCTCCGACGGCTGCGGCTCATCGAGGGGCAGACCCGCGGGATCGCCCGCATGGTGGAGGAGGACCAGTACTGCATCGACGTGCTCACGCAGGTCGCGGCGGTCACCAGTGCCCTCAAGGCGGTCTCGCTGGGCCTTCTCAACGATCACCTCTCGCACTGCGTCGCCGACGCAGCCCGTGAGGGCGGCCCGGAGGCCGACGCCAAGATCGACGAGGCGATGCAGGCGATCAAGCGCCTGGTTCGCTGACCACCACACACGACAGGGGTTCACAATGATCACGAAGTACATCGTGTCCGGCATGACCTGCGGCAACTGCGTCAACCACGTCACCGAGGAGGTTTCGGAGGTCGACGGCGTCACCAATGTGTCCGTCACCCTCGACGGCGGCGCGATGCTCGTCGAGTCCGCCGAGCACGTCCCGTTCGACTCCATCATCGAGGCCGTGCAGGAGGCCGGGAACTACTCGGTCGTCGAGGCCTGAGCCACCCCCGGGCCGGCGCTACCGGCCGGGCAGCAGGGCGTGAGCGCAGCGACGCCGCAGGCTGTGGGGCGGGTTTCCTGCCCCGTCACTGGCGCCTTCTCGAGTGGTGAATACGTGTTGGTCTGCCCGCACGGATCCACCACTTGAGCGCACCGGCCCTTGACGGCCGGATCACACTTGTCACAGGGACGCGATCGCGCGTGCCCGGAATCAGGACGCACCCATCATGAGCAACCTGACGTTGCAGAATCCGGTCATTCAACTGGACATCCAGGGCATGACCTGCGCGTCGTGCGCGGCGCGCATCGAGAAGAAGCTGAACAAGGTCGACGGGGTCACGGCCACCGTCAACTACTCGACGGAGAAGGCCACCGTCGAGGCGCCCGAGGGCATGACCCCCGAGCGGCTCATCGAGGTGGTCACGCAGGCCGGATACGGCGCGACCCTCCCGGCCCCCGAGATCGAAAAGGCAGACGAGGCCGCCGACCTGAAGCCCCGCGTCTTGTGGGCATTCGGCCTCGGCGTCCCGGTGGTCGCCGTCTCCATGCTCCCTGTCCTGCAGTTCCCGGGCTGGCAGTGGGTCGCGCTGGTGCTGAGCTCCATCGTGGTGCTCTGGCTCGGCCGCGGGTTCCACCGCGCCGCATTCGTCAATGCCCGCCACGGGACCACCACCATGGACACTCTCGTATCGATGGGCACCCTGACCGCTTACGGGTGGTCGGTCTTCGCCATGGTCTTCGGCCACGCCGGGACCATCGGGATGACGCACCAGTTCTCGCTCAACCTCGCCCAGCAGGACGCCCTCGGGTTCGTCTACTTCGAGGCGGCCGTCACGATCATCGCGTTCCTGCTGCTCGGCCGCTACATCGAGGCCCGCGCCAAGACCGAGTCCGGGGCCGCCATGCGCGCCCTGCTCGAGGTGGGCGCGAAGCAGGCCTCGCTCCTGGTCGACGGCACCGAGCGCCGAGTCGACGTCGGGACGCTCAAGGAGGGCGACCTCATCGTCGTCCGTCCCGGCGAGAAGGTCGCCGCCGACGGCGAGGTGATCGAGGGCCGTTCCGCCGTCGACGCCTCCATCATGACCGGCGAGTCGTTGCCGGTCGAGGTCGAGCCGGGTAGCGCCGTCGTCGGCGGCTCGGTCAACACCAACGGCCGGCTCGTGGTCCGGGCCACCGCCGTGGGGGAGCATTCGCAGCTCGCGCGCATCGCCGCCATGGTTGAGGAGGCGCAGACCGGCAAGGCCGAGGTGCAGCGCCTCGCCGACAAGATCTCCGGCATCTTCGTTCCTGTGGTCATCGGCATCGCGGCAGTCACCCTGGTCGGTCACCTCCTGGTGGGCCACGGTCTCACCGTCTCGCTCTCGGCCGGCATCGCCGTGCTGATCATCGCCTGCCCCTGTGCCCTGGGCCTCGCCACTCCGTCCGCGCTCATGGTCGGAACCGGTCGCGGTGCACAGCTCGGCACCGTCATCCGCGGCCCGCAGGTGCTCGAGCGCGCCCGCAGGGTGGAGACCATCGCCTTCGACAAGACCGGGACCATCACCACCGGTCGGATGAGCGTCATCCGCGTCGACGTGGCAGACGGCCTCACCCGTGACGAGGCCCTGAGGCTGGGGGCCGGTGTCGAGTCCGGCTCCGAGCACCCGATCGCGCAGGCCATCGTGGCCGCAGTGGACGCCGCGCCGGCGGTGCTGGACTTCCGCAACAGCCCCGGCCGAGGTGTCGAGGGCATCGTCGAGGGCCGTCGCATCCACGCCGGATCCCCCGCCCACATCGCGTCCCTCGGGCACGGGCCCGTGTCCTGGCCGGAGGCGCCGCTCGGCAGCATCGTCGAGATCGCCGACGATGAACGGGTCCTCGGCAGGATCGTCGTCGCCGACAGCATCAAGCCCTCGGCCGCCGGCGCCATCGCCAAGCTCAAGGAACTGGGCCTGCGCCCCGTATTGCTGTCCGGTGACAACGAGACCACCGCCAGGGCGGTCGCCGCCGACGTCGGCATCGACGACGTGCGCGCGGGCGTCACCCCCGAGGGCAAGGTCGAGGTGGTGCGCCAGCTCCAGAGCGAGGGCCGCCAGGTGGCCATGGTCGGCGACGGCGTCAACGACGCCGCCGCGATCGCACAGGCCGACCTCGGGATCGCCATGGGGACCGGAACGGACGCGGCCATCGCCGCGGGCGACATCACCCTGATGCGACACGATCTCGTGGCCGCCGTCGACGCAGTGCGGCTGTCGCGCGCGACGCTGACCACCATCAAGTCCAACCTGGTGTGGGCGTTCGGCTACAACACGGCCGCGATCCCGCTCGCCGCGTTCGGGATGCTGACCCCCATGATCGCGGGGGCCGCGATGGCGTTCTCCAGCGTCTTCGTGGTGCTCAACAGCCTCCGGCTGCGGGGCTTCCGGAGCGTGACGTCCCGGTGATCCCGGGGCCGAGTTCCTGAACCTTTCGGAAATCGTGCAGAACGGGGGAATCGATTCACGTGGCGGCCCCAGCATCGGGTACTGTTGACCCGTCGCCTGGAAGGGCGTCCAAGTACCGCCCGGCCGCTGCCGCCCCCCCAAGGGCAGCGGCCGGGCCTTTTTTCGCCCTCTGCCCGCTGAGCGCGGGTACTTTGGTGCCATGGCTATGCGCATCGAAACTGACTCCATGGGGCGCGTCGAAGTCGACGCGACGCGCTACTGGGGGGCCCAGACGGAGAGGTCCCTGCACAACTTCGACATCGGCCGCGACGCCTTCGTCTGGGGGCGCGCGATGGTGCGCGCGCTCGGCATCCTGAAGAAGTCCGCGGCCCTCGCCAACTCCGAACTCGGCGAACTCGCGGCGGACAAGGCCGGCTTCATCGCCCGCGCCGCCGACGAGGTCATCGCCGGCAACCTCGACGACCATTTCCCCCTCGTCGTGTTCCAGACCGGATCCGGCACCCAGTCCAACATGAACGCCAACGAGGTCATCTCCAATCGGGCGATCGAACTGGCCGGCGGCGAGATGGGCACGAAGTCGCCCGTGCACCCCAACGACGACGTCAACCGCGGGCAGTCGTCCAACGACACGTTCCCCACCGCGATGCACATCGCCGTCGTGTCAGAGCTCAACGCCAGGCTGTACCCCGCCATCGAACGGTTCCGCACAGTCCTCGCCTCCAAGGCGGCGGACTTCGACGACGTCGTCATGGTCGGACGCACGCACCTCCAGGACGCCACTCCCGTGCGCCTCGGTCAGGTGATCGGCGGCTGGGTGGCGCAGCTCGACTTCGCCGTCGAGGGCGTCAAGCATGCCGACGCCCGGGCCAGGGATCTCGCCATCGGCGGCACCGCGGTGGGCACCGGCCTCAACGCCCACCCGGACTTCGGGCGTCTCGCCGCCGCGAAGATCTCGGAGGAGAGTGGGTTGGAGTTCCGCCAGGCCGAGAACCTCTTCGCGGCGCTCAGCGCCCACGACTCGCTCGTCGAGGTGAGCGGGCAGCTGCGCGTGCTCGCCGACGCGCTGATGAAGATCGCCAACGACGTGCGCTGGTACGCCAGCGGGCCCCGCAACGGTATCGGCGAGCTGCTCATCCCCGAGAACGAGCCGGGTAGCTCGATCATGCCGGGCAAGGTGAACCCGACCCAGTCCGAGGCGCTCACCATGGTCGCGGCGCGGGTCTTCGGCAACGATGCCACCGTGGGTTTCGCCGGGAGCCAGGGCAACTTCCAGCTCAACGTGTTCAAGCCCGTCATGGCGCACGCCGTGCTGGAGTCCATCAGGCTGCTTTCCGACGGGGCGCTGTCGTTCACGGAGCACTGCGCCGTCGGTATCGAACCGAACATGGAGCGCATCGAGCACAACCTCAGCACCAACCTCATGCTCGTGACGGCGCTCAACCGGCACATCGGCTACGACAAGGCCGCCAAGATCGCCAAGCAGGCGCACAAGGAGGGCACGTCGCTGCGGGAGTCGGCGATCGCGAACGGGCTGAGCGGCGATGACTTCGACCGCTGGGTGGTGCCGCTCGACATGACCGGCCGCTGACCTTAGCCCCTGCGGACGCCAGCCTTACTGCTCCATGCCGCCGCAATCCCGCAGGCGTCGGGCAGGAGCGCCGGCGTCGGCCACGTTCGGGGGTCAGGCGGCGGGGACGGCGTTGCCCGCCGCGACCTCCGCGTACAGCCTCAACATCTCCGCCGCCTGCGACTCGACCGTCCACTGCGACGCCAGTTCGACCGAGCGTGCCGACGCCCGCGTCCGCCACTCCTCGTCGGGGAGCCGGTCGATGACCCGCATGAGCCCGGCGGCCAGGGACGCCGGCGTCGGGCGCGTCACCTCGCCGTTGACGCCCGGGTCGACGACCAGTTGCAGTTCGTGATCGACGCTGACGATCGGAAGCCCCGCCAGTGCGGCCTCGTGGAGCACGAGCGCCTGGGTGTCGGTCTGGCTCGGGAAGGCGAACACGTCGGCCATGCCGTAGAACGCGCCCAGCGCCTCCCTCTTCTGCTCGCCGGGGAGGATGATCCGGCCGGCGTCGCGGCCCTCAGCGAGCACTTTGCGGATGCGGGTGTAGCGCTGCCAGTCGCCGACGATGCACAGCCTGGCGTCCGGGCGCTGCGCGTGCACCAGCTCGAACGCGTCGGCGAGGAGCGGGATGCCCTTCTCGGGGGCGATCCGCCCGGCGTACAGGACCATCGGGCCGGCGGGATGCGGGATCGGCGGGGGGCCGGGCGGGAGCGGGTCGACCCCGTTGGGCACGACGACGACGTTGAGGTTCGGCGTGATGAGCCGCAGCCGGGTCGCGGTCTTGGGCGACGGGGTCGTGATGAGGTCAGCGGACTCGAGCATCTTCTCGCAGACCCCCAGCAGCGACGCCGTTGAGCGTCCCCGGTCCTCGAAACGGATCTCGGCGAGCTTGATGTCCTCCTGGTTGACCAGGTCGTCCTTCGAGAAGCGGGCGTAGGCGCGCACGACGCCGGTGAGGAGCGGCAGGACGGTCGAGTAGTGGTCGGCATAGGCATCGAAGTCGGTGTGCCAGGTCACCATCATCGGGATCCCCAGCCTGTGCGCCGCCACCGTGCCGAGGAAGCCGACCGTGCCGAATCCGTGCGAGTGGATGATGTCCGGGGCCAGCTCGCGCAGCCGCTCGATGGTCTGGTCGAACTTGCGGCCGTTGGCGACTCGCGTGGGCATCTTCGGCACCTTGACCGAGGGCAGGCGAATTTCCGTGCGCCCCGGCCGACCGTGGTGCGGGTTGGGGCCCTTCGCCTCCGGCGCCACCACGATGACCTCGTGCCCGGCGTCGAGCAGGTTGCCCTCGATGTTCTGGACGGCGAACATGAGCCCGTTGCTGCCGGGCCCGTAGTTGTCGGTGAACTGGGCCACCTTCAGCGGTCTGGCCGGTGAGGCGGGGGAGGTCACCCGGCCACTCTATCGGGCGGCGTCGGTGCCCGCTGAACCGTTAGCGTTGTGCCATGAAGGTCATCGTCGCGCCCGACTCGTTCAAGGGAACCCTCACGGCAGCCCGAGCGGCGGAGGCGCTGGTGGCCGGCTGGCGCTCCGCGCGCCCCACCGACGAGGTGATCACCATCCCGATGGCCGACGGTGGGGAGGGGACCCTCGACGCGTTCCAGGCGGTGCCGGGGGCGGTGCGGGTCCCCGTCGAGGTCGTCGACGCCGTCGGACGACCGAAGACGTCGTCCTGGCTGCGCCTCCCCGACGGCACGGGCGTCGTGGAACTCGCCGACGCGTGCGGCATCCAGGGGCTCGACCCGCTTGCCCCCCGCGACGCGCACACGGCCGGCTTCGGCATGGCGATCCGAGCCGCCGTCGAGGCGCGCGTGCCGAAGCTCATGCTGGCGATCGGCGGCAGCGCCTCGACCGACTGTGGTGCCGGGATGCTCGCTGCGCTCGGTGCCCGGCTGCTGGACGCGTCGGGCCACGAGATCTCCTCGTACGGCAACGCGACGCTGGGGCAGGTGACCGAGGTGGACATGTCCCGGATGGTCTGGCCGCCGATGGGCGGGGCGCTCGTGCTGTCCGACGTCACCAACCCGCTCCTTGGCCGCGACGGCGCGGCCATGGTGTTCGGCCGCCAGAAGGGTGGGCGCGGGATCCTCGACGAACTTGAGAGCAATGTGGACTGGTTCGCCACCCTTCTCGGTGGCGACACGGACGCCCCCGGCGCCGGCGCGGCGGGCGGGGTCGGGTTCGCGCTGCGACGGTGGGGTGCGACCATCACGTCGGGCGCCTCGACGGTGGCCGCGGCGGTCGGGCTGGTGGAGGCCGTCAGGGACGCGGACCTCGTCGTCACCGGCGAGGGCCGGTTCGACAGGCAGTCGGCCGATGGGAAGACGGTGTCGGTGGTGCGTGATCTGGCCGGTGACGACCGGGTGGCGCTGGTGGCTGGGAAGATCACCGCTCCCGTCGACTCCCTGGCGGCGGCGGTGTCGCTGTCGGATCTGGGGGGTGAACGCGCCCTCACCTCCGCCGAGGAGATGGCGGCGGAGGCGGGGCGCGTTCTGGCGGAGCGGTTCGACTGAGGCGGCCGACCGTTCCGGGGGTGGCGGCAAGGAGGTCAGCCGGTGATCCGGCCTGTTCAGGCGGGCCGGTTCGTGGGGGCCGCGGCGAGCGTCGTCGCCCGGGTGCAGCGGGCGACGACGTCCGGGTCGTGCGTGACCACCAGCATCGGCAGGTCGGCGAACTCCCGCCAGGCGTCGTCGACGAGCGCGTCGGCGGTGGCCCGGTCGAGGTGCTCGGTCGGTTCGTCGAGGATCACCAGATCCCGCGGCCCGACGAGCAGCCGGGCCATGGCGAGGCGGCGCCGCTCGCCGCCGCTGAGGGTGTGTCCGGCCTCGCCGATGACGCGTTCCGGGTCGACGGGCAGCCCGGCGCGGCGCAGGGCGGTGCGGATCTCGGCGTCCGTGGCGTCGCGGTTGCCGATGCGCACGTTCTCGGCGACCGTCGTGGCGAAGATGTGCGCGTCCTGGGCGAGGTAGCCGACCCTGCCGCCGCGCGTCACCTCACCGGCCAGCGGGGGGATCAGGCCCATGACCGTGGCCGCGACGGTCGTCTTGCCGACGCCTGACGGGCCGACCAGCGCGACCGCCTCGCCCGGCGCGACGCTCAGCGTCAGCCCCGACTGCACGGGGGCGCCGCCGGGCCAGCCCACGGTAACGTCGCGCAGGTCCAGGCCGGTCGCGACGCCCTCACCCGGGACGACGTCGCCGCTGCCCATGGAGGGTTCGGCGAGGATCTCCTCGACGCGGCTCAGCGCAGCGCGGGCCCGGGTATGGGTCTGGGCGGCCTGCGCGAAGGTCCCGAGAACCTCGTGGAGCGCGAGCGGCGTTAGTACCAGCACTGCGAGGAGCCGCGGGTCCATGCCCGAGCCGAGGGCGCGGCTACCGAACCACAGTGCGGCGACGACCGCCGCCCCGGCGGCCACCACCTGGCCCCCTCCGGCGACGCCGCGCACCCAGGCTCCCCGCGACTCCTGCCGACGCAGTTCGGCGTCGACTCCGCTGAGGCGGGCCAGCGTTGCGTCGCGGCGACCGTAGACGACAAGATCGGTCGCGGTCATGGCCAGTTCCCGCACCCCGTCAGCCAGGCGGCCGCGCGTCGGCACGGCGGCCAGATCCGCGGCAAGCGAGGCGCGTTGCGTCCACCACGGAACGACGGCCCCGGCGATGGCGGCGGTGGCCAGGAGGA
>JAUHXZ010000090.1 GCA_030426725.1 Actinomycetes bacterium
TGGAACCCCGCCCCACCGTGAGCGTCACGCGGCGCCTTGTCACACCCAGGTGCAAGAATCAGACCAGCATCGACGCCACCGGCGCCGACAACCCCCGATCGGGCCCCTCATGAAATATCGAGGCTAGGTCCCACTGGTTCGGACGGATTCCCGAAGAGATGGCCCCGAGGTGCTGTGCGTAGCCCCCGCTCCGCAGGAGGTAGTGCGCGAAGCGTCGGTCCAGCGATCCCACTGCCTTGTATACGAAGTAGGCCGGACTGACGATGCCGGAATGGGCAGAGACCCCGAGGGAGCCCTGCCAGGCCTTCATCTTGTTGATCACGAGGTCGCCGACGTCCACTCGCTGGTACTTGGAAAGATCCTCTGAGGGCTTGTTGAAGTTGTCGTCGCGGCTAGCCTTCGGAATTACGCCGTAGTCGCGGTAGACCGACAGCAGTTCCTCGGTGCCGTCGCCGAGTGTCTTGGCCCTACGGAACTCGGTCCAGAAAGGACGCCGCTCCCATGAGATTGGCAGGTGACCTTCCCAGGGCTTCGTCACTGTTCGACCTGGGTGAGCATGGCGCGGAGGTCGTTCATGACGGCTTCGAGGTCGCGGTCGATCTCTTCGAGGGGGCGTGGGGGGATGTACTTGTAGAAGTGGCGGGTGAAGGGGATCTCGGCGCCCTCTTTGGTCTTTGAGTGGTCGATCCAGGCGTCGGGGGCGTAGGGGAGGACTTCGCGGGCGAGGTAGTAGTCGATGTCCTGGTCCCAGGGCACGTTTTCGGTGTCGCGGAGGGAGGTGTCGGGTTCGGGGTTGCCTTTGGCGTCGGTGCACAGATCGGCGTCGTCGTCCTGCATGCCGAGCGCGGCGCTGACGGCCTTGAGGACCGGCGCGGCAACTTTCAGCCCTTGGTCCGATGCGGTGGTCTTGAGGGCTGAGTGGAACTGGTTGCGGTTGGTCCATGTCGTGTCGCCGTCGAGGGCTTCGAGGGCGGCGCGGAGGCTCGCCGTGTCGTCGTCGTTCAGTTTCTGGACGGGTTTGGTGTCGAACACGGCGTCGATGGCCTCGGGTGTGGCCTGCCAGCGCAGCTTGAGGGGGCGTTCGACGGTGATGGTGCGATAGAGGAAGTCCTCGTTGCGGAAGATCTTCGAGCTGTCGCTGTCGGTGAAGTCGGAGTAGAGGGTGACGATGCGGGCGATGTCGTCGCCGGTGAGTTCGTTGCGTTTGGAGCCCAGGCCCTTGCGGAGCTTGCCGTAGAACTCGCGGGCGTCGATGAGTTGCACCGTGCCCTCGCGTTCGGGGTCCTTGCGGTTGGTGAGGATCCAGATGTAGGTGGAGATGCCGGTGTTGTAGAACATGTCCTTCGGCAGCCCGATGATCGCCTCGACGAGGTCGTGGTCGAGGAGCCACTTGCGGATGTTCGACTCTCCGCCCCCGGCACCGCCGGAGAACAGGGGAGAGCCGTTGAGGACGATCGCCATCCGCGACCCGCCATCGGCGGGTTTGCGCATCTTGGAGACGAGGTGGAGGAGGAACAGCATCGCGCCGTCGGACACGGCGGGGGTGCCGGGGCCGAAGCGACCGACGAACCCGAGAGTCCTGTGCTCGTTGTCGACGATGTCGCGCTGGTCCTTCCAATCGACCCCGAACGGAGGGTTGGACAGGCCGTAGTCGAACTTCTTGTCGGGGAAGTGATCCTCGGTGAGGGTGTCGCCGAGGCGGATGTTGTCGACGTCTTGGCCCTTGATGACCATGTCGGCTTTGCAGATGGCGTAGGACGCGTCGTTGTAGTCCTGCCCGTAGAGGGCGAGCTGGATGTGGGGGTTCATGCCGCGGAGGTGTTCGTCGGCCACCGACAGCATGCCGCCGGTGCCGGCGGTGGGGTCGTAGATGGAGCGCACCGCGCCCGCTTTGGAGAGCGCGGCGTCGTCGGTGGCGAACAACAGCTGCACCATGAGCGAGATGACCTCGCGTGGCGTGTAGTGGTCGCCGGCGGTCTCGTTGGAGCGTTCGTTGGCCCACCGGATCAGTTCCTCGAACACCAGCCCCATCTCGATGTTGGAGACCGTGTTGGGGTGGAAGTCGGCCTGGGCGAACTTCTCGGTGACGGCGAAGAGCTTGTTCTTCTCGGCCAGCTTGTCGAGCGTCTTGTCGAAGTCGAAGCGGTCGAAGATGTCGCGCACGTTGGGGGAGAACCCGGCGATGTAGGCGGCGATGTTGGGACGCAGGTCGTTGGGGTCGGCGACGAGCTTGGCGAAGTCGAACGGGGACGTGTTGTAGAACTGGTGCCCGGCCGCGGCGGTGAGCTTGACGTGCCCCAGCATGTCCGGCATCCCCGCCACCGTCGGCGCGACAGCCAGGACCTTGGGTTTGGTGTCGGCGAGGACCGCGTCGAGACGACGCAGCACCGTGAACGGGAGCACCACGGAGCCGTACTCGGAGGGCTTGAACGGTCCCCGCAGGGACTCGGCGATGTTCCAGATGAACGAGACGTGATTCACCAAGACGGGGTACTCCTGCAACAGCTATCGGTTCCGGTCGCGCACCAACGCGCACCAACCCATCTTGGCGCAGGAACCGCCCACCAACCCGCGCAGCCCGCCGAAGGAGGCGAGGCCGCCGCGGCGTCATCGAGCCGGCAAGGCGGAACGCCAAGGGTGCGATAGGGATACAGAGCCCACTTGAATACTGTGCAAGTGGGGCTGGCTGGGTGAAACGATGGTCGGGGCGACAGGACTCGAACCTGCGGTCTCCTGCTCCCAAAGCAGGCGCGCTAGCCACTACGCTACGCCCCGTTGAACGCGGGATCCCTTGCCGAAATGCTGTTTGACAAGGGATCCGACGCCTCGAGCGGATGACGGGAATCGAACCCGCGTAGCTAGTTTGGAAGACTAGGGCTCTACCATTGAGCTACATCCGCAGAACCGGCGACGAGTGTATCAGCCCCGGCGATGAACTGCGTGATCAGTCGACGGCGGTCACGGCTGAGCGTCGCGTCGGCGGCGCGCCAGTTGCCGCCGCAGCGTCCGCGTCGTGGTGCCGTCGAACGGCAGGGCGCCTTGCGCGAGGTCCTCGTCGAGCCTCTCGGTGACCCGGAGTGCGAGGTCGAGGCCTCTGGTCGCGACTCCCGGTGGTAGGCCGATGTCGTCGGCGAACCCCAGGAGGTGCTGCCGGATGAGTCCCTCGTGTCTGCCCCCGACGCTGAGCGCCGTGGTCCGGTCGCCGTAGGGGAGGGTGGTCAGCACGTCGTAGATCGGCGAGATTCGCCACTCGCCGCTCGGGTCCTGGAGTACGGACAGGTTCTTCGCGTGGAGATCGCCGTTGCCGGTGAGCCAGGCGAACAGGACCTGGAGGTACACGGCCCGGAGGGCGACCTGCCGGGCGGCGCACACCCCCGCCAGGGCGACGGCGACCTCCTCGGCGGGCAGCAGGTACTTGTCGGCCGGATAGCGTCCCATCACCTGGCACGCGTCCTCGGCGGGCAGCGGTGCGGGGGTGCGGTCGAAGCGCCGAACCAGGAGGCCTGGAGTGCCTGAGTCGTCGACGACGAGGGTCGCCTCCGACACCGGCAGGCGCATCCCCCGGGCGAGGCGCAGGAAGTAGGCCTCGTTCTCGACGGCGTGCGGGTAGTCCGGCGGGTTGAGCTTGATGAACGCGGGGGCCCCGGCGGTGGTGCGGCCGGGCAGCGTGATCATGCCGGCCGAGAGCTTGTCCTGCGCGCCGGGGATCGCGACGGGGTCGATGCCGTACCGGGTCAGCAGCGCACCGAAGTCGAGGGGTCCGTCCGGGGCGACGAGGGGGGCGGGTCCAACGGGTCGTTGCCCGGCCGGCACGACGACCACATCGCCCACGGTGTCGGCGCCCACGGTGAGCAGCAGGGTCAGTTCGTCGTCGCCCGAAGTCTTCACGGCTCTGAGCAGCGACGAGAGCCGTCGCCCCTCGGGCAGCAGGTTGGTGAAGAACGGGGGCAGCGTCCGCCCGGGGCGGATGACGCTGTGGCCGAGCGGCAGGGACAGGGCCACCGGGGGACCCTGATAGCCGGGGACGTAGATGAAGCGGGTGTCGGGCCCCTCGGATGTGAGGGTGGCGGCGAGGGTCCCGTTCTTGTAGACGTCGGCGCCGGTCATCGCAGCGTCTCGGTGGTGAGCCTCAGGCCGAGGGCGTGGAGGAGGGCGTCGACCTTGTCGAGCCGGACGGATCGCTTCCCGGCCTCGACGTCACGGACGAAACGTTCCGACACCCCCGCCAACTCGGCCGCGTCAAGCTGGGTCAGCCCGAGGGCGCGTCGCCTGGCTGAGACGAGTGCGGCGAGATCCATCACGACCCCCTCCAATCGGCACGTTCGTGCCTATCGGGTCCACTCTAGGCCCCAGATGTGCGGTCGGACAAGCTAAAACGGCAAGAACGTGCCGGTTTAGTAGCCAGGTGGGGTCCAGCGCCCTCAGGAGCGCAGTGAATCGGCGCGAGCGTGCCGGTCAGGCGACGCCGAGGAACTCGCGGATCGCGCCCACTTCCCGCTGGGCCTGCGCACGCCCCGCCCGGAACACCGACCGCAGCACCGGCACGCGACGCTCCGAGTTCTGGATCGGCATCCGGTCCGGGAACACCAGGTAGGCCCGGCCCTCCCGCTCCAGCTCGAAGAGCTCGTCGAGCGTCCGGTTGTAGTTGTCCGGGCGGTCGAGGATGGCCTGCGCGACGGCCGGGTATCGGCGGAACAGGGTCCGGTACGCGGGCGGGAACTTCGCCGGGGGCTTGCGGTAGCCGCGTTCGCGGGTCATCACCACGAGGAACCGGTCGTAGCCGTCGCGCATCGCGGCATCGACGGCGATACCACCGGTCGGCCCCAGGGCGCCGTCGCAGTAGTCCACCCCGTCGATGGTGGTGAGCGGCATCAGCAGCGGCATCGTCGACGATGCGCGGACCCTCAGTGCCAGGTAGTCCAGGTCGGTCAGGTCCTCGCGGCCCCAGTAGACCATCTCCCCGTCCTCGCACCGCACGGCACCGACGCGGACCTCGGCGGGGCTGGCCGCGAAGGTGGTCATGTCCAGCGGCAGCGGCTGGTGAGGGCGTGACGTGTGCTGATAGAGCCACTCGGCGTTGAAGAGGCCCTTGCCGGCCACCCAGGTGCGCCAACCGCCGAAGTTGGGGTGTGCCGCGATGTCGACGAAGGTGCGCTCCGCCCGCACACGATCCCTCGACACATAGTTGACGGTGCAGCTGGACCCGGCGGAGATCCCGCCGACCCAGGGGAGATGCAGGTCGTGATCCAGCAGCACGGTGGAGAACCCCGACGAGAACGCCGCCCGCATGCCGCCGCCCTCGAACACGAGCGCGGTGTCGGTCACGGTGCTGGTCAGCGGCTTCACGCGGCCAACCTTAGGACCTCGGTAGGGTTGGCCGCCTCCGCGATTGGTCGCTCGCCGCATGACCGATAGAATCGCGTGCAATCCATGTCAACTTCAGGAGTCCATTCGTGCCCAGCACCGCTGAGAAGCTCAACCCGACGCGGGTGAAGCTCACCGTCGAGATCCCCTTCGCCGACCTCAAGCCCCACCTCGACAAGGCTTACAAGGAGATCGCGGAGCAGGTCAACATCCCCGGCTTCCGTAAGGGCAAGGTGCCCGCGGCCATCATCGACCAGCGCTTCGGTCGCGGCGTCGTGCTGCAGGAGGCCATCAATGAGGCCGTGCCGTCGGCGTACAACGCGGCCGTCTCCGAGCACAAGCTCGTCCCCATGGCCCAGCCCGAGGTCGAGGTGACCAAGCTCGAGGACAACGACCTGGTGGAGTTCACCGCTGAGGTCGACGTCCGCCCCGAGGTGACCCTGCCCGACTTCGCGGCCGTCGCCGCCACCGTCGACAACGCGGCCGACGTCGACGAGCTCATCGAGGAGCGGATCGGCCTGCTGCGTCAGCGGTTCGCCACCACCACCGAGGTTGAGCGCGCTGCCGCCGAGGGCGACCTGCTCACCATCGACCTCCTCGCTGCCCAGGACGGCGTGACGCTGCCCGACGCCACCGCCGAGGGCATCACCTACAAGGTGGGCGAAGAGAAGAACATGCTCGAGGGCCTCGACGCGGCCGTCACCGGCCTCAAGGCCGGCGAGACCGCCACCTTCACGTCCAAGCTGGTCGGCGGCCAGTTCCGCGGTCAGGATGCCGACATCACCGTCACCGTCCAGAAGGTCTCCGAGCAGGAGCTTCCCGCGGTCGACGACGAGTTCGCCCAGCTCATCTCCGAGTTCGACACCGTCGAGGAGATGAAGGAGGACCTCCGCAAGGGTGCCGAGCAGCAGGTCAAGTCCGACCAGCTCGCCGACGCGCGCGACAAGGTCCTCGAGGCGGTCCTCGAGAAGGTCGAGATCCCCCTGCCCGAGGCCGTCCTCACCCGCGAGCTCGAGGGCCGCCGCGCCGAGGTCGAGCGTCAGCTCGCCAACGGCGGGCTCACCGTCGAGCAGTACCTCGCCAACGCCGAGGACGACGAGGACGCCAAGGACGCCGACGAGTTCTGGGCAAACATGGACAAGCGCTCCGAGCAGGCCCTCAAGGCCCAGGTCGTCCTCGACGTGTACGCCGACGAGCAGTCCATCGACGTGTCCCAGCAGGAGCTCACCGAGCTGATCTTCCGCAAGGCTCAGCAGAACAACACGAGCCCGCAGGACGAGATCAACCACATGATGGAGCACAACCACATGCCGGAGTGGATGCAGGAGATCCGCCGCGGCAAGGCTCTGGCCGCCATCTGCGCCGAGGCCACCGTCACCGACGCCGACGGCAACGCCGTCGACACCTCCCTGGCCGTCGACCCGATCGAGGCCGCCGAAGAGGTCACCGCCGAGGACGAGGCCGACGACGAAGAGATCAACGCCTGATCCGTCACCGTCTCACGATGATCGCCGCCGGTTCCCCCGGCGGCGATCGTCGTCTCCGGGCATGCGCGCGGCGAACACGGACGTCCGCCCTTGGGCGGTTGGGTCGAGCCGGTAGGTTAGTCGCGTGACCAACACTTTGAGCGAAACCCGAATGGCCGGGCCCGGCGGTTCCGGCCTCGGCCTGACCGACAATGTCTACTCGTCTCTCCTGGCCAACCGGATCATCTTCCTCGGCTCGGAGGTGCGTGACGAGAACGCCAACGCGATCTGTGCGCAGATGCTGCTGCTCAACGCGGAGGACCCCCACAAGGACATCTACCTCTACATCAACTCGCCCGGTGGCTCCGTCGATTCCGGCATGGCCATCTTCGACACGATGCAGTGGATCAGCAACGACGTCGCCACCGTAGCCATGGGCCTCGCGGCCTCCATGGGGCAGTTCCTCCTCTCGGCGGGCACGCCCGGTAAGCGGTTCGCTCTGCCGCACAGCCGCATCATGATGCACCAGCCGTCCGGCGGCCTCGGCGGCACGGCCTCCGACATCCGGATCCAGGCCGAGCAGTCGCTGCACATCAAGAAGACGATGGCGGACCTCATCGCCCGTCACACCGGCCAGACCCTCGAGCAGATCGAGGCGGACTCGGACCGCGACCGCTGGTTCACCGCGGAGCAGGCCCTCGAGTACGGCTTCATCGACCACGTCTTCGAGCGTGCTTCCCAGATCCGGACGGAGGCTCCGAACCAGTGAACACCACCCTTCCGCAGGGCGTCGCGACGCCCGGCCTCGACATGAACTACTACATCCCCCAGTGGGAGGAGCGCACCAGCTACGGCGTCCGGCGCACCGACCCGTACGCCAAGCTGTTCGAGGACCGGATCATCTTCCTCGGCACCCCCATCAACGACGACGTAGCCAACGCCGTCATGGCGCAGTTGCTGTGCCTGCAGTCGATGGACCCCGAGCGGCAGATCTCGATCTACATCAACTCGCCCGGGGGCTCCTTCACCGCGCTGACCGCGATCTACGACACGATGCGCTACATCAAGCCCGACATCCAGACCGTCTGCCTCGGGCAGGCGGCGTCCGCGGCCGCCGTGCTGCTGGCCGCCGGCACCAAGGGGAAGCGGCTTGCGCTGCCGAATTCGCGCATCCTCATCCACCAGCCGGCCACCGAGGGCGGCTACGGGCAGTCGTCGGACCTGGAGATCCAGGCCAACGAGATCCTGCGCATCCGCGCCCAGATGGAAAACATGCTGGCGGCCGACACCGGCCAGGACCTGGCCAAGGTGAGCAAGGACATCGAGCGCGACAAGTACCTGACGGCCCAGGAGGCCGTCGAGTACGGCATCGTCGACGACATCCTGCCCTCGCTCAAGGACGCCGCCTGACCTACGGGTCGGGGAGGGCCGGCACCCGGTTCCTCCCCGGCTCCGGCGCGTTCGGAGCGTCGCCCGTGCGGGCACCCGGGCCCGGGTAGGGTTGAGCAACAGGAAGCATCGACCAGTGCGAGGAGGTGGACGGCGTGGCGCGTATCGGCGAATCAAGCGATCTGTTCAAGTGCAACTTCTGCGGTAAGAGCCAGAAGCAGGTCAAGAAACTCATCGCCGGCCCCGGCGTCTACATCTGCGACGAGTGCATCGGGCTCTGCAACGAGATCATCGAGGAGGAGTTCCCCCAGCCGGCCGAGACAGGCCTGGCGACGGAGCTGCCGAAGCCTCGAGAGATCCGTGACTTCCTGGACACCTACGTCATCGGCCAGGACGGCGCCAAGAAGGCTCTGTCGGTGGCCGTCTACAACCACTACAAGCGCGTCCAGGCCCACGCCGGCGCCCACGGCCGCCGCGCCGAGAACGACGACGTCGAGGTCGGCAAGTCGAACATCCTGCTCATCGGCCCCACCGGCTGCGGCAAGACCTACCTGGCGCAGACCCTGGCGAAGATGCTCAACGTCCCGTTCGCCATGGCGGACGCGACGGCGCTGACCGAGGCCGGCTACGTCGGTGAGGACGTCGAGAACATCCTCCTCAAGCTCATCCAGGCCGCCGACTTCGACATCGCCAAGGCCGAGACGGGCATCATCTACATCGACGAGATCGACAAGGTGGCCCGCAAGTCGGAGAACCCGTCGATCACGCGCGACGTGTCGGGCGAGGGCGTGCAGCAGGCCCTGCTGAAGATCCTCGAGGGCACCGTCGCGGCCGTCCCGCCGCAGGGCGGACGCAAACACCCCCACCAGGACTTCCTCCAGATCGACACCACCAAGGTGCTGTTCATCGTCGGCGGCGCGTTCGCCGGCCTCGACGAGATCATCAACCAGCGCGTGGGGAAGCGGCCGCTCGGCTTCAACAACTCCGCCGAGGCACGCCGCCCGGAAGCGGACCCCTTCTCGCAGGTCCGCCCCGAGGACCTCCACAAGTTCGGCCTCATCCCGGAGTTCATCGGCCGCGTGCCGATGATCACCACCGTCTCCCCGTTGGACCGCCAGGCGCTCGAGCGGATCCTCGTCGAGCCGCGCAACGCGCTGGTGCGCCAGTTCCAGAAGCTCTTCGAACTCGACGGCGTCCAGCTGGAATTCACCGAGGACGCCATCGCCGCCATCGCGGAAATGGCCCTCGCCCGGGGCACCGGGGCGCGCGGCCTGCGCGCCATCCTCGAGGAACTGCTGCTCGAGGCGATGTTCGACGTGCCGTCCGAGGAGGACGTCGCGCAGGTGCGCGTCACCCGCGAGACCGTCGAGGGCATCGCGGCGCCGA
>JAUHXZ010000091.1 GCA_030426725.1 Actinomycetes bacterium
CATTGGCGAGCCTTCCTGTGTGGTCTGCGTCTATCCCGACGATAGTGGACCGGACGGGCCCGGGTACCGAGTCGGCCCCGTCGGCATTGGTCTCCGGGATCGTCGGCGGTTACCCTTGGCGGCCGGGAGTGCAACTACCTGGCGACGGGTCAAGGCGGCACCCCTCGCCGCGGCGGGCCCGCGGCCGTGAGAGGCACCATGACCGACGACGTCCCCACCCGCTCGCTCGTGCAGCTGGCCGGGCCCAGCTACTTTCCTGTGGCGCTCATCGCGCGTGTCCCCTTCGCCATGATGGTCGTCGGGATGCTCACGCTGGTGGTCGCCGAACGTGACTCCCTCACCCTCGGCGGGCTCACCTCCGCCGCGGCGGGTGTCGGCACTGCTCTCTTCGGCCCGCTCATCGGTGCCGCCGCCGATCGGTGGGGTCAGCGCCCGATCCTGCTCGTCACGTCGGTCTTGAGCAGCCTGGCCATGGCGACTCTGGCGTGGGTGGTGCACGCCGACACCCCCGACGCGGCCATCCTGGCCACCGCCTTCCTCATCGGGGCCAGCGCTCCTCAGGTGTCGCCCTTGTCGCGGAGTCGGCTCGTGGGGATCATCGCCCACGGCATCCCCGCGAACCGGCGAACGAAGGTCCTCACGGGAACGATGGCCTACGAGTCGGCCGCCGACGAGATGGTCTTCGTGTTCGGCCCGGTCATCGTCGGAGTCCTGGCCACCGCTCTGTCCCCCGCCGCGCCCGTGCTCGCGGCGGCAGCGCTCACGCTGGTGTTCGTCGCCACGTTCGCGCTGCATCCCAGCGCGCGCCTCGCCCAGCGGGGCGACAACCGTCTCGCCCCCGCCCCCGCCTCCCACCTGGTGCGGCCGAGGGTGCTCGTCACGCTGCTGGGCACGCTCGGCGTCGGACTGTTCTTCGGCGCCACGCTCACCTGGCTGACCTCGTTCATGGCCGACCGTGGCGTCGCCGAGCAGGCGGGTCTGGTCTACGGCGCGATGGGCCTCAGCTCGGCGGTCTTCGCCCTGGCCGGCGCCTGGTTCCCGGTCGGCTTCACGCCGGCGGCCCGCTGGCTGACCTTCGCGGCGGTGATGGTGACGGGTACCTCGGCCCTCACCCTGACCGACAGCGTCGCGGGCGTCGCGGTGGGTCTGTTCGTCGTCGGCACCGGGATCGGCCCGACACTGGTGACGCTGTACCACCTGGCCGCCCAGCGCAGCCCCAGAGGACGCTCGGCGACCGTGATGACGATGCTCGGGTCCGGCGTCATCGTCGGCCAGGCCCTGGCCTCGGCCGTCACCGGGTGGGTGGCGCAGACCTTCGGCACCGGCGTGGGGCTCGTGCTGCCTGTCGGCGCGGCGAGCATCGTGGTCCTCGCGGGCCTGGCGAACCTGTCACTGGGTCGCGGTCCCCAGGACTGACCAGGCCCCGGCCTCCCTCTGCGCAAACTCCCGGAAGCTCGTCGCCGGGCGACCGGTGAGCCTGCGCACGGAGCGGTTCGGGAACGCCGACACGTTGAGGCGCACGATCCGGTAGATCATCCGCTGCACCGCGACGTAGTCCTCCGGTCGCCCCTGGGCGCGGAGGTGGTCGAGGTAGTCGGCCTCGCTGAGCGGCGCGTACTCGATCCGTCGACCGAGCACCTCGGTCATGATGTCGGCGACGTTGCGGTAGCTGAGGCTCTCCTCGCCCGAGAGCGTGTAGGCCCGCAGCAGGTGCCCGGGCCGGGTGAGGACCGTAGCCGCGACCCGGCCGATGTCATCGGCGTCGATGAACGCCGTCCGAGAACGCCCCGCGGGGATCAGGATTCGGCCGGTGTCGCGGATCTCGTCCGCGTAGGTCGTCGACAGGTTCTGCATGAAGAAGTTCGGCCTGAGGAACGTGTACGGAGCGCCGACGCGCCGCAGGTACGCCTCGACGGCGTGGTGCGGGGTCCGACGGTTGGCCTGCACGCCCTGCAGCGACAGGAACACGATCTGCCGCACGCGTTGGCGCATGGCCGCGTCGATGAGCGGGAAGAGGTAGGTCTCGACGTCCTCGATCGCGGGAGGTCGCATGAGGAAGAGCCGGTCGCACCCGTCGAGGGCGGCCTCGGCACTCATTCGGTCGCCGGAGAAGTCGAAGTGCCGGGAGCGGACCCCCTCCGCCAAGGCGCCGGCCGATTCCGGGGAGCGAAACGCCGCCACCACCTCGTCGCGGCCCGCCAGGTGCCGGACGACGGCGGACCCGACGATGCCCGAGGCCCCTGTGACGAAGACTGCGCTCATGGTGACCATCCTTCCAGGGGACCGTGAGACGCCCGGCATGGGGCACCCCCTCGCGGCCGTCCCCCGCGGCGACGATTCGGCAACGCGCGTCCGGCCACGTAGAGTCTGCAGGCTGGCCACAGTGGCCGGCGAAGGGAGTCGCTCACAATGAACTGGGTCGAGCTGGTCGGATACGTCGCGTCGGGATTCGTGGTCCTGTCGTTCGCCATGAGCTCGGTGGTGCGGATCCGGTCGATCTCGCTGGTGGGGTCGGTGTTCTACGTGGCCTACGGCGCGCTGATCGGATCGTTCCCGATCATCCTGGCCAACGCCACCATCGTCGTGTTCCACTGCATCGCCCTGTACAAGGAGCTCGGCCGCAAGACGGAACTGGGCGCCACCCCCATCGACCCCGACGCCCCCTTCCTCACCGACTTCCTGCACTCCCACCTCGACGACATCCGCAAGACCCAGCCCGAACACGAGACCAGCTCACCGGACACGGCCTTCGTTCTCATGCGCGAGGGCATGCCGGCCGGCGCGCTGCTGGGCACCCGGGAGGGCGAGTCGCTGCACGTCGACCTGGACTACGTCCTGCCGGCCTACCGCGACTCGCGGCTGGGTACCTGGCTCTACAGCTCCCGGGGCAGCGCGCTGCGCGCGCACGGCATCCGCGAAGTGACCGCGACACCCACTACCGAACACCAGCGCAGCTACCTGCTGCACGTCGGGTTCGAGCCCCGCGGCGAGGGCCTGGCCAAGGCCCTGGCCTGACCCGGCCCCTCAGGTGGTGAATTTCGGATGCCAGACCAGCAGGTATCCACCACCTGAGCCGGCTGTCAGTTCATACGCGCCCGGCGGCACCTCCGACAGCGTTCACGTTGGCCGGTCCAGCCCGTGATCTGCAGCGCGGACGCCACCTGCCACGCCGACTCGCACGGCCGGTGGCGCACGTCGTGCCAGCCGTACCGCAGCGTGGTGAAGCCCTTGAGGACCAGGCGGTTGTCACGCGCCATGTCGCGGAACTTGTCCTCGTGCCCCAGCTGGCCGTCCAACTCGGCCACCAGGCCGAACTCGTCCCAGACCGCGTCGCTGCGGCTGCCCATGAGGAGCCGCACCTGACGCGTGGGTTCCGGGAGCCCGTGCGCCAGAACGACCTCCTGCATGAAGCGCCACTCCAGGATCGATTCGACCCCCTGGCCCGCCTCGCCGCAGAGCTCGCGCAGCAGCGCGCTGTGCCTGGTGGCCCGCCGGGCATCGAGTCCGGCCAGGATCTGAGTGGGGGTGAGCTTCTCCTGGGAGATGGCCCGTGCGGTCAACGACACCAGTTCGTCCTCGTCCACCTCGGCGGCCGCATCGAGGAGAGCCGTCAACGCCGCCGTCCGGGGAGGCTCGCCGCGGCCGGTTCGTGCACCCCTGCGGAAGACCACCCGGACTGCGGGATCTCCCATCGACGCGATCGAGAACGGCTTGCCGTGCCAGACGGTGATCTGCTCGGGCTCCGCGTCTCCGGATGTGGATGAAGCCTGGTTCAGGTGGTGAATCTGGGAGAGCAGACCAGCACGTATTCACCACTCGGGAAGGAATCCCTCCGCAGGGTTCGGACCGGCCACCTAGGCTGGACGTAGGAAGCGACGCCCCGGGCCATCCCGAGGGCCCGCCGGGAGGTGAGAGACATGATCCCCGTCAGCATCGTCGGCATGGCCGTGGACGCAATGTCCCGGCCGGTGGTGGTCCTCAAGCCGGTGAGCGAGGAGACAGGAAGCGGCCGGATGCTTCCCATCTGGATCGGCGGGCTGGAGGCCGCAGCCATCCTCGCCGGCACAGACGGCGCCCCTCCCCCGCGGCCGCTCACGCTCGACCTGATGCGTTCCATGATCCAGTCGCTCGGGGCGACCGTCGAGCAGATCGCCGTGACGAAGATCGAGGACGGCACCTTCTACGCCGAGATCACGCTGGACTCGCCGGCCGGCCGGCTGGTGCTGGACGCCCGCCCGTCGGACGCCATCGGGCTGTCGCTGCGCACCGGGACGACGATCTGGGTTGCGGAGGAAGTCCTCGACGACGCAGGAATCCCGGATGAGCGCGATGCGCCTGCCGACCAGGAGGCGGAGGTCGCGGCCTTCCACGAGTTCCTCGAGAACATCGACCCGGAGGATTTCCAGGGCTAGGGTTCCGGATCGACCTCCGGCGGGGCCGCGTCCGCCGTCGCGTCGAAGGGGTCCGCACCCTCCGACGCGTACCACTGATAGCGCACCGTGTCTCCCCCGGATGCCCACAGCGACGGCGTGGACGTCCGCAACCAGTCGAGCGGCTGAACTCCCCCTGGGGCTCCACCATCGAGCGCCAGACGCAGGGCGGCCGAGAGGTCCTCGTCGACGCGATCACTACGCGTTGACGGGTCCACCGACACGAACAGGGCCGTGCCCGAGCGCGCAACGAGGTCGAGGAACTGCCGGTTCTTCGACCAGTCGGTGTGGGGGGTGCTGGGCACGCAGTCAGCGTCGACGGTGAAGAACCTCCGGTGCTGTGCAAGGCGGAACGCCAGGGTGTTCACGCCCACGCGCCGGGTCCTCTCCCAGACCCGGCCCGACGTGTCGTCGCCCGTGCGCTGCGCCTCCACGAGCCCTGCCGCCAGATGCCCGACCACATTGCACCCGAGCACGACCCCGTCATCACCCGCCGCCTCCCGGATCGCCTTGTAGAAGTCGACGAGCACTTCCGCCGAGGTTCTCGACCGGTCGTGCACATGTACACCCTCGGCGGCCGGGCTGGGGCCCATCGTCGGCCCCCACTGGCCCAGCGCCTCGAAGGTGGAGAAGTCATGCTTGATCAGCTCGAATCCCCAGTCGCGGAGCCGACGCACGTCCTCCGCGACCCGGGATATGGTCGCGGGATGGGACGGATCGAGTGCCCAGCCACCCTGCCACGGCCGCAGACCGCCGGCCTCCGGCTCCCAGCGGTGCTGCAGAGGCCGGAACCAGATGCCCGGGCGCACCGCCTCGGAGGCGATCCGGCCAGCCACCTCCGCCATCTCCGGGAACTCCACCGGCCGGCCCACGTCCCAGGGGCCGCCGGACGCAGGGTGCCCGTCGGCTGTCCCGTCTATGCTCCAGCCGTCATCCACGACACCGAAGGGGCGGACCGGGTGGTCGCCGACCAACTCGGCGACGGTGCGCGCATCTCTCACGACCGCATCGGCGTCGAAGCCCCGGCCGTACGCGTAGTACCAGTTGTTGGCGCCGACGAGTGGGCCGACGGGACGGGGGTCGTGGCACAGTGCCTCCGTGAGAGCGCCCTGAACGGCGAAGGGGGCTCCCCCACTGACGAATCGGACGGTGGCCGCCGCCAACCCGCGGTCGCCGAGTTCGACGGCGTCCGACCCTGCGCGAAGGTCGAGCCAGAGCGAGAGACCGGCCGGGTCGACGCTCCACATCGCCAAGGCTCCCCCGCGCACGTCCACCCCGGCCCCGAAGGTGTGGCGCGTCGACGGCGAGTGCACGAGCACCATCCACGGGTGCGGGGTGCCGGCAAGCAGAGGTGACCAGTGCGCATCGCCGTAGGTGCGCTCCCAGGCATCACCCAGGACGAGGGCGTCCCTCCGCAGAGTGCGACGCCACCGCAGATGGACCCGGCTGACCGGGACACCCGCGCCTGCCGCGACGATGATGGACCGCGCGTGCCTGTCGCGGACCACCTGCACGACGAGGCCCGCTGAACGGGGGTCGCGCCAGGTGCCGCGCGGAGTGCGCTGGACGCGGACGAGGTCCGGCGAAGGTACGGGGAGCGTGACCATCATCAGGTCCTCTCGGAGAAGTGAAGATGGCCCCCGTCGCCAGGTTGCGACGGGGGCCATCATCTCAATGGATCGGCCGGATCAGCCCTCGAACAGGGCGTTCACCTGAGCGTTCGCCTCGTCCAGGGACGAGGGGTCCGCCTGGCCCGAGAACACCGCGTCGACCGCCGGCTGCATGATGTTGGTGATCTGCGAGGCGTAGTCGGTGATCGGGAACAGGAACGTGGTGCCCTCGTTCACGTGGACGAGGAAGGGCTCGACGTCGATACCGCGATCGGCGAACGCCGCCTGGGCCTTCTCGGTGGCCGAGGGGACGGCCGGGAAGACGACGCCGGCCTCACCGACGACGTCCTGGCAGGCGGCGGACCCGAGGTACTCGACCCACGCGGCGGCCGCGGCCGGGTTGTCGGTGCCCGCCCAGATGGAGTCGGCCAGACCGTTGTACATCGAGGCGCGCTCGCCCGAGGGGCCGGTCGGCGTCGGGGCCAGGCCGGTCTCGATGCCGGTGTAGCCGAACATCTGGTTGATCATCCAGGAGCCGTTGGTGATCATCGCGTACTTGCCGGCGCCGAAGATGTCACCGGAGCTCTGACCGGTCACGGCCTCGAGGCTGGGCATGTAGCCCTTGTCGACGAGCCCACCGAACCAGGTGATGGTGTCCTTGAAGGCGTCCTGGTCGTAGTTGTAGTGGTCGCCCCAGGGGTTCTCGTTGGTGACGGTCCAGTCGAGGGTCCCGGAGTACATGCTCCACTGGGTCTGGCCGTTGCCGCCGCCGGAGCCGCCGTCGAGCCCGAGCCCGTAGACCTCGACGTCGGTCGGGTCGAAGCCGGGCTCGTCACCGCGGACACCGTTGGCGTCGATGGTGAGGTGGGCGATCATCTGCTCGTAGGTGCCGCCGTCGGTGGGGTTCCAGTCCATCGTGGCGAGCTCGGCCTCGTCGACGCCGGCGTCGGCGATGAGGGCCTTGTTGTAGAAGATGGCGACGGTGTCGAAGTCCTTCGGCAGGCCGTAGCGCATACCGTCCTGGCCGACCCAGAGGTCCGCGAGGCCCTCCTGGTAGTTGGTGACGTCGTAGCCGTCGGCCTCGAGGGTGGCGTCGAGCGCCAGGAGCTGGTTCTGCGCGACGAACTCGGGGTACTTCGACAGGTG
This sequence comes from Actinomycetes bacterium, assembly GCA_030426725.1. Taxonomy (GTDB): domain Bacteria; phylum Actinomycetota; class Actinomycetes; order Propionibacteriales; family Propionibacteriaceae; genus Arachnia. Next base: position 7,187 of record JAUHXZ010000091.1, read on the forward strand.
GTTGGTGAAGACGTCGGGGGCGGTGCCGGCGACGAAGCCGTTGGTCACGCCGGTCCAGTAGTCGTCCCAGGAGTACTGCGTGATGTTGACGGTGACGCCGGACTCCGCGGAGAAGTCGTCGGCGCACTGCTGGTAGGCGGGCTTCTGGTTGTTGTCCCAGAGCCAGTAGTCGATCTCGCCGGAGGCGGCGGCGGTGTCGAGTGCGTCACCGGAGCCGGCGTCGGTGGAGGTGCCGCTGTCGCCGCCGCAGGCGGTCAGCGTCAGGGCCAGGGCCGAAACCGCCGCGAGCGCGGCGCCGGTCTTGCGCGGGGTGAAGATGGACATCGGTGTTTCCCTCTCGTGGTTGTGCGGGGTGCGGGTGATGGGTGGGTTGTTGGTCACTTGCTACCGGAGTAGCCGATGGAGTCGATGATCCGTCGAGCGAACATGAAGAACAGGATCAGGACTGGGGTGGCGGCCACGAGCGTGGCTGCCATGAGGCCGGCCCAGTCAGGTGCCCCCGCGGGGGTCTGGGACCGGAAGACGCCGAGAGCGACGGTGAGCACGCGGGTCTGGTCGGTGTTGCCGACGAGCAGAGGCCAGAAGTAGTCGTTCCAGGCCGTGATGAAGGTGAGGATTCCCAGGGTGGTGATCGGCGCGGTGCTCATCGGGAGGATGATCTTGAAGAACGTCCGCCACTTGCCGGCACCGTCGAGGGACGCGGACTCCTCGATCTCGTGGTTGATACCGAGGAAGAACTGGCGCAGGAAGAAGATGGCGAACGGCGTCATGAAGAACGTCGGCAGCGCCATGCCTGCGAAGGTGTTGAGCAGGCCCAGGTCCTTGATGAAGATGAAGTTGGGCAGGCTGGTGAAGATCGGCGGCACGAGCAGGGCGCCGAGGAAGATGCCGAACACGATGTTGCGGCCGGGCCAGCGCAGCCGGGCGAAGGCGTAGGCGGCCATCGAGGAGAAGAACACCTGGCCGACCGTCACGACGGTGGAGTAGATCACCGAGTTGCGGAGGAACAACCAGAAGTTCACCGATGCGCCGGAACCGCCTTCGGCGATTGCCTGCTCCTGCGTCGAGAGGCCCAGCACGCGCTTGAAGGCGCCAAAGGTGAAGTCGACCGGGAGCAGGGATGACGGATCCGACGGCAGCGACCTGGTGGTCGACAGCGCGGTGCGGAGCATCCAGTAGAAGGGGAACAGGGACAGGATCAGGAAAGCGATCATGAAGAACCAGGCGGCGAACTTGCCCCAGGAGAACTTCTTCTTGCTTCGGCGCACGGGTGCGTCGGTGGCGGTGGCGACGATCGTTGTCATGTCAGAGGCTCCTTACGCGAGGTCCGACTCGCCGGCGCGCAGCAGGCGTAGCTGGATGGCAGCCAGGGCGGCGAGGATGACGAAGAGGATCACTGCCAGGGCGCTGCCGTAGCCGAACTGGCCCTCTCCGAAGGCCTTCTGGAAGATGTAGTACTGCATCACTCGAGTGACGTTGACGGGGCCGCCGCGGGTCGTCACCGCCACGGTGTCGAACACCTGGAACGAGCCGGTCACCGTGATGACCAGGATCATGGCGAGCACCGGACGAAGCAGCGGAAGCGTCATCCGCCAGAACTGGGTCCACTCGGACGCCCCATCGATGGAGGCCGCCTCGTAGACGTACTTCGGGATGGTCTGCATGCCGGCGAACACCAGGAGGGCGGTGTAGCCCATGTGACGCCAGATGTTGACGAAGGCGATGGTGGGGATCGCCCATGCTTCTTCGGCGAAGAATGCGGTGCGGGAGCCGCCGATCCAGTCGATGAACTGGTTGACCAGGCCGATCTGGTAGTCGAGCAGCCAGAACCACAGCATGGCCGCGATGACGTTGGAGATCAGCCAGGGCAGGAGCAGCATGCCGCGCATGACGATGGACTTCGTCAGCTTCTGCATGAGCACCGCCAGCAGGATGGCGACGATGGTCTGGAAGCCGATGTTGAGGATCACGTAGTAGACGGTCACCTTCAGCGCGTTCCAGAACAGCGGATCGGTGGCGATCTTCTCGAAGTTGTCCGTGCCGATCCAGGTGGGCGATCCGAGGATGTTGTACTGCGTGAAGCTGTAGTAGATGCCGCGGATGGTCGGCACCAGGTAGAAGGCGATGAAGCCGACGCTCGCGGGCAGCAGAAACATCAGCGCGGCCTTGAGATCGCTGCTGGGCCTGCGGCGTGTGCCGGCGTCCGG
>JAUHXZ010000092.1 GCA_030426725.1 Actinomycetes bacterium
CGAGGCTGGCTGACATGCACTCCGAACAGGTCATGGTGGTCGGTCCACCGTCAGGCTCCGGCCCGCTCTGCTCGTCGCTGCGCCGGGCGGGGCTGGCGGCGGTCCCGCTCGACCCGAACAGGGCGCTGCGCCAACCCGGTTGGCTGACCGACGCCGCGCTGGCAGTGTTCGTCGGCCGACCGGGCACCCACCCCACTCTGGAGGCCGAGGCCTACGTCGAGTCGATCGGGGCGGTTCACGTCTCCTGGGACGATTCGGCGGCCGAGGTGGGCCCCTTCGTGGCCCCCGGCGCCGGGCCCTGTCCACGGTGCCTCGCCTCGTCTCGTCGGCAGGGCCCCGGAACCGATCCCGGGCTCGAAGCCTGGGCCACGTCCTGGGCGGCCCTGCAGGCCGCCGCCATCCTCGGCGGCTGCACGGATCTCGTGGGGGCCAGCTGGGCGTGGCGGCTCGCGTCCCCGGGGCTGGGGCTGGTGGCTTGGCGGGCCAGGCCGGAATGCACCGTCGCGTCGTGCCGTCAGCCCTGATGGGCGCGCGTCAGCTCCAGCACCCCGGCGCCGTAGCGCTCCACCTTGACCCGCCCGAGGCCCGGGATGCGCAACAGTTCCGGTTCCGTCGTGGGCGCGGCCTCAGCGATGGCCTGCAGCGTCGCGTCGGTGAACACGACGAACGCCGGGACCGAGGCCTCCTCCGCCACCTGCCTACGCCAGCCGCGCAGCGCCTCGAAGAGCGCTTCGTCGTAGGGCGCCTCACAGCCTTGGTGCCTGCGGAGTTTGCGCTCCGCTCCCGTGTGCAACTGGCCGCCGCACACCCGGCAGGTGCGCGCCCGGGTGGCCCCGCCGCGACGGCGGGGGCTCTTCTCCACGGGCGGTTCCTGCCCAGCCTGGTCCGCGATGAAGCGAGATCTCGTTCCTCCGCGCGCCCCGGCCCAGGTCACGCGAAGTTCTCTCCTGGCCCGGGTGAAGCCGACGTAGAGGAGCCGGCGCTCCTCCGAGAGGGCCGGCTCCTCCTGGCTGAGGGAGAACGGGATGAGCCCCTCACGCGCACCGACGATGGCGACTGCGTCCCATTCGAGGCCCTTGGCCGCGTGCAGCGTCGACAGCGTGACCGCGGCCGCCACGGGCCCCGCCTGCCAGGAGGCGCGTTCCCGGAGCCACCCAAGGGCGTCCTCGGCCGTCCAGCCCTCATGTCGGCCGGTCTCCTCGCCGAGCATGGCGCGGAGGGCGCTGAGGGACTCCCACCGCTCGCGCTGCCGCCCCTGACCGGAGGGTGCCTCCGGCTTCCATCCCAGCACGGACAGCACCGCCTCCATGACGGTGTCGGGCGAGGCCTCCGGGTCGCGCGGGGCGATCCGCGCGAACTCGGCGAGGGCCTGGCGCACCTCGGCTCGGTCGTAGAACTTCTCCGTTCCGCGGACCGTGTAGGGGATTCCGAGTTCGGTGAGCGCGGCTTCGAGCGCGGGCGACTGGGCGTTGATGCGGTAGAGGACCGCCACCTCCGACCACTCGGCGCCTTCCTCGTGGAGGCGCCGGAGCCAACCGGCGGTCTCCGAAGCCTCCGACGCCTCGTCCGGGTAGCCCTTGAACCACGGCTCCGGGCCCGGCTCGCGCGTCGCGGCGAGGCTCCCCGGCGCCCCGGGACGGACCCTCATCACCTTGTTGGCCGAAGCGATCACCTGCGGGGACGAACGGTAGTTGCGGAAGAGGCGCAGCGTCCGCGCCCCCGGGGCCTCGTCGGCAAAGCGGAGCAGGTGCCCCGCGTCGGCGCCGGCGAAGGCGTGGATCGCCTGGTTGGGGTCCCCGACGACGCACACGTCCGGCCGGCCGTCCACCCAGAGACTCACGAGCCGGTGCTGCAGCGCGGAGACATCCTGGTACTCGTCGACGACGAAGTGGCGGTACGTGCCGCGGATGGTCGACGCAATCTCCGGGTGCTCCGTGAGAAGAACGGCGTTGCACATCAGGATGTCGTTGAAGTCCACCGTGCCGGACGAGAGCTTCTGCTTCTCGTACAGCGTCATGACGGCCGAGATCTGGGCGGGCGACGCCCCCGACACCGTGCGCCCCGTGGAGAGCTCCGGATAGGCCGCGGCCGACACATTGCTCGTCTTCGCCCAGGAGATCTCGCCCTCCAGGTCCCGTACGAGGGCCTGGTCCGAGACCCCGAGCACCTGGTGGGCGGCCCTGGCCACGATGGAGTAGGTGTTCTCCGCCACAGCCGGGAACTCGACGCCGTAGGCCTTCGGCCAGAAGAACTGGCACTGCCGCAGCGCCGCCGAGTGGATGGTGCGCGCCTGCGCGCCGCGGACGCCGAGCCTCGCGAGCCTGGACCGCATCTCCCCCGCCGCGCGCGTCGTGAACGTGACGGCCAGGGTTCCGGACGGATCGTAGGCGCCCTCCCGGACGGCGTGGGCGATGCGGTGCGTGATGGCGCGGGTCTTGCCGGTGCCGGCCCCCGCCAACACGACCACCGGGGCGTCGAGAGTGGTGGCGACCTGCCGCTGCTCCGGGTCGAGGGCTTCGAGGATGTGGTCGTGCATACCCCCATTCTTGCGGCCCGCACCCACAGAACGCACGACGCCGGGCAGCGGTCGGGGTTTCGTCGGAGGCGGCCGCTATGGTTGCTGGCGACGTGGACGAAGGGGTGGGCACATGCCGATGACGCTGGCGGTCGGCCAACGCTGGGGCGTCCTGCTCGACCACGTCGCTGACGCGGTCCGGGGGCTCGGTCTGGGGCCGTTCGAGGCGTGCCGGGTGATCGTCGCCACGCGCGAGACCGGCCGCGTCGTGAGCCAGCAGCTGGCGTCGCGGCTCGGGATCTCGGCCGGAGTCCGGTACGTGACCCCGCAGGATCTCCTGCGCGAACTGGCTGTTCGGGCCGACGTCTCCGACGAGCTCGGACGGTGGAAGGGGTCCCCGCTGGACCTCGCGGTCCAGGCCACCATCCCGGAGGTCGCGAAGCAGTTCCCGCTGCTCGACGCCGCTCTGGCTCCGGAGGACGACCGTCCGGGGTGGCGGCGCTCCACCGCGGTGCGGCTGGCGCGGCTCATCCGCACCTACCACGACCTGGCGCCGGAACTCGTCGCCTCCTGGCTGGACGGCGGTGAGTCCGACGCGCTGGGGGCTGAGCTGGCCCCCGTCGCCGCGTGGCAACCGGAACTCGTGCGCACGGCCCTCGGACGCCTTGAGATCGATCCGTCGGACATCCTGCACGCCGTCCGGGGCGCCGCCGCCGAGGATGACACCCCGACGATGCTGCTCGCCGTCGATGACGTGACCGTCCCCGAACTGGGTGTGCTGACGGCGTTGTCGGAGGGGCGGGAGCTGAAGCTCGTACAGCGGGCCGGGAGCCGGGGGGCCTCGTGGGCGTCCCCTCTGGCGGAGTCAACCGTGGCCCTGCCCGGTGAGCCGGCCCAGATGCCCGCCGTCGAGGTGCACGATTCGCACGGGGAGGCCCGCCAGGTCGAGGTCCTGCGCGAGGAGCTGACCCGGGCCTTCGCGGCGGATCCGACGCTGGAGCCGAGGCAGGTCGCCATCGTCTGCCCGCAGCCGGAGCGCTTCGCCCCCCTGCTGGATGCGGCGTTCGCACCCGGGGACCCGGGGACGCATCCCGGGAGGCGCCTCAGGGTGCAGCCGATCGGCCTCGGGCAGCCCAATCCGCTCCTCCACCTGCTCGTCGACCTGTTGAGGCTGGACGGGTCCCGGGCGAGCGCGAGCGGCCTCACCGAGCTGCTGCTCCGCCCTGCGATCGCCCACCGGTGGGGTCTCCAGGACCGCGCCGAGATCGTCGAACTGGTCAGCGGCGCCGGGGTGCACTGGGGTCTGGACGCCGCGCACCGGGAGCAGTTCGGCCTCGGCGACGTGACGCAGAACACGTGGGTCCGGGGCCTCGACCGGCTGCTCGTCGGCCTGGCTGTGGGGTTCGACGACGACGCCGGCCTCGGGCTCAGCGGTGCCGAGGTCGTCACGGCCTCGGACATGTCGACAGTGGGTGCGCTCTGCGAGGTCGTGTCGCGCCTGCGCCGGCTCGTTGCCCGCACAGCGGATCCGGCCACCGTCCCGGTCTGGACGGCGCGCTGCCGCGATGCGCTCGACACTCTCGTCGCGCTCCCCCGCGACGACGAATGGCAACTGAGTTCGGCCGCAAGGACGCTCAGCCGGCTGGAGTCGGATCACGCCGGGGACGACACTCTCGTGACCCGGCACGAGTTCGGGCTGCTCCTCGCGGACGCCGCGAACGCGTCGTGGCGTCGCCCCGCCGCCGGCAACGGCTCACTGCTCGTACTCCCGCTCGGGGAGTTGCCGCACGTCGAGTTCCGGCTGGTGGCCATGCTCGGAGTGACCGACGACGCCGTCCCCGGCCGCACCGGCCTGCCGGCCGACTGCGTTCCGCTGGGGGACCAGGTGGAGGATCCGCGGATCCGTCGCCGCGAGCGACTGCTCGACCACGCTTTGTCGGCCGAGCGGGTCCTCATCGTGCGCCAGGCGCGCTCGCCGCGCACGAACGACCGGACCGCCCCGCCCGTGGCCGTCAGCTGGCTGCTCGAGCATCTCGGCGGGGCTCCTTCTCCGGTGCCCCATCCCCCCACCCCCGTGTCCGCCGCGAACTTCCGCCCCGACCGGCCGGCCTTCGACGCCGCGGCGCACGCGGGTGCCCTGGCCAGGCGGGCGCACTCGTCGCGCCCCCGGCCGCTGGCCCGCCGGCGCAACGCCGCCCGCACCAGGCCGTTGGGCTCCCTTCCGACGCAGGTCACCATCGGGCAGCTCTCCCGGTTCCTCGCCAACCCGGCGAAGGTCTTCCTCCAGTCGGCCGCCGGGATCGGCATTTACCGCGGCGCCGAGCTCAACGACGACGTTCCGCTTGTGGCCGGTGGTCTCGAACGCTGGGAGGTCCGCTCGGAGCTCCTCGAGGCATGGCAGGCGGGCACCACCGGGGAGACGGTGGAGAACGCCATCCGGCTGCGCGAAACGTTTCCGCCACTCGAGATGGGCCGGCAGGCGTTCGCCGACGCCCGCTCGGACGCGTGGAGCCTCTGGGAACAGGCCCGCGACGACTGGGCGGGGGAACTCGCAGGCATCCCCGTGTCGGTCCCCGTCACCGTCCCGGGCCTGGGGACCGTCACCGTCGCCGACGAGATCCGCACCCACGGGGGCATCGCCCTGACCATCACGGCCAGCAGCGGCGACGAGAAGCTCATCACCCCCTGGGTCGAGACGCTGGTCCTGGCGGCCGCCGGCCACGCGGTTCCGGCGCGGCTCCACCGGCTGATCAAGTGGTATGGCGACTCCCGGCCGGAGAAGAAAGACTTCGCCCCCGTGGCCCCGGAGGAGGCACGCGCCCACCTGGCTACCGTCGTGCGCGCCTACGCACTGGGCCAGCATCGGCTTCTCGGGGTACCGGCGTCCCCCGCGATCAAGCTCGCGAGTGAGCATCGGCGCGGCTCCTTCGACCGGGCGGAGTGGGCCGGCGACACGTCCGACTACCGGTCCAAATGGCCGTGGCCCGACGAGTCGTGGCTGGTCTTCTACCGGCCCGACGTGGCGGATCTCCTCGAGGATCCGCCTCTGCCGGAGGACCCGGCCACGGGCCAGGAGTCGTCGTTCGAGTGCTGGGCACTGGCCCTCTACGGACCCCTGATCGAGAGTTCCGCATGACAGCCCCCGCCTTCGACCTCACCGGCCCGCTGCCCCACCGAACGACACTCCTCGAAGCCAGCGCCGGCACCGGCAAGACCTACGCCATCGCCGCACTCACGGCGCGCTACGTGGCGGAGGACGGCCTCGACGTGACCGGGCTGCTGCTCGTCACCTTCGGCCGCCACGCCACGAGCGAGCTGCGTTCCCGCGTGTTCCAACGTCTGGTGTCCACCATCGACGCGCTCGACGAGGTGCTGGCGGGGAGGCCGTTGCCGGATCCGGCGGACTCCGTCGCAGCCCACCTCGCGTCGGCGGATGTCAGCCTCCGCCGTGACCGGCTGGCCGAGGCGGTGGGGCGCTTCAACGAGCTCACCATCCTGACCACACACGCCTTCTGCCAGGCGATGCTCCGCGAACTCGGCATCCTGGGCGACTGGGATCCCGCCGAGGAGCTCGGCCCTGATCCGGCGGATCTGATGCGCCAGTGCGCCGCGGATGCCTATCTCAGGCTCCACCGCACGGACCCGGACCCGGTCGTGCGGCCCAGGGACGCGATGCGGATCGGGGAGGCGGCCTGCTCTACCACGCTGCCCCTCCTTCCCGCCCGGGGCCCGCACCACGAGTTGGCCGAGGCAGCACGGGAGCTCTACACGCGGCGCAAGTCCGTCCAGGGCATCTGCACCTACAACGACGTCGTCACCCGCCTGAGCCGGGTTCTCGGTTCTGAGGGCTCGGGCAGGGCGGTCGTCGACACGCTGAGGAACCGGTTCCCGGTGGTCCTCGTCGACGAGTTCCAGGACACCGATCCCGACCAGTGGGAGGTTCTCCGGCGCGCCTTCATCGCCCCCGACCGTGCCACGGTGCTCATCGGGGACCCCAAGCAGTCGATCTACGCGTTCCGCGGGGCGGACCTGAGCAGCTATCTCGCCGCGCGCGACGAGTCCGACGTCCACACGCTCAGCACGAACCGACGCAGCGACCGCCCCCTGGTCCAGGCGGTCGGCGAACTCTTCGATGGCGTGGCGCTCGGCGACCCCTCCGTGGTCGTCGGCGCCGTCCACGCCCACCACGAGACCGCCCGGCTGCACCTCCCCGTCGAGCAGCGGATGTGGGTCCGCACCGGGGTTACCGGAAGGCTCGACGGCCGTTCACCACACGACGCGGTCGACGCCGACCTCGTGTCCACCGTGCGCAACCTGGTCACGCAGGCCCGCCTCCCCCGGGACGACGGCACGGACAACGTGCTGTACTCGGACATCGCGGTGCTCGTCCGCAGAGGGGCGCGCGCCCGCGGGATCCGCCGCGCCCTGGAAGACGCGGGGATTCCGGCGGTCGTGACCGGAAGCCAGTCGGTGTGGGGCCAGCCCGCGGCCCACGACTGGAAGGGCCTACTGGAGGCCATCTCGGATCCCGGTCAGTCGACCATCAGGCTCGCCGCGATGACCCAGCTGATCGGCTCGGAACTGACGGCGCTGCTGGATGACGACGGCCCCGAGGCCGCCCGCGTCGGCACCCTGGTGCGCACCCTCGGCCACCGGTTCACCGAGGGCGGCATCTCCGCCGTGGTGACCCATCTGCGCACCGTCGAGAGTCTCGACGCCCGGGTCCTGGCCGAGCAGGACGGCGAGCGGGAGCTCACGGATCTGCTGCACGTGGCCGAACTGCTCGGGACCAGCGGCGAGCACACCCTCAGCGGGCTCATCCGGCTGATCGACGAACGGGAACGCGCCGAGGAGGACGGAGACGCGCTGCGCGTGGCAACCGACCGGGACGCCGTGCGGATCATGACCATCCACGCAGCGAAGGGGCTCGAGTTCCCCATCGTGCTGCTCCCCGAGACCGACGGCGTCAAGACCCGCCTCGCGCAGCCGTTCACCATCGTCGAGGAGGGGCGTCGGCACCTGTACATCGGGCCACGTCCGGGGTACCGCGACGCCCTCGCCAAGGAACTCGAGGACCAGTCCCTCGCCGAGGAACTCCGGCTGCTCTACGTGGCCATGACCCGGGCGTCGCACTTCTGCGTCGCGTGGCACATCAACCCCGCCGGAGCGAGCGGCCCCCTGGGGACCTTGCTGCGGGCCCTGGATCGGCGAAACGCCGCCGTCGGCGGCGGCACCTCGGCCGTCCACCGCTCCAGCATCGATCCGCGAGGCGCGGCCCCCGCGAGGCGCCCCACCGATCCCCCGCCGCCGGAACTGGTCCTCGCCACGTTCTCACGCGACATCGACCACACCTGGCGCCGCACGTCGTACTCGGGCCTCACCAGGGCCCTCCATGAGCAGGCACCCACGCACATCCTCAGCGACGAGCAGGCCGAGATCGACGTCGCGGTCCCGATGCCCCCGGATCCGGCCCTGGCCGCGCCCTCCCCCATGAGCGACCTCCCCGCGGGCGCCGGTTTCGGCACTCTCGTCCACGAGGCGCTGGAGCGGCTCGACTGGCGGCCGGACCGGCTGGAGGACTCAGCCGGCGCACTCATCAGCGAACTCGCCCCGCAGCACGCGCTCGCCGCCGAGTCCCGCGAGGCGCTCGCCGACGCCCTGGTCGCCGTGTGTCGGACACCGCTGCTCCCCCTCACCGACGCCTCGCTGAGCGACATCCCGATCGCCGGCCGGCTCGCCGAACTCGACTTCGACCTGCCGCTGGCGGACCGGGGCGCCCCCGCCACCCTCGCCGCCCTGGCCGACCTGATGGCCGGTCACCTGCCCGCGCATGACCCGCTCGCCGCCTATCCGGCGCGGCTCGGCGCGTCTGAGGCGGCGGAACAGGTACTCAACGGCTTCCTCACCGGCTCAATCGACGCCGTGCTGCAGCTCGACGACGGACGCTTCCTCGTCGTCGACTACAAGACCAACCGCCTGGGCCAGCCCGGGGAGTCCTCGCTCCCGCTCGGGGCGTACGTCGCCCCCGCCATGGCCGAGGCGATGATGCAGGCGCACTATCCCCTCCAGGCCCTGCTCTACTGCGTGGCCCTGCACCGCTACCTCGAACTGCGCCTCCCCGGTTACTCGCCGGACCGGCACCTGGGCGGCGTCGGCTACCTCTTCGTGCGCGGCATGGCCGGCGAGGACACACCCGTGGTGGGTGGCGGCGCCTGCGGAGTGATGGCGTGGTTCCCGCCCACGCGCCTCGTCGTCGAGGCCTCCGTACTCCTGGGAGGCATCCATGACTGAGGTCCCCATCGCCGCCACGGGCCTCCTCCGGCGGTTCTGCACCGCCGGCATGCTCAGGCCCGTCGACTTCCACCTGGCCCGCCGCATGGCGGCGCTGTCGGGTGAGCCGGACCCCGAAGTCCACCTCGCGTTCGCGCTCGCGGCCCGCGAGCTCCGGCTCGGGTCCGTGTGCGTGGACCTCACCACCGCACCCGCGGACCTCCTGCCAGAGGCGGACCTCGACGACGGGACCGCCGACGAGGACACGGAGTCGCTGCCCTGGCCGGACCCGACGACCTGGATGGAGAGGGTGGCGGCCTCGCCGGCCGTCGCCTCGCCGGGGCAGGACTCCCGTCCGTTCAGGCTCGACGGCACCATGCTCTACCTCGATCGGTTCTGGCGGCAGGAGCGCCGGCTCACGCACGGGCTGCGCCTCCGCAGCAGTACCGGCCCGG
>JAUHXZ010000093.1 GCA_030426725.1 Actinomycetes bacterium
GACCTGGATGGCGGTGCCCTTGGTGACCTCGCCCACGTTGCCGGAGCCGCTGCTGCCGGTCCAGATGTTCAGCGTGGTCGTCGCGTACTTCGTCGTCGTGGACTGGCCGGCCGGGGCCTCCGCGGAGAGGTAGCGGGCGGTGAACCAGCGCAGGGCGCCGGTGACGACCGCCTGGGCGCGCCCGTTCTCCACCAGGCCGGTGACCTCGATGGCCGAGCCCCGGGGGACCTCGCCGACGTTGCCGGAGCCGCTGCTGGCGGTCCAGATGTTGAGGGCGGTGGTGGCGTAGCGCGTGGTCGTTTTCGGCGTCTCGGGCACCGTCGGCGTGTCCGTGCTGTCGCTGACCGGCACTAGGTACCTGGCGTTGACCCAGCGGACCGCACCGTTGTAGACGATCTGGGCGACGCCGTTCGAGACGACCCCGGTGGTGTCGAGGATGGTGCCGGCGGGCACGTCGCCCATGTTGACGAAGTTCGACGTGTCGGTGGTGCGGATCATCAGCGCGACGGTGGCGCGGCCCTTGCCGGTGACTTCGGGGAGATCCTGGTAGGCGTCGGCGGCGGTCGCGCTGAGGTAGCGCTTGGCGCCCCAGTAGGTGTTGCCCTTGTAGGTGACCTGGGCGTAGTCCCCGCTGACCTTCCCGGTGAGCCCGAGCGGCGTTCCGCGCTGTGCGACGACGCGGACACTGTCGGACAGCGACGGGCCGGAGCGCAGGTTGAGGTTCGCGGTCGTGTAGACGGTGCCGGTCGCGGAGGTGGAGGTGCCGTTGCTGGTCTCCGAGGAGGGGCCCGACGACGCGGTGCCGCCCTTGAGATAAGCGGAGGCGATGTAGGCGCTGCGCCCCTTGTAGGAGACCTCGGTCCACCCGTCCTCGGCGCCGAGGCTGGGCAGGGACTGGCCCTCGTAGAGGACGGCGAGCCGTGTGCCGCTGGTGCTCGGGGCCGAGCGGATGTTGACCGCGGTCGTCGCGGTCACATCGCCCAGCTGGGCGTCGGCCATCGGGCCGAGGGCGACGGTTCCGAGCCCCTGGACAAGGATCGCCAGGCCGACGGCGACCGCCAGCCCGCGTAGGCCCTTCAGTGCTTGCTTCACGTCTCTCCTCAGTTCCCGGGGGGAGCACGGACGTGCCGCTTCCCCGGGGTCTCGTCGACCCCCGGCACGTCCGGCCCGCTGCTCGGGACAGTAGGAGGGTGGGTGACGGCGCAACAATGGTTGACTTTCGGTGATCTGAGAGATTCAAGCCGACACGCCGCGTGCGTGATCACAACTACACGATTGTGATTCGGTCGGTGCCAGGCGGCGCGCACATCGGTCGGACAAGGGGTTTTGGTCCTGGCCGTGGGTGCGGTCGGCAAAGCTGAGAGGTGGGTGAGAAACCATCGGGCGTCTCAGGATCAAGCGAGCTGAAGTCGGACTTGAGGTTCAGGGTGTGGGTTGAGGTTCGTCCCCGGGGTCGGCCCCGTCCGTGCGGACCCACGAGCGCGACCGCGTGCTCGTCCAGCCCCGGGCGGACCCGTAGGCCGACTCCGGTACGTAGCCCGCCTGAAGGTCCGCCTCGCTGAGCCGTTCGGCGCCCGTGAGTTCGGCCAGGCGCCTGCGGTCCCGCTCGTCGGCCTCGGCGGCTACGACCGGCAGGCGGAGGGCGCGCCGGTTGGCGGCGAGTGTGGCCACGACGTCGGGGTGGAGGGCGTCGGCGACGATCACCAACGGGCGCCCGGCGGTGGCCACCGCCAGCGGCGAGAACAGCTCGCGCACCGACGTGACAGGGCCGTCGATGACCAGGACCCAGGCGTCATCGAGTCTCGCGCCGCCCTTCGAGGTGGCGAAGTCGGGATGCGCGTGCCCGAAGCCGAACCCCTCGCCGACGTGCGGCACCGCGGCGCCGTCGTCGGAATAGGGGGCGGCGAGGGCGTCGATCTCGTCCTGCGTGACGTACGACGGGACGTGCCGGTCGACGTCCGGGACGCCGCGGCGCGGGGCCGGCTCGTCGGCGCCGGTGACCCGGCGTCCGGAGCGCCGGTCGGCGAGCAGGGCTGCCGCGAGCAGCGCGCCGCCGAGCAGCAGCGCCGCGATGAGCCAGGTCCAGTCGGGCATGGGCCCAGCCTGCCACGGCTGGGAAGCCGGGGGCGCTAGACTTCACGGGCCCCTATAGCTCAGTTGGCAGAGCAGTGGACTTTTAATCCATGGGTCGCGGGTTCGAGCCCCGCTGGGGGCACCCTCTCCTGGCCTGTCGCCACCGCTGTCCGCATCCATGTGCGCAGGCCCCCCGCGAGGCCCGATCCCCCTGGGCCTGCCTGGTTCGCGGCAACCAACCCGCGAGGTGCCCGCGTCCGTCGAAGGGCGGCCGGGAGAATCGGGAAGCCGGTGGGCTCGGCCCGGGGTGGGGCTTGAGCAATTGGCAAGGTTCGATGGCGGGGCCGCGCTCAGTCCAGGCGTGGGGGCCTGAGCGAACCCAGCCAATTGCTCAATCCTTCCCCCTAGCCCGAGAGGGCGCGGATCTCGTCGGCGTCGGCGTTGCCGCCGGTGCAGGCGAAGCCGACGACGCCCGGTCGGCGCGTGTCCGCGATGGCCCCGGCGAGCCCCGCGACACCGGCGCCCTCGCACAGGGTGTGGGCGTCGGAGGCCATGATCCGTAGCGCGTCGCGCAGCTCGCCCTCGGTGACCAGGAGGAAGTCGTCGAGGCCGCCGCGCAGGATCGACTGCGGGACGGCGAACCCGGTGCCGGTCGCGAGGCCGGAGGCGAAGGTGTCGCTCGGGGCGGACTCGATCCGGCCGGATGCCCAGGACCGGTAGGCCGCCGGGGCGCCGGCGGCCTGGACGCCGACGACGCGCACGTGCGGTGCGATGGCGTCGCGCACCATGACCGCGCCCGCCGCGCCGGAGCCGGAGCCCACCGGCACGTAGAGGGTCTCGATCTCCGGGTGGTCCCGCAGTAATTCGAGGTAGACGGTGCCGTGCCCGTGGATGATCGCGGGTTCGTTGCCGGGGTTGAGGAAGAACAGGCCCTTCCGCTCGGCCAGCGCGACGGCGTGCTGGGCGGACTCCGCCATGGTGCGGCCCTCCAGCACGACCGTCCCGCCCAGCGCCCGGACCGCCTGGACCTTGTTCGCGGGCGCCGAGGTGGGCATGACGATGGTGACGGGGACCCCGGCGCTGCGGCCGGCGAAGGCCATGGACTGCGCGTGGTTGCCGGTCGACACCGTCACGATCCCGCGACGCTCGTCGGGCGTCCGCGCCGCCGCCAGAGTGACCCCGCCACGTACCTTGAAGGCCCCGATCGGCTGCACGTTCTCGTGCTTGACGACGATGTGGGATCCGATGCGCGCGTCGAGCACGGGATACGACCAGGCGGGGGTCGGCGGAAGGACGGGCCTGATGGCCTCGGCCGCGGCGAGGATGCCGTCGAAGCTCGGGGCCGAGCGCACGGCGCTGGGGGTGAGGACCGGGGACTCGTGACGCATGTCTCCATGGTGGGCAATCCCGAGGCATACGTCCAATGAATTGTTTATGTGGATGACATCGACGCGATCGATATGATGAGGTGGTGATCGACGTCAGACGTCTGGAAGTGCTCGTTGCGTTCGCCCGGACCGGGAACGTGACGGCGGCCGCCGACGAACTCAACTTCACCCAGCCCACCGTGTCCCACCACCTGCACAGGCTCGAGGCCGAGACCGGGGCGGTGCTCCTGCGGCGCGTAGGGCGCAACCTCGTCCTGACAGCGGACGGCCGGCGGCTGGCCGAGCGCGGTGAGGCGGTGCTGGCGCTGCTCGCCGCGGCGCAGAGCGAACTCGACGCCTCGACGTCGCTGGAGTCGGGAACCGTCCGCCTCGCGATCTTCCCCTCTGGCGTCGCCACCCTCGGCCCGCGCATCATGATCGAGGTGCGACGTCGCCACCCGGGGCTCACCGTCGAGCTGACGGAGGCGGAGCCGCCGCTGGCGGAGGAACTGCTGCTCGCCAACACGGTCGACCTGGCTCTCTCGTTCGCCTACCCGGGGCAGCAGGCGAACTCGGTGCTGACGTCGGAGTCCCTGGGGCGCGATCCGCTGTTCCTCATCTCCCCGAAGGGGGTGGACGGACCCGGAGGAGTCGGCGGGGCGCTCACGGTGCGCGACCTCGGCGGATTCGCGGCGGACGACTGGCTGGCGGGGTGCGAACGGTGCCGTGGCTACCTGGTGTCGACGTGCCACAGTGCGGGCTTCGACCCGCGGATCTCCTTCGCCTCGGACGACTACATCGCCGTCCAGTCGCTGGTGGCGGTGGGGCACGGGGTGTCGATGCTGCCCCAGCTCGCGCTGCAGGCGCACACCGACCCCGGGGTCACCGCCACGCCGATCGAGGGTGCCGGGCGCGAGATCACGCTCCTCACCCTGGGGCGCCCGCCGTTCCCATCCGCCGTCGAGGCGGTGCGGGGGATCGTCGAGGGGGTTCTGAGCCACCTGCGTCCCCCGCGTTGAGGGTTGGGGTTGAGCAATTGGATGGGGTCGCGGGGAGGCCGCGCTCAGCTCACAGGGGGCGCTGAGGTTAACCCTCGCCAATTGCTCAATCCCCCCGCCCGGCCGGGCCGGGAGGCATGGGGCGGGCTCAGGCGGCGAACCAGTGGACCGCGTAGGGGCCCAGCGTCATCGTCCAGGGGGTCAGGTCCCATTCGACGCCGTCGAGCAGTTCGCGCGCCGTTTCGCCCAGGGTCTCGGCGACGCAGCCCATCGGCAGCGTCACCTCCTGCGGTGAGAAGCTGTACACCTGCACCATGGGCCCGACGGGGTGGTCGCGCTTGATCGCCAACACCCGTGGATCTCCGGTCTCGAGGAACTCCGCCTCCCGCGACGCGTGCATCTGCGGGAGCGAATGGCGCACGCTCAGCACGTGCCGCAGCCAGGCGTTGACCCTGGCGGCCGGGGACGACGGGTTGCCGCCCAACGCCGCCACCTCGTCCCAGTCCATGACCGGCCGGTGCACCCACCGGTTGTCATCGGCGTGCGCGGGATCGCGGGCGAAGTCATGGTCGTTGAGCATCGCAACCTCGTCGCCCATGTAGATGAGCGGGATGCCGCCCCAGCCGCAGATGACGGCGTGCAGCAGATTGATCCGTGCGATCGCCAGTTCGACCTCGTACGGGTTCCCGTGGTCCTGCGCCGCCTCGAGCCCGGCGAGTGAGGCCAGCGAGCCGGAGATCCGCCGGTCCCCGGTTGCGGGGTTCGCCTGGAACACCAGCCCGCGCGCGAACGAGTCCGGGCGCTCGCCGGAGTAGAAGTCGCTGAGGAACGCACGGTGGGCGAATCCGTCGAGGCCCGCGGTGTGCGCGTCGACATCGTCTATGGCCCAGCCGATGTCGTCGTGGCAGCGGATGTAGGTGCCCCAAGTCGCGGTCGTCGGCTTGGGCGGGAACCCGCCGAGGGCGCGGCGCAGCAGTGTCGTGTCGTGGGTGGCGAGCGTCGACCACAGCTGCGCCATCAGCGAGTTGTGGTAGGCGACGTCGGACACCTTGCCGTAGTGCTCACCGCTGCCGAAGTAGCCGATGAGGTCCTTCGGGCCGACGATGGCCTCGGCCTTGAACGCCGCGGCGGGGGCCGCGATCCGGACCGCCTGGCGCAGTGCCTGTGTGATGGCGTGCACGGGCGGGCGGTTCTGGCAGTTGGTGCCCATCTCCTTCCAGATGAATGCGATCGCGTCCAGCCGCAGCACCTCGACGCCGCGGTTGGCGAGATCGAGGATGATGGCGAGGTATTCGACGAACACGTCGGGGTTGGCCCAGTTGACGTCCCACTGGTAGTCGTTGAACGTCGTCCACACCCAGCCGTCCAGCGTGTCGTCCCACGTGAAGTTGCCCGGAGCGAAGTCGGGGAAGATCTCGGGCAGAGTCCGCTCGTAGCGGTCCGGCATGGTGCGGTCGGGGTAGATCAGGAAGTAGTCGCGGTACTTCTGTTCCCCGGCGCGGGCGCGCTCGGCCCATTCGTGCTCGCGGGCGACGTGATTGAGGACCAGATCCACCACGAGCGAAATGCCGTGACCGCGCAGGTCCGCGGTGAGGTGCTCGAGGTCGTCCATGGTCCCGAGGTCGGGGCGCACGGTGCGGTAGTCGGCGACGGCGTAGCCACCGTCGTTGGCTCCCTCTCGCGGCTGCAGCAGCGGCATGAGGTGCAGGTAGGTGACGCCGAGGTCCTGCAGGTAGTCGAGGTGGTCGCCGATGCCGGCGAGGGTCCCGGCGAAACGTTCCGTGTAGGCGACGTAGCCCACCTGGGTGGGCAGCTGCAGCCAGTCCGGGCGTAGCAGCCGCGCCTCGTCGAGTTCCCGCAGGTCGTCGCTGCGGGCCTCGAACTTCTCCCGTAGGAGCGCCCGGACCCGGTCCGTCACCTCCCACGAGGTGTCGCCGTAGACGGCGTCGAGGGCGTCGATGAGATCGGCGCCGTAGCGTTCCCACCTGAGGTCGAACGTGCTCTTCACGGACCTCAGACTAATGTCACTTCACCGGGGGAAGCGGCATCCAGGGCGGATCCACGTCGGGGCCCTCGGGGTGCCGTTCCCACGTCGTCCACCATGTGTGCGCCCCGTCGGGGAGGGGCGTGGTCTGGTCCGCGAGGACAGCGTCGCGGAGCTGGAGCTTTGCGGCCCTCAGCGCCGCCACGTCGTCCGGGGCGCCGGTGGCCAGAACCCGTTCCTCGAGTGTGATGATCTCCATCCTCAGCGTGGTCATCAGCCGGTGCAGCGCCTCGGCGGGTTCGCCGAGGTCCAGGTGCCGCTCGGCGGCGCGCAGCCAGCCGTAGTCGCGGTTGATGTCCAGGAGCCCGGGGTGGACCGTCATTGTGTCGTGCACGGCGATCTCCGGGTGCACGACGATGGCGTCGGCGGAGTGCGCGTAGGCGAGCTCGTCGCGACCTGCCTCGTCGATGAGGATCTCGGTGGACCGCATGACGACGGCGAAGATGTCGGCGTCGGCCATGTTGCTCCGGCGTGGGACTCCGAGTGCCTGGGACGAGATGACGTAGTTGCGGGCGGCGCCCAGGTGGCCGATGGCCAGCTCGGCGGGAAGGTTCTCGCGTGCCCCGCCGTCGACGTAGGTCTCGTCGCCGATGGGGACCGGCCGGAACACGGCCGGGATCGCGCACGATGCCAGGACACCGAGGGTCAGCCCGTGCCGCTGCGCATCGATGGGGCGGTCGGTCCGGTCGACGAGGCGCCCGTCCTCGCGCATGAAGCGCAATTGACCCGACTCAAGGGCCACCATGGCGATCCGCAGCGTGACCCCGGAGGCGGCGACCAGGTCGGGATCGAAGACGTCGCGCCGCAGCAGCTGCGCGAGGACGGGCCCGGGGCGGTACATCGAGCGGGACTGCTCGACGCCCTGCCAGATGGTGTTGAGGTCGCTGCCGATCCGAGGCAGCCGGCCGAGATGCGCGGCGATGCCCGACAGGGTCGCCAGCGACCACTCCGACTGCACCTCCTCGTCGGGGGTGAGCGCCAACTCGACCGGATCCCCCGGCGTGTCCGGGGTTTTTAGCGTCTCCGCATCCTGCGTGGCGCGGAAGAACGGCAGGATGCCGGGCCGGATGCGCTGCGTCCGGGGTGGCGGCGGCTTCTGGAGCGGCGCGACGACCTCCAGCCAGCCGGGCCCCTCCGACTGCAGGCGTCGGTACCAGGGACGGGCCGTGAACATGTCGGCCGGGGTGCGCATCCCCAGCCAGATGCCGCTCAGCCGGCCCAGGAAGTACTTCTGCTCCTCGCGGTCGGCGGCCTGCGCGAGGCCCGCCGCGATGATCGAACCCGCGGACGCCCCGACGAACGCCGTCGGGGCGAATCGCTCGTCGTGCCGGTAGAGGTAGTCCAGGGCGCCCAACTGGAAACTCGCCCGCGATCCGCCGCCCGACAGGGTGCACGACACCCGCTCATCCTGGGGCCGCTGCGCGAAGAAGGACAGCCCGAACCAGCCTTTACCAGCCACCGGACAAGCCTATCCGCTGGGTGGGCCGCCTCTCAGGACTCGGAGTGCAGGGCCTCCCGCCACTTCACAGGCTTGCCGGTGCGCAGCAGGCCGCGCTCGTAGATCTTCGCCGCGAAGGTGATGATGAGCAGCGTCGTCGCGACGAGGATCGCCAGGGACAGCACCGGCTCCCAGAGGGCCAGCTCGCCGGTGAATACGCGGAGCGGCACCGCAACCGGGGCCGAGAACGGGACATAGCTCATCACGGTGAGCGCCACCGGGTTGTTGAAGGCGAAGATGATGGCGAAATACGGCAGCATCACGAGCCACATGATGGGTTGCTGCACGTTGGCGAGATCCTCCGGCCGTGACACGAGCGACGCGGCCGCTGCGTAGAGCGACGCCATCATCACGAAGCCGACGAGGAAGAGGACGACGAACCACAGGATCGGGCCGGTGAGGTCCACCGACGGCAGCTGGTCGCCGTTGATCGCGAGCCCCAGGAACACCATCCCGACGATCAGCGCGATCTGGGCAAGGGCGGCCAGCGAGTTGCCGACGATCTTGCCGGTGAGCAGAGCCCTGGCGGAGACCGTGGCGAGCAGGATCTCGACGATGCGGGTCTGCTTCTCCTCGACGATGGAGTTGGCGATGCTCATCCCGAACGTGAGCACCGACATCATCCACACGATGCCGAAGCCGATCGCGACGCCGTACAGCAGCGCCGGGTCGGCGGCACCGGTGTCGAGCAGTTCGACGTCGGGGCTGACTGACAGCAGCTGCATCCACGAGGTGGGCAGGTCGTCGAGCGCGTAGAGCTTGACGCCGACCGGGCTGGCCGCGTCGGGCACGATCGCCACGTCGACGTCCTCCGCGAGAACGGCCTCGCGGGCCGCGGCGTCGTCGGGGAGCACGGTGACCTCGGCCTCCCCGCCCAGCGCCCGGACGATCGTCTGCGCCTCGCCGACCACGGCGACCTGCTCCGGATCGCCCCCGAAGAGGTCCTCGACCCGCGGGAGCAGGACCATGGCGAGCAGGACCACGAGCAGCGTGATCGACGTGGAGATCAGGAACGATTTGGACAGGATCCGAACGCGGATCTCGCGCA
>JAUHXZ010000094.1 GCA_030426725.1 Actinomycetes bacterium
GGCCACAGGCCCTTCAGGCTGATCAGGTGGTCACCCACGACATCCCGGTAGCGTTCGACCGATTCGCGTGCCGTCAGCCGAGTCGCCTCGATCCTGAAATCTCTGTTGCCCACCGGTTCCCCTTTCGCCCTGAGGGTACGCCCGGAATGGTCCGACCGTGGAATCGGGCGGGGCCGTCAGCGGAGGAAGAGTGCCTTGAGACGCGCCGTCGCGGCGGTGGTACCCACCGCGATCATCACCCCGAAGTAGGCGAGATGCCCCCAGATGCTGGGCTGAATGAGGCCGGTGGTCAGCTGCCGGATCATGTCGACGGCGTGCCACAGCGGCATCGCCATGATCACCCACTGGACGGCCTCCGGGTACACAGTGATCGGGAAGAAGGTCGCCGACAGCAGGAACATCGGGAGCATGACGAAGAACACCATGTCGAGATGCTGGAACGACTTCATGAAGCTCGTCGCCGCCAGCCCGACGGCCGCGAACCCGAACGCGACGACCAGCGCGGCGGGGATGGCGAGCACCGCGGTCCAGGACAGATTGAGGCCGAGCAGCGTGGTGACTGCCATGAACCCGGTGGCATAGAGCAGCCCGCGGAACAGGGCGAGAGCGATCTCCCCCAGCGCGACGTCCAGCGGGCCCAGCGAGGTGGACAGCATCTGGTCGTACAACTTGCCGTAACGCAGCCGGAAGAAGACGTTCATCGTCGAGTCGTAGAGGGCGCCGTTCATGGCCGAGACCGCCATGAGAGCCGGAGCGATGTAGGCGGCGTAGGGGACCTCGTTGCCGTAGAACTCGACGGCGCCGATGAGGGCCCCGAGCCCCAGCCCCATCGACAGCAGGTAGAACACCGGCTCGAAGAAGCCGGTGAGGACGATCAGCCAGTTGTTGCGGGCGATGACCCGCAGCCCGCGGGCGATGACGGAGCGGGTGTTGCCGCCGTAGAGACCCCGGAGCGGGCCGGGTACCTTCGGGGCGGGGGCGCGGAGGTCGTCGATCATTCGTCGAGCCTCCGGCGGAAGTGCCGCACCGACAGCCAGGCGCCGGCGGCGGCGAGCAGGGCCAGGTAGCCGATGTGGACCGCGGCCAGGTCGATGCCCGGCCGGTGGCCGTACATGGCGGCGCGGCCGAGTTCGACGGCATGCCACAGCGGCGAGACCCAGCCGATGGGCTGCAGGTAGCCGGGCAGGGTGTCGAGCGGGAAGTAGGTCCCCGAGAACAGCGTGAGCGGCACTACGCCGAAGCGCTCGACGAATGACAGCTGCCCGCGGTCGTGCTCCTGTGTCGAGACCCACCCCATGACGAGGAACCCGACGGCCAGCGACAACAGCACGCCGACTGGGACGAGGGCCAGGGCCCGCAGCGGATCGGCGATCCCGAAGGCCACCACGGCGATGAGGTAGAACCCGAGCAAGGGCAGCACCCGGATGAGGGCCCCGACCTGCACGCCGACCGCCATCTGGGCCGGAGTGACGGGAGTCAGCCGCATCGCGGGGAACATGTTGAACCACTTGAAGCCCCCGAAGGTGCCCAGCACGTTCTCCTGCACGGAGGTCTGCATCACCGAGGCGAGCACCAGTGCCGGCGCGACGAAGGTGAGGTATGGCACGCCTCCGACGCCCTCGCCCTCGTCGACGAGGACCCCGAGCCCGGCCCCGAGCCCGAGAAGGTACAGGAAGGGTGACCCGATGCCGGTGATGAGCAGGGTGGCGATGTACCGGCGCATCCGTAGGACGAGGTGCTCGACGACGGCCCACCAGCCCCACCGTCGGGCGCGGGCCGGGTCGGCGGCCATCGTCTTGTCGATGACCGCGGCCGGGCCGGTTGTGGTGGTCATTCGATGAGGCTCCTGCCGGTGAGCCGGAGGAAGACGTCCTCGAGCGACGATCGGCGCACCAGCGACGTGACCGGTTCGAGCCCGCGGTCCAGCACGGCCTGCAGGGCGTTTTCGCCGTCGTCGGCGTAGATGAGGATGCGGTCGGGGAGGACCTCCTGCCGGTCGCCGATGCCGGCCGTGGTGCGGGCGGCCTCTTCGTTCCGGGACGAGCCGAAGCGGACCTCCAGGACCTCGCGGGTGGAGTAGCGGCGGATGAGCGACGACGGGCTGCCTTCGGTGACGATGCGCCCCCTGTCGATGACGACGAGCCGGTCGCAGAGCTGCTCGGCCTCGTCCATGAAGTGGGTGGTGACCACCAGCGTCGTCCCCTCCTCCTTGAGCCGGAACAGCCGGTCCCAGAGGATGTGGCGGGCCTGCGGGTCGAGGCCGGTGGTGGGCTCGTCGAGCAGCATGATGCGGGGGTTGTTGATGAGGCCGCGAGCGATGGTCAGGCGCCGCTTCATGCCGCCGGAGAGCCCCTCGACGCGGGAGAGGCGCTTCTCGCGGAGTTGGGCGAAGTCGAGGAGGTCCTCGGCGCGGCGCCGGACGTAGGCGCGGGGCAGGCCGAAGTAGCGGCCGTAGACCGTGAGGTTGTCGATGACGCGCAGTTCCTCGTCGAGGAGGTCGCCCTGGGGGACGATGCCGAGCTGTGCGCGGATCTCGGGGCCGTGGTGGTTGGTGTCGAGGCCCAGGACAGTGAGGTCGCCGTCGGTGCGGGTGGACGTGGCGGCGATCATCCGCATGGTGGTCGACTTGCCGGCGCCGTTGGGGCCGAGGAACCCGAAGGATTCGCCGGGCGCGATGTCGAAGTCGATCCCGTCGACGGCGGTGAAGTCGCCGAAGCGCTTGGTCAGCGAGCGGGCGGAGATCACGGGTTCACTCACCCGCCCAACTCTAGGCCCCCGCCGACCTGGCCGATCGGCGCGTGGCCGGTCCTGGGGTGGGGGTTTGAGCAATTGGCTGGGGTCGCGGGCAGGCACGCGCTCAGGTGACGCGGGGCCAAAGCAGCGACCCGAGCCAATTGCTCAAACCCCTCCCAGCCACAGCGCGTGGAGGGCGGGGTCGGGGACGATCTCGGGGTGGAAGGTGCAGGCGAACACCGCGCCGCTGCGGATCGCCACGGGCTCGTACTCGCGCGTCCCCAGCACCTGGACGCCGGCGCCCACCCGCTCGATGCGGGGGGCCCGGATGAACACCCCGCGCATCGTCGACGGTTCGTCGACGGCACGGTCGTCCCGGCCGACGGGGTGGACGCTGCCGTTCCGGTCCTCGTAGCGCGGCAGCGCGACTCCGACGTCGTGCGCGGCCACCAGGGCCCCGGCGCTCAGCTCGACGTCGGCCTCCCCCGAGGCCAGCTGGGCGCCGTAGGCGTTGCGCCTCACCGTGACGTCGAGCCCGCCGATCGTCGGAAGACCCACGAGCCCGCCCGGATCGGCGACGTCGTCGGCCAGCAGGATGAGCCCGGCGCACGTCCCGAACACCGGGAAGCCGGCGTCGATCCGGTCGCGGATCGCCGTGAGCAGGCCCGACGGGCGGGCGAGGCGGGCGATGGCGGTCGACTCCCCACCCGGCAGCACCAGCCCGTCGAGGCCGTCGAGCTGCGACGGCACCCGCACGCGGCGCGTGGCGACGCCCAGTCCGTCGAGCATGCGCTCGTGCTCGCGGACGGCCCCCTGCAAGGCCAGCACCCCGATCGTGACCATGCGCGCGGCCCCGTTGCCGCGCCCGGTCACCATCCGCGCTCGGCGAGCCGGTGCGGCGCCGGAACGTCAGCAACGTTGATGCCCACCATCGCCTCGCCCAGGCCCCGCGAAACCTCGGCGATGCGGGCCGCATCGTCGTAGTGAGTCGTGGCCTCGACGATCGCCTTGGCCCGCTCGGCGGGGTTGCCCGACTTGAAGATGCCTGACCCGACGAAGACCCCGTCGGCGCCGAGCTGCATCATCATCGCCGCGTCGGCCGGAGTGGCCACGCCGCCCGCGACGAACAGGACCACCGGGAGCTTCCCCTCCTTCGCGACGCGCCGCACCAGCTCGTAGGGGGCCGCCAGTTCCTTCGCCGCCACGAACAGTTCGTCGTCGGACTTCGCGCCGAGCGCCCGGATCTCGCCGAGGATCGTTCGCAGGTGCCGCATCGCCTCGGAGACGTCCCCGGTGCCGGCCTCGCCCTTGCTGCGGATCATCGAGGCGCCCTCGGTGATGCGACGCAGCGCCTCCCCCAGGTTGGTGGCGCCGCACACGAACGGCACCCGGAAAGCGGTCTTGTCGATGTGGTTGACGTAGTCGGCGGGCGACAGGACCTCGGACTCGTCGATGTAGTCGACG
Organism: Actinomycetes bacterium; assembly: GCA_030426725.1. Classification (GTDB taxonomy): domain Bacteria; phylum Actinomycetota; class Actinomycetes; order Propionibacteriales; family Propionibacteriaceae; genus Arachnia. The sequence continues at coordinate 4,198 of JAUHXZ010000094.1, forward strand.
CCGAGCGCCTCCAGTACCTGGGCCTCGACGAAGTGCCCGATGCGTGCCTTGGCCATCACCGGGATCGACACGGCCTTGATGATGCCGTCGATGAGGTCTGGATCGCTCATCCGGGCGACGCCGCCCTGCGCCCGGATGTCCGCAGGGACCCGCTCGAGAGCCATGACGGCGACGGCCCCGGCCTCCTCGGCGATGCGCGCCTGCTCGGGCGTCACGACGTCCATGATGACGCCGCCTTTGAGCATCTCGGCGAGGCCGGTGTTGACGAGGGCGCGGTTCTGGATGGCTGCATCAGTCATACCGCCGATACTCCCGCGGACAACTGGACCATTCAAGAGCCAGATGAGGACAGATTCTTTGATCCAGATGGGTAGGCTGGGCGCATGCCCGACGCTCTCCGCGGGGTCGAACTGGACCGCAGCGCCGGCGCCCCGCCTCTCCCCACTCAGGTCGCCACCGCGCTCCGCCAGCGGATCGCCGCCGGCGCGCTCGCCTCCGGCGGCCGGGCCCCCTCCACCCGCGCGGCGGCTCGGGCGCTCGGCGTTGCGCGCGGAACCGTCACGGCCGCCTACGACCAGCTGGTGGCCGAGGGCTATCTCGTCGCCCGCGACAGATCGGGCATGCGCGTCGCCCCGCACCTCGCCGCCCCCCATCCGCGCCCGGCCCCGCCACCCCGTCCGCCGCGGGCACCGGCGGCCGCACCACCGCTGGACTTCGCCTCGGGAAGCGACCCGGACCGCCCCGTCGACGACCCCGCGTGGCGCAGCGCGCTGCGCGCGGCAGTCGGCCCCGGGGGCCCGGCCCTCGAGGACGCGATCGCGCAGCACCTGCGGCTCATGCGTGCCATGGCCGTACACCCCGACGACGTGGTGGTGACCGCCGGCGCCCGGGCCGGGCTCGCGCTGCTGCTGAGCGTCGTGGCCCGACGCACCGGACGCGGCCCCCGCGTCGGCGTCGAGAGCCCTGGCTTTCCCGGGCTGCGTCGTGTGCTCGAGGCACTATCGGTCGACACGGTCCCCATCCCGGTCGGCCCGGACGGGCCGGAGATCGGGGCGCTGGACGCCGCGATGCCGCTGGACCTCGTGCTCGTCACCCCGAACCACCAGTTCCCGTCGGGCGGGGCGTTGGGCGCTGAGGGACGGCAGGCGCTCATCGCCTTCGCGGAGCGCACGAGGGTGCTGATCGTCGAGGACGACTACGACTCCGAGTACCGCCACCTCGGCCCCCCGCTGCCCCCGCTGTGGAGCCTGGCCCCGGACCGCGTCGCGCATCTGGGTACGTTCTCCGCGGTTCTGGGGCGCGACGTCGGAACCGGTTATCTCATCGCCCCGCCTTCCTGGCACAGCGATCTGGCCGCCACACGCGCCGCCCTCGGATCCGGCGTCCCGCCCCTGATGCAGCGCGCCCTGGCCCGCTACCTGCAAGCCGGTGGCCTCAAGCGAAGACTCTCGCGAGCCCGGCGACACTCCGCCGAGGCCGCGGCACTCGTCGCAGAGGCGATGCCCCGGCTGTCCGTCGCCCCCGGCGTTCGGAGCGTCACCGACAGCGGGCACGTCCTGGTGGTCGAACTGGCGGGCGACGACGCCGACGCCGTCCGGCTCGCGTGCAGGCGCGCCGGCCTCGGCGTGGCGGACCTGGCCGCCGGGTGGGCCGGCGACCCGCACCTGTCCGGCGTGCTGCTCGACTACGGCGGCCGCAGTCCCGACGAGATCCGCGCCGCCCTCGGGGTGCTCGGGCGGGCGCTCGGACCGCCGACAGCTACGCCTCGATGAGTTGGAACATCACTCCCTGATCGTCCATCACGGTGGCCACCCGACCGAACGGCGAGTCGACCGGGCCATCGAGGAGGTGCCCGCCGAGCTCCTTGACCCGCTCCACGGCCTCGTCTGTGTTCGGTACGCCGAGGTAGACGCGCCAGAACGATTCGTGCACCTGCGACGGGATGATCTCCCGCGCGTCGCAGATCCCGGCCACGGCGTCGTCGCCTTCGCCGTCGGTGGAGTACTGGTACGGCAGCCCCTGCTCCCCCATCGGGGCGAGATCCCACCCGAACACGTCGGAGTAGAAGGCCTTGGCAGCGTCGTAGTCGCTGGTCATCAGCTCGTACCAGACCGAGGCCCCCGCCTTGTTGCGAGCCTGAAACTGGACGTCGGGGCTCTGCCAGGCGCCCACGGCGGCCCCGGTGCTGTCCGTGAGGAACGCCATCGAGCCCTGGCCGGGGATGTCCATCGGCTCGACGACCACCTGGCCGCCGGCCGCCCGCGCGCGCCCGGCCAGGGCCCGGACGTCGTCGGTGGCGAGGTAGACGCACAGCGCCTGCATGCCCTCGTCCATGGTCATGGCGCCGGCGACCACCTCGTCACCGAGCATGACGATGCTGTAGTGGCCGTAGTCCTCGCCCATGTCGTTGAACTTCCAGCCGAGGAGTCCGCCGTAGAACCGTTCGGCCTTGGCCAGGTCCGGGACGTAGACCTCGATCCAGGTGGGTGCGCCCGCCGGGGTCACGAGGCACCCCCGGAACGGTTGACGTGCCAGACGACGCCGAACTTGTCCCGCACCTGGCCGTAGTAGTCGCCCCACATCTGCTTCTCATAGCCGACGATGACGCTGCCGCCCGCCGACAGCGCCCGAAACGTCGTGTCCAGCGACTCGTCGTCGCCCGAGAGGGACACCGCGACGGTGTCGCCGGGCTGATGCGGCATGCCCATGGCATCGCTGGCCATGAGGACCTGTCCCGACGGCGTGACGAGCTGCGCGTGCATGATTCCGTCCGGGTCCACGCCCTGGATGTCCTGCATGCCGGACTCGCCGAAGGTATTGAGCGTCAGACTGCCGCCCAGCAGCGAGTGGTAGAACTCCATCGCCTGCCGGCAGGTGCCCTGCAGGGCGAGGTAGGGGTTGAGGGTGATTGCCACGACGCGTTCCCTTCATCGGGGGCCGGATTGCCCATCGAAACCAGCGTAGGTCCGGCCTCCGACACTGTCAGCCCCTTGTCGAACCCTCCTGGGCACCCCCCGCCGACACGGTGTCGGGCGACGGCTCGAACATCGATCTGCGCCCCTCGAAGGCCCGGCCCAGGGTGACCTGATCGGCGTACTCCAGGTCCCCGCCCACGGGTAGGCCGCTGGCCGGCCGGGTCACCCGGACACCGAAGTCGCGCAGCATGCGGCTGAGGTAGGCGGCGGTCGCCTCGCCCTGCGTGTCGGGATCCGTGGCGAGGATCACCTCGGTGACCTCGCCGTCGGCCAGTCGCTGGAACAGTTCGCGTGTGTGCAGGTCGGCCGGCCCACGTCCGTCGATGGGCGAGATCGATCCGCCGAGCACGTGGTACAGCCCGCGGAACTCGTTGGTGCGCTCGATGGCGACGACGTCCTTGGACTCCTCGACGACGCACAGCAGTCCGCGGTCGCGGCGGGGATCCCGGCACACGCGGCAGCGCGACTCCTGGGACACGTTGAAGCAGACCTCGCAGAACCGGGCGGACTCCTTGACCCGGCGGAGGGTGTCGGCCAGCTCGAACACGTCCTCCTCGGGGGCGTCGAGGAGATGGAACGCGATGCGCTGGGCGCCGCGCGGGCCGATGCCCGGAAGCCTGCTCAGCGCGTCGATGAGATCCTGAATGGGGCCGTCGTACACAGCCGGGTCAGCCTCCGAGACCCGGCATGCCGGGCATGCCCGGAACCTCGGGCATCGTGGAGGCCGCGGCGGCGTCCACCTCGGCCTTGGCCGTGCGGAACGCCGCGACGACCAGCGCCGACAGCGTCTCCGGATCCTCCGGGTCCATGGCCTCGGGCTGGATGTCGACCTGCTCCAGATCTCCCTTGCCCGTGAGAACGACGGTGACCGCACCGCCGCCGGCGCTGCCGGTGAAGCGCGCGTCGGCGAGCTCGTCCTGGGCGCGCTGCAGGTCCTCCTGCAGCTTGGCGGCCTGCTGCATGAGGGCGTTGATGTCGAAATCACCGAACATGGTCACTCACTCCTGAGGTGTGGCTTGGGGACAAGCTTATGCGCGGCTTCCGCCGTCATCGACGTCGCGCACCGCGATGATCTCCGCCCCGAACGCGTTGCTGAGCAGTTCCTCGGCGTTGTGGGAGGAGTCGAGGACCTCGTCGTCGGACGACACCTCTGCCTCCACCTCGGGGTAGGGCTCGCCGGGGGGTTCGGTCGGGGTCGGGCTGGAAGTGGCCGGAGGCGCTCCGGCCGGCCGCTGGGCGGGCGGTGGGTCGCTGGGCCGGGCCGAATCCGCCGGCGGGGAGTCCGCGGGGCGCTGCTGCCTCCCCTGGGGCGCCGGCTCAGGGCGGGCCTGCTCCTGGCGGCCCTGCGGGGCGTCCGCGACAACGGCGTTGATCTGCAGCTCGACGCCGATGACCTCGATGATCGAGTCCGCGAGCACATCGGCGCTGCCGCCGCCGCCGAAGTTGTCACGGGCGCCGGCCTGGCCGAAGCCGAGGCGCAGGACGCCGTCGGCGACGTCGAGCACTTGGGCGTGCTGGCTGAGCAGCATGAAGGTGAACCGCCGGCGGCGCTTGACCTCCTCGAGCACGTTGGGCCACACGCGGCGCAACTCGGCCGCGCTGAGCTGGCCGGGGCGTCCGCCGGACGATGCCGACGGAGCGGAAGCCGGAGCGGGCGCGGGCTCGGGTTGTGCCGGGGT
>JAUHXZ010000095.1 GCA_030426725.1 Actinomycetes bacterium
CGAACTCGACCGGCAGCACGATCTCGCGACGGATGGACAGCGGCGACCCGGCGATCAGTTCGTCGAGCGTCGCGGAGACGCCACCCTCGACGGAGTTCTCGATGGGCACGATCGCGCCCCGGATCTGACCCTCACGCACGGCCTCCAGCGCCTCGCGGACGCTGGCGAAAGCGATCGCGTCGTCGTCCGAGATGGTGCGCAACGCCTGATGGGTGAAGGTCCCCGCGGGGCCGAAGTATCCGAGCACCAGCCCAGGTTAGGCCATGGCCGTCAGCTCGCGGCGACCGGTGAGGGCGGTTCAGTGGCCCCTGCCTACCGGCACCGCCCGGGAACGGACCAGGAAGAAGATGCCGTAGACGATCAGGCCGCCCCCGACGACCTCCACCAGGAAGCGCCCCGCGGGGATGGCCACCAACGAAGACAGGGCCCCGTCCAGACCGGCACCGTTGGTCGGGTCCCTCGTGATCACCGAGACGACCAGGAGAGTGCCGACGATCGCCACGGCTATCCCCTTGGCGACGTAGGCGGCCGCCCCGAATCCGACGAACAGCCGCTGGTTGCGTTGCCGGTCCGCGACGTCCTCCAGGAACGCCCGGGTGATGCCCCGCGAGATCATCCCGGAGCCGACGCCGAGTGTCACCAGGCCCGCCGCGACCAGCACCCCGGCCCCCCACCACGACAGCAGCATCTCCGCGCCGAGGGAGGCCGCCGTCTCCTCCGCCGCGCTGCCTCCGGTGGCGAACGACAGGGCGGCGATCGACACCGTCGCGTAGCCCCAGGCGCGGGCGGCGTCGCGGCCCGTGCCCGGTTCGGCGCGCCGGGACTTGCCGACGGCGAGCACGACCGCGTCGGCCGCCAGGGCGAGCATCGCGAGGCCCACGAACCCGAAGGCCACCGCCCCCACGGGCAGCGCGGAGACCGAGCGCAGTGCCCCGTCCTCGCCGGTGGACGTCCCGACGCCGACGGCGGCGGCCAGGATGATCACGCCGATGACCACGTGCGCGACGCCGTTGAGGACGTGGGCGGCGGCAGCCCAGCTGGCGGCCCCGGCACCGCTTCGGGCCGTGCCGGCAGCACCTCCCGCGTCGCGCGCGGCGCCGTCGTCCGTCATGCGTTCATCGTAGGCACGGCGCGGTCCATCACTTGAGGAGCCGCGACATCCTCCGGTCGGCGAGTGGCTTGCCCCCGGTCTGGCATCCCGGGCAGTACTGGAGCGATGAATCGGCGAAGGACACCTCCGCGATCGTGGTCCCGCACACGTCGCACGGCTCGCCCGTGCGACCGTGGACCCTCATCCCGGAGCGCTTGGCATCCTTGAGCTTGTCGATGGGCACGTCCCCGGCGGCGGCCAGGGCCTCGCCGAGCACCCGCTGGATGTGCCCGAAGAGCTCCCCCGCGGCGGACTCGTCGAGGCTGCCCGCCGGCTTGAAGGGGCTGAGGCGCGCCGCGTGGAGGATCTCGTCGCTGTAGGCGTTGCCGATCCCGGCCAGGATCTTCTGGTCCCGCAGGACGCCCTTGAGCTGCGCGCGGCCCGCCCTTTGGAGGATGCCGCGCAGGTCCTCGACGGTGAAATCGTCGGCCATGGGATCGGGCCCCAGCGCGGCGATGCCCGGCACCTCGGCGGGATCCTCGACGACGTAGACCGCCAGGTGCTTCTGCGTGCCCGCCTCGGTGAGACTGAACCCTGCGCCGCCGTCGAGCACGATCCGCAGCGCCAGGCCGGACTTCCCGGGCCTCGCCGGAACCTTGGGGGCGGCGTCGTGCCAGGTCACCCAGCCGGCCCGGGCGAGGTGGAACACGAGGTGGATGCCCTGTGCCTCGACGTCGATGAACTTGCCGTGCCGGTTCACCCGCTCGATCTCCAGTCCGGCGAGCGCTTCGAGCGGCACCCGGAAGGTCTTGAGCGCGGAGAACGACACCAAGTGCCCCGCGGCGATGACCTGCCCCCTCAGCTTGCCGTCCAAGGCGGAGGCCAGCGCGGTGACCTCGGGCAGCTCAGGCATCCTGGGCCCCCCACGGAGTCGCGGAATCGTCCGCGGCCGCGTGCGACCACGCCGTCACGAGTTCGTCCCCACCGAGCGAGCCGTACTGATGCCACCGCAGGCCCGGGAGGGCGAGCGCCCTGTCGAGGCGGCGGAGGTACTCCTGCCGCGGCACTTCGTAGGCGCCGAGCGTGCCCAGGTGTTCGGTGAGCCACTGGACGTCCAGCAGTTCGACGCCGACCAGAGCCAACTCGAGCGTGAGTCGCACCAGCGCGACCTTCGACGCGTCGCGCCCGTGGACCGGATCGTGGAACATGGATTCTCCGGCGAACATGCCGCCGACGTGCACGCCGTACAGGCCGCCCACCAGACGCCCGTCGGCGTCCCACGTCTCCACCGAATGCGCCCACCCGCCGCGGTGCAGGGCGCGGTAGACGTCGACGATCCGCTCGTCGATCCACCCGTAGGGCCGCGACGGGTCCGCGCAGGCCGCGATGACGTCGTCGAACGCCGCGTCGACGGTGGTGGTGTAACGCTTGGCCGACTTCCTCACCGACCGCGTGACATGCAGACCCTTGACCGGAAGCAGCCCGCGCAGCACCGGCGACCACCACCCCATGTCCCCCGAGCTTGGGTCCAGCGGCATCGGGAAGACGCCGCACCGGTAGCCTTCGAGCGCCAACGACGAATCGAACTCATCGGAGTATCCGATGAGATCCTGACCCGGCCACTGATCCGGCCGGCCGAACGTCACGCCCAGCATTCCCCCAGTCTTGCAGGAGCGACCGACCGCCCGAAGGGGATGACGACTTTGCAGGCGTGTGCAACGCTTGACGCGGAAAGGGGCCGGCATGACTGAACAACGCGTCGTCGCGGTGGCCGAGGAGTTCACCGCCAACGCCTTCCACGAACTCCTCCGCCTGGCCATCGACGGCCGGGGACGTCTTCCCGGCGCCAAGAAGGCCGCCAACCACCTGCTCGCGCAGCACCGCGACCCCGAGGTGGCCATTCAGAAGATGGTGACCCAGCACATTGCGATGGCCGGCGGGCAGGGCTTCGCCACCAACTGGGGCGGGTTCCTCGTCGCACTGGTCACCGTGCCGGCCAACATCGTCGCCGCCTCGTTCCTGCAGGCCCGGCTCGTGGCGGGCATCGCCCACCTGCGCGGCTACGAGCTGAGCGATCCGCGCGTCCGCACCGCCATCCTCATGGTCATGCTCGGCCCGGGCGCCATGGCCGGCCTGGTGAACAAGGGCGTCCTGCCCAGTTCCCCGCTCGTCGTCGCCACGGCACCGGTGTTCGACGCCCGACTCGACGGCCAGGTGGCGCGCGCCCTGCTCGACCGCTCCGTCAACCAGGTCACCGGCAAGCGCTTCGGGCTGTGGCTGGCCCGCGGCATGATGGTGGTCGGTGGCGGGGTCGGGGCCGCCGTCGACGGCTGGTCCACCCGCAGCATCGCCAACTCCGCCCTCACCGAGTTCCCGAACCGTCGCCCGAAGCTCGACGGCGGGCACGCCGAGGCCGCGGCGGAGGAGTGAGCCCCGCTCAGTAGACGCGCGGGACGCGCGGGGTGATGAGGCAGGTCACCTCGTAGGTGATGGTCCCCATGAGTTCCGCCAACTCCTCGACGCCGATGCGTTCGTGGCCGCTGGTACCCATCAGCACCACCTCGTCGCCCACCGACACCCCGGGACTGTCCGGACCGAGGTCGATCATGGTCTGGTCCATGCACACGCGGCCGACCACCGGATAGCTGCGGCCGTCGATCAGCATCCGCCCCCGCGAGGACAGCAGCCGCGAGTACCCGTCGCCGTAGCCGACGGCGACGGTGCCGATCCAGGTGTCGCGGGGCGCCGTCCAGCTCCGCCCGTAGCCGACCGTCTCCCCCGCCCGCACGCGTTTGACGAAGCTGAGCCGCGACACCCACCTGCCGACATCGGTGAGCGGCCGCGTCCTCGGGGTCTTCGCGTCGGGGTAGGAGCCGTAGATCATGATGCCCGGGCGGACCATGGTGGTGTCGCCGAGGTCGTGACCGAGCACCGCGCCGGAGTTCGCGGCGTGCACCAGCTCTACCGGCCCGACGGCCTCCTCGACGGCGGCCACCGTGATACCGAACAGCGCGAGCTGGTTGCGGGTGAAGTCCTCCCCCTCCGCGACGTCGCTGATGGGCAGATGGGTGAAGATGCCACCGAGCCGGAGGTCGGGGGCGGCCGCGATCCGGCGCGCCAGGTCGACGGCGTCCTTGGGGTCGGCGCCGACGCGGCGCATGCCGGTGTCGATCTTGAGGTGGACCTCCGCGATGGCGCCGGCCGCTTCGGCCGCGGCCTGGGTCTCGTCCACGGCCTCCGCGGTGCCGACCGAGACCGTGAGGCCCGCCGCGAGGGCTTCGGGCAGATCGTCGGCGAACGTCGGGGTGAACTTGAGAATGGGCAGCGTGATTCCGGCGGCCCGGAGCCGGGTGGCCTCCTCGGTGACCGCGACGCCGAGCCAGTCGGCCGAGCCGCGATCCTGGATGCTCGTCGCGACGGGGACGAGGCCGTGGCCGTAGGCGTCGGCCTTGACGGCGGCCAGGACCTTCCGACTGCCGGCGAGGTCGCGGGCGACCGCAAGGTTGGCGTGGATGGCGTCGAGGTCGACGAGGAAGCGCGTCGGGGCGGACATGGGTCCCAGTGTGCCCGAGCGTCGAGGGCCGGGGTCGGGCACTCCCCCCTCGCGGACGCCGGCCGACAGCATGAGGGTGTCGAGGGGTGGGGCCGGGGCAGGTTGGGTGGGCGTCGCGATCGGACCGGCGCGACAGCGGAGGGTCAGAACAGGAGCGCCAGCGCCGGTTCCTGGAGGATCGACGCGACGTCGTGCAGGAACCGCGACCCCTGCTCGCCGTCGACGACGCGGTGATCGAACGCCACGGCCAACGTCGTGACCCAGCGCGGCACGACCTTCTCCTCAGCACCCGTGCCGACCACCCAGGGGCGACGCTGGATCGAGCCCATGCAGAAGATGGCCGACTCGTCGCCGTTGATGATGGGCGTACCGGCGTCGACACCGAAGACGCCGACGTTGGTGATCGTGAACGTGCCGTTGGTGTAGTCACCGGGCTGCAGCTTGCCCTCGCGCGACACCTGCACCAACTGGTTGACGGCCTGGCACAGCTGCAGGAGGCTCAGCTGGTCGGCGCCCTTGATGTTGGGCACCATGAGCCCGCGGGGCGTCGCCGCCGCGATGCCCAGATTCACGCCGCCGTAGTAGACGATCTCCTGGCGCTCCTCGTCCCACGACGAGTTCAGCTCCGGGTTCCGCGCCAGCGCCAGGCAGATGGCCTTCGCGTAGACGAGGAGCGGCGACACCCGCAGCCCGGTGAATTCGCGGCGCTGCTTGAGCGTCTCGACGAAGTCCATCGTGGCGCTGACATCGACGGTGATCCACTCGGTGACGTGCACATGCGTCTTCGCGGAGCGCGCCATGTTCTCGGCCGTGGCCTTGCGCACGCCCCGGATCGGCACGCGACGGTCGGCGCGGCCCTGCTGCGGATTGAAGCCGCCCAGCCCCTCGGTCGGGCCGAAGCCGCCGCCGAAGTCCGATCCGCTGAACGACGTTCCCGCGTGGCTCCGAGGCTCCTCCCCGACGCGCGGCCCGGAGCCCTGGAACGACGCCTGGTCGTTGAGGACCCGGCCCTGCCGCGGCTGCTCGTCCAGGCGGGCGAAGGCGGCCGCCGCCTCGACGTCGCGGCGGGTGATGGTGCCGTCGGGGCCGGTGCCGGCGACGGTTCCGAGGTCGACCCCCAGGTCCTTGGCGTACTTGCGCACGGGCGGCTTGGCCTTGGCGCTACCCGGATCCGACGCCAGCACCAGCTGCGACTCGGAGGGCGCCGTGCCGGGCGTCGGGAGGGGATCGCCGGTGGCCTGCGCGGTGACGGCGGAGGCGGGGTGCACCTCGTCGGCGCGGCGGCCGGGCTCGTGCGGAGCGTAGGCGGCCGACATCGCGTCCGAGACGGAGGACTTCTCGGCGGCGCCCCGCCCGCGGCGACGGCGACGGCCGGGTGTGGACTCGGCGGCCCCGTAGCCCACCAGGTTCGGCGTGGCGCCCTCGCCCGAGGACTCCGCCGCGTCGTCGGCGTCGTCGGCGCCGTCGGCGCCGTCGTCGATCTCGACGATGGGCGTGCCGACCTCCACCTCGGTGCCCTCCGCGACGAGCAGGGCGGTCACAGTGCCCTCGAACGGCGACGGCAGCTCGACCAGCGACTTGGACGTCTCGATCTCCACGAGGACGTCGTTGACCTCGATCACGTCGCCGACGGCGACGCGCCACGCGACGATCTCGGCCTCGACGAGGCCCTCACCCGGATCCGGCAGCAGGAACTGACGCTTCATCTCACAACTCCTAGTACGCGAGGGACCGGTCGACGGTGTCGAGGATGCGGTCGACGTCGGGCAGGAACTCGTTCTCGACGGCGGCGGGCGGGTAGACCATGTCGTAGCCGGTCACGCGCATCACGGGCGATTCCATCACGTAGAACAGGTCCTCGTGCAGCTTCGCGGCGATCTCGGAGCCCAGGCCGAGGGTCCGCTGCGCCTCGTGGACGACGACCGCGCGCTTGGTGCGGCGTACCGACGACTCGATGGTCACCCAGTCCAGCGGGCTCAGCGTGCGCAGGTCGACCACCTCGAGCGAGGTGCCCTCCTCGGCGGCGACGGCGGCCGCGTCGAGGCAGGTCTGGACCATAGGCCCGTACGCCAGCAGGGTCGCGTCGGTGCCGTAGCGCGCGATGTGCGCCTGATGCATGGGGGCGGGCTTCGCCGTGAAATTCACCTGCCCCTTGGAGTGGTATCGGCGCTTGGGTTCGAGGAAGACCACCGGGTCCTCCGACTGGATCGCCTGCTGGATCATCCAGTAGGCGTCGTTCGGGTTCGACGGCGCGACCACCTTGAGCCCGGGGGTGTGCGCGAAGTACGTCTCGGGTGACTCCGAGTGGTGCTCGATGGAGCCGATGCCGCCGCCGAACGGGATGCGCACGACGATGGGCATCGCCTGCTGTCCGCCGGTGCGCATGTGCAGCCGCGCCACCTGGGTGACGAGCTGGGAGAAGCCGGGAAACACGAACCCGTCGAACTGGATCTCGACGACGGGCCGGTAGCCGCGCATCGCGAGGCCGACGGCGGTGCCGATGATGCCGGACTCGGCCAGCGGCGAGTCGATGACGCGGTTCTCGCCGAACTCGGCCTGCAGGCCCTCGGTGATGCGGAACACGCCGCCGAGCTTGCCGATGTCCTCACCGGCGAGCAGCACCTTGGGGTCGGCCTGGAGGGCGCGGCGCATGCCCCGGTTGAGGGCCTTGGCCATGGTCAGGGTCTCGCTCATGCTTCCTCCCCCGAGCCGGCGGCGTACTCGGCGTATTCGCGGCGCTGGGCCTCCAGCGCGACGGTCGGCTCCCGGTAGACCGTGGCGAACAGTTTGTCCATGGTGACGCTTTCGAGGCCGGGGATCTCGGCGCGCACCGAGGCGCCGTACTCCTTGGCCTCGGCCTCGACGGCCTCGAACCACGCGTCGTCGACGGCGCCGAGGGTGCGCAGGTAGGTGCTGAGGCGCGCGATGGGGTCGCGGCCCTTCCACGCCTCCTCGTCCTCGCGCTCGCGGTACTTGGTGGGATCGTCGGACGTGGTGTGGGCACCCATCCGGTAGGTGAACGCCTCGATGAACGTGGGCCCCTCGCCCGAACGGGCACGGGCCATCGCCCAGTCGGTGACGGCCTTGACCGCCAGCACGTCGTTGCCGTCGACCTGGATGCCCGGGAACCCGAAACCCTCGGCGCGCTGGTTGAGCGGGATCCGCGACTGCAGCGCGAGGGGCTCCGAGATGGCCCACTGGTTGTTCTGGCAGAAGAAGACCACCGGCGCGTTGTAGGAGGCGGCGAACACGAACGCCTCGCTGACGTCGCCCTGGCTGGTGGCGCCGTCGCCGTGGTAGACGATGACGCCCGCGTTGTCGTCGTCGTTGTCGTTGCCGACGGCGCCGTCGAGCTCGAGGCCCATGGCGTAGCCGGTGGCGTGGAGCGTCTGGCAGCCGATGACCAGCTGGTAGTTCTTGAACGACTCGAGTTTCTCCCAGATGCCGAAGTCGGCGCCGCGGAACAGGGACAGCATGTTGGTCAGCGGCACCCCCAGCACCATCGCGACGGCGTGCTCGCGGTACGAGGGGAACACCACGTCGGCGGGGCGCAGGGCGTGGGCCGAGCCCACCTGCGCGGCCTCCTGGCCGATGAGTGGCGTCCACAGGCCCAGCTCGCCGTGCCGCTGGAGCGCGGTCGCCTCGGCGTCGAACCGCCGGGCGATGATCATGTCGTGCAGGTAGCCGACCAGGTCGTCGGTGCTGCCGGTGAACTCGAACTCGTCGTGCTCGACCCTGACGCCGTCGGGGGTGAGCAGCTGCACCATGTCCTCGCTCTGACCGCGCACGCGGCCTCCTTCCGCTAACTTACGTATCCGTAGCTTACGCAAGCGTAGCTTACGACACCGTAACCCACCGAACCGCGACGACGCCAGACCCCGGCCGCATCAGCCGCCCCGAGCGCCCCATGACCTGACGGTAGCGACTGGGTAAAC
>JAUHXZ010000012.1 GCA_030426725.1 Actinomycetes bacterium
GTCAGCCAGCCTCGCCCAGCGGGACGCTCACGGTGCCCACGCGCGGGCGGGCGGACAACACCGATCCTTTCCGGACAACACCGATCGGGGTCCGGACAACACGAATGGGGCGGTGCCGAAACGGCTCCGCCCCATTCAGCTTCGTGGGTCTGGCTCAGGCCTTCCCGAGGATGCGGTTGAGGTTGGTACCGCACACGGGGCACTTGCCCTTGGCCATCTTCGTGCCCTTGGCGTTGACGACGACCTCGCCCTTCGCGTCGCGCTTCTCCTTGCACTTGACGCAGTAGAAAGAGCCTTCCCAGATCTCCGTGGCCATAGATTTCCTCCTTGTTCGAGCCACTGAGGTGTCCAGCGGCCTGCTTCACTGTAGGCGGCGCGGCGGTGCACCCACAACGGGACACACCGCCCACACACGGTGGAGTCCCGGCAGCTCGTCTCGCCTTCCCCTGCGCGACGAGTCACCGGGACTCATGCGGAAAGTCAATCGCACCGCGTGCCGGGCGTCAAGGACTTTTCTCAGTTGTCCGGGCCCTCGAGCAGGCGCCGCAACTCCGCGTCCATCTCATCCTCGCTCTCCGAGGCCTCTCCCGAAGTGCCCGCAGCGAACCGCAGCGGGTCCGACATGTCCGCCGCGGTGGGCAGCAGGTCCGGGTGCCGCCACACGGCGTCGCGCTCCTCGGCCCCGCGGTGGTGCTCGACCGCGGCCCACAGGTTCCTGGCGTCGCGCACCATGCGCGGGGTCAGGTCAAGGCCCAGCAGTTCCGAGAAGACACTGACAACCGGCGTCGCCGACGCGCGGCGACGGTGGATGATCTCCTCGATCTGCGGCGCGTTGGGCATCCAGCCCTCGGTGGCCTGGGCCACGATGTGGTCGACCCAGCCCTCGACCAGCGCCAGCAGGACCTCGAGCCGATCGAGGATCTCCACCTGCGCCGGAGTGCGGGCCGGATCGAAGAACGAGCCGCGCACCTTCTCGCCGACCGCCACGATGTCCTCGATCGACAGGTTCTCCATATCCATGTTCTCGGGCCGGAACTGGCTGGCGATGGCGTCGAAGTCGATAGTGATCTCGCGCGAGTAGTGCCCCAGTAGTGCCCGTAGCTGCGGCGACAGCCAGCCGACGTGGTGGAACAGCCGCTGCCGCGCCGCCTCACGCAGCAGCAGGTAGAGCGTCACATCACGCTCGTTGGCGTCGAGGTCCCGGGTGAACTGGGCGACGTTGGCCGGGATGATCATCACGTCGGCGTTGCCGAGGAGGTTGAAACCCATCTCGGTCCCCGTGAGGATGTCTCCCGCCACGCGTGCAAGTTCTCGCTTGAGGCGGTCGCGGTAGATGATCGACGCAGAGGTCCGCATCATCGGCTCCAGCATCTGCGCCATCGGGTCCGACTGCCCTACCCCCTCGGCCGTTCCGCGTTTGAGGGCCTCCGCGAGCCCATCGATGATCGGGTCGATCAGGCTACGCCAGCCGTCGCTGGTCGCGTCGAGCCAGGCGGCGCGCGTGACCGCCTTCGCGGGGCGTCCGGTCTCCGGGAACGACGTTCGGGGCGTGAGCCAACTCTGGGCCAGCCGTTCGGCGTCCCCGACGGCGTTGCGTTCCTCGGGGCGCAGTTCGGGGTCGGCGCCGGACTCCGCCGCGAGCTGCTTGGCCGCCGTGAGCGTGGTCCGCCAGGCCGCGTCGGGATCGCGGTCCGCGTTGGTGACACCGAACATGGCGCCACCACCGGCCTGCTGGAGCCGTTGGACCTGGGCCATCAACTGCTCGAGATCTAGTTCTTCGGGGTTTCCCAGTCCCATCGCCTCGAGCATCTTGCGCAGCTGCTCGAAGTCGAAGGGGCCGAAAGGATTGGGGCTGGACATGGAGTGACCTCCTCGGGGCCCATTCTTCCCCACGGGGCAAGCCATGCGCGACGTCTTTGGGCCGCTTGCTAGGGTGAAGCCGATCGGATGAAGGGAGTGCTCGGTGTCGCGCAACGCGGTGGCCATCGCATCCTCCGTCCTCTTCGTCGCACTGGCGGCCCTCCTCGTGGTGATTCCCGTCCCCTATGTGGCGTGGCGGCCCGGCCAGACCTACGACGTGCTGGGCAGCACGGACTCCGGTCCCGTCATCGAGGTGACGGGGCTGACCACGTACGAACCCACCGGCCGGCTCCTCATGACAACCGTGTCCGCGACGCGCGTCGATTCGGCGCTGAGCCTCCCCGAGGCCGTGTTCGTCTACCTGGCGGAGGACTCCGACGCGATGCCGCGCGACGTCATCTACCCGCCGGGCAAGTCATCGAGCCAGGTGCAGAGCGAAGCCGTCGAGATGATGGACAAGTCGCGTGGCAACGCCACCGTCGCGGCCCTGAGGGCCGCCGGCGTCGCCGTCACCGAGTTGCCGCGCGTGGACGGGGTCGTCCTGGGCGGCCCGTCAGACGGGCTCCTCGAGCCGGGGGACCTCATCGTCGCCGTCGACGACGTCGCGATGGAGTCGGTCGAAGACGTCGCGGCGCGGATCGAGACGCATGCGGCCGGCGATCTCATCGTCTTCACCGTCCTGCGCGACGGGCAGGAGCAGACCGTCTCCGTCACGTCGAGCGCCAGTAACGAGGACGCCACCAGGCCCGTCGTCGGCATCTCCCTCGACACCGGCTTCCAGTACGCGCCGACGGTGTCGTTCGGGATCGACCAGAACGTCACCGGGCCCAGCGCCGGCCTCGTGCTTGCGCTCGGCGTCTACGACCGCATCACCGAGACCGACCTGTTGCGGGGGCGGACCATCGCGGGGACCGGCGAGATAGACCCGACCGGCCGGGTCATCAAGATCGGCGGTATCCGGGAGAAGATCGCCGGGGCCGAGCGCGACGGCGCCGAGGTCTTCCTCGTTCCCGAGGACAACTGCGCCGACGTCGGCGACCGCGACGACTCCCCGATGCTCGTCAGTATCGGCACGCTCAAGGACGCCATCGCGGCCATCCAGCTCATCAACGAAGGAAACACCGAGGAGGTGCCCACCTGTGGCTGACTCGTCGAGACTCATCGCCAGCCTCATGGACGTGGAACGCCACGTCTCGTCGACGGGCTGGGACCAGCCGGCGAGGCTGTTCGCGCTCGTGACCACGAGAACCCTGCTCGAGGTCGAGCCCCAGCTGCGAGGCCGCGTTCCCGAGAGCGCCCCCGACGCGTTGACCGCCATCGAGCAGGACGAGTTCCACGCGACCGAGGACGTCGTCGAACGGCTCGCGGGGATCTTCTGGCCGGATACCGTCGAGGGGTGCGCCATCGCCCTCGAGCGCGCCTTCCTGCCCTCCGATCACGAGTCGGAGATCCCCGAGGATCCCGCGGAGGCGGCGACGTTCGTGTCGCGTCATCCCGACAGGACCGAGTTGCGGGTCGTCGTCGGCGTCCTGCGCGACGGTTCCCGGCACGGACTGGCCCGGTTGAAGAGCAACCCCGACGACCTGCTGGGGGCCGAGGACCTGGTCCCCGGACTGGCGCAGGCGCTGGTCGACACGTTCAGGAGTGAGGACTCATGAGTACAAGGCCCATGGACCCGAACGCCCCGGTGAAGCGCGGGCCGCTGCTGTGGACCGTGCTGATCGTCGGCGCCGCGCTGTTCATCGCGGTGGTGGCCTCGAGGATCGGCACGGACTTCCTGTGGTTCCGCAGCATCGACTTCCAGTCGGTGTTCACCACCCAGTTGGCGGCACGGATGGGGCTCATCGTCGGCTTCGGCGTCGTCATGTTCGCCATCGTGTTCTTCAGTCAACTCATCGCCTACCGGCTGAGACCGAAGATCCGTCGGGCGAATCTGGACTCCGAGTTCCTCGTCCAGATGCGCGACATGCTGGACCGCCGCTCGTCGGCCCTGATGGCCGTTCCCGCCCTCGTGCTGGGCGTCCTGGGGGGAATGGCGGCCTCCGGGGCCACCGAGACGTTCCTCGCCTGGTGGCACGCGACGCCGTTCGACTGGACGGATCCCTACTTCGGCCTGGACGCCAGCTTCTACGTGTTCACCCTGCCCTGGCTGAACTTCGTCGTCGGCTACCTGCTGTTCGCCGTGATCGCCGGCGGCATCGCGGCCGCCACCGTCCACTTCATGACCGGGGCGCTCAACACCGCCGCGTTCCGCGGGACGGGCAACACCGGGGCCGGCCTCGGTGCGCAGCGCCATTTGAGCATCACCCTGGGCATCATCATGCTGCTCATCGCCGTGAACACGCTGCTCGGCCGCTACGCGCTCACCATCACCCAGAACACCAACTTCACCGGCGTGGGCTACACCGACATGATGTCGCGCGCCCCCGTCGCGATCGTGCTGACCGTCATCTGCGTCATCGTCGCCGCGCTCGCGTTCTTCAACGCGTGGCGGGTCAGGTGGAGCGTCCCAGGCGTCGGCATCGCACTGCTCATCGTCTCGGCGATCCTGCTCGCCATGGTCTACCCCTGGATCGTGCAGAGCTTCGAGGTCATCCCGGACGAGCAGGAGAAGGAACGTCCCTACATCGAGAGGAACCTCGAGGCCACACGGTTCGCCTACGGCGTCCAGGACGTGGAGATCGAGGACTACGAGGCCACCACGACGGCGAGCGCCGGTCAGCTCCGGCAGGACGCCGAGGCGCTGCCCGCGATCCGCCTCATCGACCCCACCGTCGTGCCGCCCGCCTTCGAGCAGCTGCAGCAGGTGCGCGGCTACTACACGTTCCCCGACGTGCTCGACATCGACCGGTACGTCATCGATGGCAAGTCCACCGACTCGGTGGTGGCCGTGCGCGAACTGGATCTCAACTCGGTCGAGTCCGGCGACACGTGGAACAACCGGCGCACGGTCTACACGCACGGCTACGGTATGGTCGCCTCGTACGGCAACCAGCGCGAGGCCAATGGCGAGCCCGTGTTCTTCTCCGGCGGCATCCCGACGGTCGGCGAACTGGAGGAGCATGAGTCGCGCATCTACTTCGGTGAGGAGACCGACTACTACGTGGTGGTCGGCGCCCCTGAGGGCACACCGCCGGTCGAGCTCGACACCCCCTCGGGTGGTGAGGGGCGAACCGAGTCCCTCTACACCTACCAGGGCGCCGGCGGCGTGGACGTGGGCAACTGGCTCACCCGGGCGGCCTTCGCGATGCGTTTCGGCGACATCAACCTGATGCTCTCGGACCGGGTGAACGAGGAGTCGCGGATCCTCCACGAACGACTGCCGCAGGACCGCGTCCAGCAGGCGGCGCCGTGGCTGACGCTCGACTCGGATCCGTACCCCAGCGTGGTCGACGGCCGCATCGTGTGGATCATCGACGCCTACACCACCTCGGACGCCTTCCCGAATTCGACGCGCAGCGACTGGACCCAGGCCATCTCGGACTCCCGCACGCAGGCGAGCCAGCTGCTCGTCGGGCAGCAGGTCAACTACGTGCGCAACTCCGTCAAGGCCACCGTCGACGCCTACGACGGCACGGTGACCCTGTACGAGTGGGACGAGTCGGATCCCATTCTCCAGACCTGGCAGAAGGTGTTCCCGGGCACGGTGACGCCCAAGGATGAGATCTCGCAGGAGCTCATGGAGCACCTGCGCTACCCGCAGGACCTCTACAAGGCCCAGCGCGAGATCCTCGGCCGCTACCACACCACCAGCGCGAACACCTGGTACGCCCAGACCGACATCTGGGAGGTGCCCAACGATCCGGTGAAGGCGGGACAGTCGCTGACCGAGCCGCCGTACTTCCTCACCATCCGCTGGCCCGGTGACGAGACGCCCCACTTCGCCAACACCACCGTGTTCGTGCCAAAGGACCGTGAGAATCTCAGCGCCTACATGGCGGTGAACGCGGACGCCACGAGTGAGGACTACGGCCGCATGCGGGTGCTGAAGCTCTCCGACGCCAAGCAGATCGCCGGCCCGGGGCAGACCTTCAACTTCATCGCCACGAACCCGCTGGTCGCCGACGCGCTCCTGCCGTTCAGCAGGCAGGGCACCTCGGCCGAGGCCATATACGGCAACCTGCTCACACTCCCGCTCGGCGGCGGCCTGCTCTACGTGCAGCCGATCTACACCCAGACGACCGGCACCACGGGCGCGTACCCGGCTCTCCGGTTCATCGTCGTGCGCTTCGGCGAGCAGATCGGCATCGGTGACACGCTGCAGGAGGCCCTCGATCAGGTGTTCCAGGGCGATGCGGGCGCGGACACCGGCGAGCAGCCGGTGGCCGACGATCCGACCGACCCGGTCGACGTGGAGCCCGGCGACGCGCCGGAGCAGGCACGCGACCTCCTCGACGAGGCGCAGGCGCTGTTCGAGTCCGCCGACCAGGCCCTGCGCGGCGGCGACCTCGCTGGGTATCAGGCGGACGTCGACGCGGCCCAGGCCAAGATGGAGGAGGCCGCCGACCTGCTCAGCTGAGGCCGGGGATCACGCCCTGAGGTCGAGCACCTCCGGGCGGAGCCCCAGACCCTCGAGAGCGGGTACGACGGCGTCCGCGCGTCCGGCCACGACCACCGCGGTCCGCTCAGGCGTGACCTCCGTCCGGAAGGCGTCGGTCGCGTCGTCGGCCGTGACAGTCAGCAGGTCCGCGAAGTGACGGTTCATGAAGTCCGGACGTAGCGCCGCGGCCGCGAGCGCCGAGGCCTGCGCGACGATGTCGGCTGACGTCTCGTTCGCCAACGGTGCGACTCCGACGAGGTAGCGCCGGGCGTCGTCGATCTCCGCCTGGACGAACCCGTCGGCGAGACGCAGCCCGTCGAGGATTCGGGCGACGGAGTCCGCAGCGACCTCGGTGCGAACGCTGCCACCGACCGTGAACAGCGACGCCTCGGGGCCCGGGGCGAAGCCGCCCCCGATGCCGTAGGTGTAGCCCAGTCGCTCCCGCAGTTCGAGATTCAGCCTGCTGGCGAAGGCCCCCGCGACCGCCTGTCCGGCGAGCCGCAGCGCGGGCCACCTCGGATCGGAGCGGCCAACGCTGCGAACCCCCGCGAGCACGGTGGCCTGCACGGCCGTCGGGCGGTCGACGACCACCACGCGGGGCGGTTGCGCGGGGGCCAACGACACGGGCTCCGCGGAGGAGCGGAGACCGGCGCCCCACGCATGGAAGGGGGCCGTCACATCCGAGTCAGGGAGGTCGCCGGCGATGAGCAGCGTGGCGCCGTCGGGACGGAAGAAGGACCCGTGCCACCGCGACGCGTCGGGCGCCGTGATGCCTGCGATGGTGCCGGGGACGCCCGACGCGGGCCGCCCGTCGCGGTGGCCCGACCCGTGGAGCACGCGTCGCAGCGCGAGCCTGGCCGCTGCACCGGGCGAGGCCAGCCGCGACTCGTAGGAGGCCACCTGGGCCTCCACCTGGTGGGCGATGTCGGTGTCCGCGTAGGCGGGCTCGCGTAGCACCTCGACGAACAGGTCCAGCACGTCGTGCAGGTGCCGCACCGGCGCCTGCCCGCCCAGCGTCGAGTAGTGGTGCCTGGCCGAGCCGTGCAGGGTGGCGCCGTGCCCCTCGAGCAGCTCCCCGATAGCGCCGTCCGGGTGGGACACGGTTCCCTCGTCGATGGCGTGGAGCGCCACCGTCGCGACGCCCTCCTTCCCGCGGGGTTCGGCGGTCAGCGGCGCCGGGACGACGACCTCGAAGGTCGCGATGTGCTGGCCCGGCAGGTCGAACCGCCACACGGTCAGCCCGGACGGGAGGCGGGTGATGGTGGGCTCGGGGAAGTGCCAGGGATCGGCGAGGGTCACCTCTGGGCGGATCATCGGGTTGCCTCCGCGACGTAGTGGAGTTGCTGGACGGCGGACGGGTCGAGCCACCGTCGCGCCGCCGCCGCGACGTCGGCCGCGGTGAGGGACAGGACCTCGGCGAGATGCAGGTTGACGTGGTCGGGCGATCCGTGGATCAGCCAGGACTCGTTGATGGCATCGGCCCGGCCGGAGGTGGTGGCCAGGTCCCACAGCCATTCGCGCTCGTACTGGGCCTGCGCCCGGGACAACTCCTCGGCGGTGGGGCCGTCGCCGGCGAACCGGCCGAGCTCCTCGAGGATGGCCTCGGCCAGACGGGGGAGCGCGACCCCGTCGACGGGACGCCCGAGGAGGGCGGCGACCGACGACGTGGAGCGGTGGGTGAGGTTCACTCTGTGGACCTCGTTGGCCAGCCCGCCCCGGCGCACCAGTGCCCGGTGGAGTCGTGAGGTGTGGCCGTCGGCCAGGATCGCGAGCGCGAGGTCGATCGCGGGCTGCTCCACATGGGCCGCCGGCGGGGTGCGCCAGGACAGGTAGGCCAGCGAGTGCGGCACGTCGCGCGTCACCGTGGCCACCGTCGGCCCGACAGGCTTCGGCGCGGGGACGACGGCCCGGCGCCCGCCGGGGAGGGCATCGAGCCGCCCGAGATGACGGTCCGCCAGGGCGAGGCCCTCGTCCACGTCGACGGGGCCGCACACGACGAGTCTGAGGTTGGCGGGCCGGTACCAGGAGGCGAAGAAGCCGGCGACGTCGTCGAGGGAGGCCGCGTCGAGGTCGGCCATGGACCCGATGGTGAGGTGCCCGTAGGGGTGGTCGGTGGGGAAGTGCTGGCCCATCAGCAGTTCCAGGAGGTCGCCGTAGGGCTGGTTGTCGTAGCGCTGACGCTTCTCCTCCTTGACCACCTGCCGCTGCGCCTCGAAGTTCTCCGGCGTGATGGCCAGGGACGAGAACCGGTCTGCCTCCAGCCACAGCGCCAGTTCGAGGGCCCCGCGCGGCACCGTCTCGAAGAAGTTGGTGCGATCGCTCGAGGTCGTCGCGTTCACCGTGCCACCGAGCGCTTCGATCGTGGCCATGTGCTCCCCGCTGGCGACGTTGGCAGAGCCCTGGAACATCAGATGCTCGAAGAGGTGGGCGAAACCTGTGCGACCCGGCGTCTCGTCGGCGGACCCGACCGTCACCCACAGATTCACCGCGACGCCGGGCGCGCCGTCGTCCGGCGCGACGACCAGCTCGAGACCGTTGTCGAGGACCGCTCGGGTCAGGGGATAGTGCAGGGCGGCCTCGCTCATGCGGGCAAGGCTAGACCAGTGGCGGCCTGTGCCGGGGGCTCAGCAGCCCACGGGACGGCTGTAGAGGCTCGGTAGGGTGGCAACAGAGGGCTGACAAGAGCCGGAGGCGAGAGGAGTGGTCCTGCGATGAGCCGCGCGGCGCTGTACGACGAGACCGGCGGACCGGAGGTGCTGTACGTCGGGGAGGTGCCCGACCCCGATCCAGGGCCGGGACAGGTCGCGGTGCTGGTGCGCGCCGCGGGCATCAACCCCTACGACGCGAAGGTGCGCCGCGGGTTCCTCACGAGCAGGGTCCCGTTCCCGCGTCGCATCGGATCCGACCTCGCGGGTGTCGTCGAGGCGGTGGGAGAGGGCGCGTCGTACTGGGACGGAACCGCGGTTGCCGTGGGCGACGAGGTCCTCGGCCATGGCCCCGGGGCCGTCGCCGAGCGGGTGGTGACCCAGGCCACGAATCTCGTGCGGCGTCCGAAGCAACTCCCGGCCCGGGTGGCGGCGGGCCTCCACGTGCCCGGTCTGACCGCCGCGTCCTGCCTGGCGACTATCCCGATCGGCGCGGGCGACACCGTCCTGGTGGGCGGCGCCTCCGGGGCCGTCGGCATGCTGGTGTGTCAGCTGGCGGCCGACGCCGGTGCCACCGTCATCGGCACCGCCTCCCCGCGTAACCACGGTTTTCTCAGAGGGCTGGGGGTCACCCCGGTCGCCTACGGCGAGGGCCTCACCGGACGGGTCCTGAGGACAGGAGTCGTGACGGCGGTTGTCGACTGCCACGGCCGCGAGGCCCTCGACGCGGGCGTCGAGCTCGGTGTGCCCACGGACCGCATGGTTGCGATCGCCGCCTACGAGGCGCTCGAGGAGATCCCCGCCCACAATGTGGAGCGCTCGGCCCGCCCTCCCCGGGAGTTGTCGCGGCTGGCCACCATGATGGCCGACGGCCGCCTCACGCTGCCCGTGGCGGCCGGGTTTCCACTCGAGGAGGTGGCGCAGGCCTTCGCGGCGCTCGACTCCTCCCACGAGCCCGGCAAGATCATCGTCGAGATGTGAGCGGGTGGCCCGCGCCCGGCCCCCGCATCCTGGCGGCGGAGTAGGTTTTGTTGCATGAAGTATCGATATCTGGGTAACTCTGGACTGAAGATCACCGAACTCACCTACGGCAACTGGCTGACCCACGGATCGCAGGTCGAGGCCGACACCGCGACCGCCTGCGTGCGCGCGGCCCTGGACCACGGGATCACGTCGTTCGACACCGCCGACGTCTACGCTAACACCGCCGCCGAGGTCGTCCTCGGCGAGGCCCTCAAGGGCGAGCGGCGCGAGTCGCTGGAGATCTTCACCAAGGTCTACTGGCCGGTCGGCCCCAAGGGGCCCAACGACACCGGCCTGTCGCGCAAGCACATCATGGAGGGGATCAACGGTTCGCTCAAGCGCCTGCAGACCGACTACGTCGACCTCTACCAGGCGCACCGCTACGACATCGAGACGCCGCTGGAGGAGACGATGACGGCCTTCGCCGACGTCGTCCGCCAGGGCAAGGCGCTCTACATCGGCGTGTCGGAGTGGCCCGCGGACAAGATCCGGGAGGCCGCGCGCTACGCCAAGGAGCTGCGCATCCCGTTCGTGTCCAACCAGCCGCAGTACTCCATGCTGTGGCGGGTCATCGAGGACCAGGTCGTCCCCGCGTCGGAGGAGGTCGGCGTCTCGCAGATCGTCTGGTCACCCATCGCCCAGGGCGTGCTCACCGGCAAGTACCTCCCCGGTCAGCCGGCCCCGGAGGGTTCCCGCGCCACCGACACCAAGGGCGGCCAGCAGATGATCAGCCGCTTCATGAACGACGAGGTGCTCAGCGCCGTGCAGGGGCTCAAGCCCGTGGCCGACGAACTCGGCCTCACGCCGGCGCAGCTCGCCGTCGCCTGGGTACTGCAGAACAGCAACGTCGCGGCGGCCATCATCGGGGCCTCTCGCCCGGAGCAGATCGCCGAGAACGTCAAGGCGAGCGGCGTCGAGATCCCCGAGGAGCTCATGGCCCGCATCGACGACGTCCTCGGTGACGTGGTCGAGCGCGACCCGGCCAAGACGAGGTTCCCGGAGACGCGTCCCGCCTGACCACCGGGCCCCACCACCCCCGATTTGGCTTGTCCGACCGGCCTCTGTATAGTTAGACGAGCGACGCGGGGTGGAGCAGCTCGGTAGCTCGCTGGGCTCATAACCCAGAGGTCACAGGTTCAAATCCTGTCCCCGCTACCACAGGAAACGCCTCCTGGCTAGGTCAAGGTACCAGCCAGGAGGCGTTTTGCTTGCGCCGGCGAGGAGACCGCACGCGTCATCCGCGGGACGTCGGCGTCGTGACGAGGCCCCGTTCGGTCGCGAGGAGCATCAGTGGGACCCCCAGGACTCCGACGGCGGTACCCACCATCAGCATGGCCGGGACGCCGGCGGTGTCGATCAGGATCCCCCCGCTCAGGCCGCCGCCGACCGCGGCAAGGGTGAACGTCATCGTCACGTATGCCTGGCCCCGGATCCGTTCCCCGGCGGGGAGGAGGGCGTTGACGTAGTAGATGGAAGCCGGGACCATCAGCGCGAACGCGAAGAACTGCAGGCCCTGCGCCATGTAGATGCCGATGACCCCCGGGGCCGCCAGCGTGGCCGCGCTCTTTCCCGCAAAGCCGATGGACGAGACCACCAGCAGCGTGCCCGCCGACCAGCGCCGAGCCATGTGGGACCACAGCACCAGGGTCGGAATCTCGACAACAGCGGCGATCATGACAGCGACCCCCATCTCGGCGGATCCCCCGCCGTGGGAGGAGATGATCTGGAAGATGTAGGTGTTGACCAGGTTATGGCTGAACATCCCCAACGTCAGGGCCACGATCACGAGCGTGAAGCGCCGCCGTCGACGTGGAGTCAGTGCGGCGGGAGCCGGCGCCGCCGACACTGCGACGCTCGGCTCGGGAACGTGCGCGGCAGGAAAGACGAAGGTCCAGGCGGCGGCCGCCAGTAGCGCCGTGATGGCGAGGAGCGTGATCGGGATGGTCCGTGCGCCGGCCAGTGCGATGACTCCGCCGGCGGCGACAGACAGCAGCGCGAACGCCCCCGAACCGGTGGCGCGTGCGATCCCGAAGTCGACCGGGTGGCCGTCGTTGATGGCGGCCATTCCGATGCTGTTGACCAGCGGCTGCGTCGACTGGGCGGTGACCATCAACAGCCCGAACAGCAGCGCCGTGACGGGAATCGTCGCGCCGGGCACCAGAAGCGCGACGGCGAGCAGTGCCATCAATAGGGCCGCGCCCGCGATCCAGGCTCTCAGCGGCACGCGCAACGACCGTTCGGCCATCCCGGCCACCACCGGCTGTGCCACAGCGGACACCGCGCCCACCGTGGCCACGAGCATCCCGATTTGTGCATTGGTGAGCCCGGCGTCGAGAAGGAAGACGCTCGCGAACATGACCGCCATGCAGAACGCACTCCAGTAGGCACCCTGAAGTGCGGAGTATCTGGCCGTTGCGGCCACACCCGGGCTCACAGGGAAGGCCCTGAGGGCGCCTGCCGTCGGTCCATGTCGTTCCTCCGGTGTCGGTGGGGCGCCGTCCGCCCCGGTCAGGGCCACGATAGGCCCCCGACGATGGTGGCTGTGATCGGCCCGGCGACGGTACTCGATGCCCTTCCGGTTCGGGGTAGGCACCGAAACGTCTCCGGATGGCTCCGCGGAACGGCACTTCGGGTGACCCCCAATCGGCGCTGAGCAGGGCGACGATATCGTGCGCAGGGGACGACGGTGGGTACCGCGTCTTCGCGGCGGAGTGGAGAAGTGATGAACCTCGAACAGCAGCTCGACGCTCTTGCACCGGGTGAGCTCGCCAGCCCGGCCATCCAGCGGGCCCTCGACGAGGCGGCCGGGGGAGCCGCCGTCGTGATCCCCCCGGGCCAGTGGCGCGTCGGGGTCATGCGTCTGCCCAGCGGCACCAACCTCGTCATCACCGACGGCGCGGTACTCGTGGCCAGCGCGGACTACGCCGACTTCCTGGCCCACCCGACGAGGTCGACGGCCGAGCAGTCGAACGCCGCACTGTTCTACGCCTCCGGTGCCACCGGTATCAGCATCGTCGGCCCAGGGGAGATCGACGGCTCGGCCCCTCACTACTTCGCCGCCGAGCCCGACGCGTTCGGCTACCGCGCGCCTGCGCGCCACCGGCCGCGCATGGTGGTCTTCGAGGACTGCCGCGACGTCCGGATCGAGGATCTGTTCATCCAGAACGCGCCGATGTGGACGGTCCATCTGGTCTCGTGCCGGGGCGTGACGGTCAGCCGACTGACCATCGACAACGACCTGGAGATGCCCAACACGGACGGCGTCAACTTCGACAGTTGCGTCGACGTCCGGATGAGCGACTGCGACCTCAGCGCCGCCGACGACTGCATCTGCGTCAAGACCACCCTGAAGCCGTCGGACCTGGCCGGGCCGGCCGAGGACATCGCGATCACCGGCTGCACCCTGCGGTCGAGCAGCTGTGCCGTCAAGATCGGCACCGAGACCTACTCCGACATCCGGCGCGTCACCGTGACCGACTGCACGATCCGGGAGTCCAACCGCGGGATCGGCGTCTTCTCCCGAGACGGGGGAGAGATCAGCGACCTCACCTTCAGCCGGATCTCGTTCGAGAGCACACTCCGCCCGCCCTCCTTCTGGGGAAGGGCCGACCCCGTGTTCGTGTCCGCCAGGACGCGGGACCCGGAGATCGCCCCGGCCGGATCAGCCACGTGAGGTTCCACGACCTCTCCGGGCACACCGAGGGGGCGGTCAACCTCCACGCCGAGCGGGTCGGGCAGGTGCGTGACGTGACCCTGGCCCGCATGTCGCTCGTCCAGCACCTCTCACCGTCGGACCAGCAGGGTCTCTACGATCTCCGTCCCCCGGTGAACCGGGCCAACCCGGTCGGTGGTGGGCTGGACAACGCCTACACTGTCGACGAGAGCGGCGCCTCCTGGGGCGTCGAGGCTTATCCGACCGGCCTGCCCGTGGTGTTCGCCCGCAACATCGAGGAACTTCACCTCGACGAGGTCGTCGCGATCCGGCCCGATCCATTGCCGGACGGGTGGAGCCGGGAAGAATGGGTGCTGGAACCGACGAGCGCGTACGACGCGGCGCCGCACGTGTCGGACGGAAGCGCGAGCGTGTCATGAGGAGCGATGCAATGACCGGTAATGGAGCACAGACCTCGCACGTGGGGCAGACGCTATGAGCAGCAGCGGAAAATACACCTTCCCGGGGGCGACCGGCGCGGAACTCGCGGGCCGGCTGGACCTGCCCGAAGGGCGGCCGAGGGCCTACGCCCTCTTCGCGCACTGCTTCACCTGCTCGAAGGATTTCGTCGCGGCGTCCCGGATCAGCAAGCGGCTCGTCGAGCGGGGCTTCGGGGTGCTGCGCTTTGATTTCACCGGCCTCGGGTCGAGCGAGGGCGACTTCGACAACACCAGCTTCACCTCGAACATCGAGGATCTGGTGGCGGCGGCCAATGCTCTGGCGGAGAGCCACGCGGGTCCGTGCCTTCTCATCGGCCACAGCCTCGGGGGAGCGGCGGTCCTGGCCGCTGCCAACCGGGTGCCGAGCGCCACCGCGGTGGCGACGCTGGCGGCTCCCTTCGACCCCGGCCACATCAAGCGGCTGTTCCCGGACGAGGCGCTCCAGCAGCTGCGCGAGCACGGAACCGCCGAGGTCACACTCGCGGGCCGCAGCTTCACGGTGGGGGCGAAGCTCCTCGAGGACGCGGAAAGCCATCGCATGGAGAAGACGCTGCGCGAGTTCGACCGCGCCCTCATGGTGATGCATTCGCCGAGCGACGAGGAGGTCGCCATCGAGAACGCGCGCCGCATCTATGAGGCTGCCCCGCACCCCAAGAGCTTCGTCACGCTCGATGGTGCCGACCATCTGCTCACGGACCGTGCCGACGCCGAGTACGCCGCCGACGTGCTGGCCGCCTGGTCGTCGCGCTACCTGCCGGAGATCGACCGGTCCGAGGACGACACCCCGGAAGGCATCGTCCTGGTCGAGGAGTCCGGCTACGGCCGCTACACGCAGAGCATCCAGGCCGGGAGCCACTTCTGGACGTCCGACGAGCCGGCCGGGGTCGGGGACGACACCGGCCCGACCCCCTACGACCTGCTCCTTTCCTCTCTCGGGGCCTGCACGTCCATGACCCTTCGGATGTACGCCGAGCGGAAGGGATACCCGCTCGAGCGCGTGTCGGTGCGGCTGCGGCACCGGCGCACCCATTCCGAGGATTGCGAGAACGCGGACGGCAGCCCCTGCTCAATGCAACACATTGACTCCGAGATCCGTGTGAGCGGTGACCTGGACGACGCGCAGCGGGAGCGGCTGCGGGAGATCGCCGCCAGGTGCCCCGTGCACCGCACGATCACGGGTGACCTGGGCGTCTCCACGACACTGCGCGCCGTGTGAGTGCTGGGCGGACACTGGTAGCGTCTCGGCCGTGAGCTCATCCGGTCCCGCTCGGCACGCGGTCTTCCTCGACATCGACGGCACGTTCGCCCATCTGGGGGAGGTGCCCCCGGCCCACATCGCCGCGGTGCGTTCGGCCAGGGAGGCCGGGCACGCGGTGCTGCTGTGCACGGGCCGCCCCCGGTGCATGGTGCCCGACCGGCTCATGGAGGCCGGGTTCGACGGGTTCGTCGGGGGAGCGGGCGCCTACGTGGAGATCGGGGGCAGACAACTCTCCGACACGAGGTTCCCTCCGGGCCTCGCCGCGCGTGCCGTCGAGGTGCTCGACCGGCACGACGTGGCCTACCTGCTGGAGGGCACGGATGCCCTCCATGGGCCAACGGGTGTCGATCGGCGGCTCAGGGAGAGATTCGCCCGGCGCTTCCCCGACCCCCAGGTGATCCGATGGGTGGAGAGCGACATCCTCGGCCCTCTCAAGACGGCCGACGACCTCGCGGGGGTCCCGTTCGCCAAGATCACCTGCTTCGACTCACCGACCCCGATCCCCGACCTGGCCGCCGAGATCGGCCCCGAGGTCGCGCCCCTGCCGTCATCGGTGCCGGGAATGGGACGCTCCGCCGGCGAGATCTACCTGGTCGGCGTCAACAAGGCCGTCGGCATGTGCGCGGCGGCGGACCAGTTGGGGATTCCCCTGGATCGCGTGGTCGCGGTCGGGGACGGGGCCAACGACATCGAGATGATTGAGGCCGCCGGCATCGGGGTCGCGATCGAGGGCGCCGATCCTGACGTGCTCGCCGTCGCGGACCGCTTGGCCGCCGGGCCCGAGTCGGAAGGTCTGGCCGCGCTCTTCGCGGACCTCGGGCTTGTCTGAGGCGGTTCGTCCACGTAGCCGGGCGGGACGGCACGACGTCACTGGTCATCTGTGGATGCTCCGCCCTCTGAGATCGCGGGCGAGGCTGAGCGTTGAGTTTGGGCGACGATCGGGCAATCGGAGACGTGGCCGAGTGCCTGCCTTCGGGTCGCGGCCGGGCGACGGATACGGCGCCAATTGGCCGGTGACAACGCCGTGTGGCCCTTGGGGGGCTCCGGCAAGGGATTGACTTTCGGCACTCCAATCTCGGCCGGTTCTGAACTTTCGGGCATTGGGTTGACGAGTGTCATGTGCTAAGGGGACTCTTCCATCGTCTGCGTCATGCACACGGCTGAAGCCGACCCGGATCTACGGAGGCGCCGCTGCGCCCCATCTCCCCCCAGCGGGTCGTGGCCCTGCAGGATGCGATGCGACCGACGACAGAGTCGGCCGTGGGTGGCGTTGCCCTACGGGGCGCGATCGGGGAAGGAGTGTCACCCATGTCAGGAACGCAGCATCATGACTTCACGGGGTCACCAGGAAAGGTAGCCACCCGTAGACGTCGCCGGCTCGGGATCTTCGCCCTGGTGGCCTCCCTCGTCGCGTCGTTCGGGCTCGTCATGCCCAACGTCGCGTTCGCCGATGTCCAGACGGATGCGGGCTTCGAGGGGGCGGACGGAGATCTTGTCTCACAGAGCCTCACGGACTGGAATGACTTCGACCCGGTGACCTGGGTGACGGATCCGGACAAGGGAGCGCCCTACAGCGACGGAACCACCGAGTTTGAAGACTGGAAGTTCTTCGGGCTCACCAACGACGTCAAGACCAACAGCGACACGGCGTTCTCCGGCGGTGTGAAGCAGGACGACTTCTGCGCCAGCACCAAGGGCGGCAAGGCGCCCAACAAGGACGACCTCACACGCGCCTACTTCGCCAGCGCCACCGTGGGCGGCGACGTGATGCTGGCCCTGGGCTGGGTGCGCATCCCGCAGAACTCGACCTCGGCGTCCGCGCACATCGGCTTCGAATTCAACCAGGGGGAGACCCCCTGCGCCAACGGCACCGGACTCGTGGAACGTGAGCCCGGCGACGCGCTCATCGTCTACGACTTCGAAGGCGGCAACAACACGCCGACCCTCAAGATCTCCCGCTGGCTCGAGGCCGGCCATGCGACTTTCGACGGCACCTGTGAGGCGAGCGGCAACCCGGTCGTCGGCACCGACGAGGACGGATGCTGGGGCAACACCGATGTGCTGCAGCCGAACGAGGCCCAGGCCAAGGTGAACTTCGAGATGTCCGTGGACGACGAGCTCCCGCCAGGTGGCACCGAGACGCTCAACTCCGTCGAGTTCGGTGAGGCGATCATCAACCTCACCGAAGCCGGCGTGTTCCAGCCGGACCAGTGTTTGGCGCTCGGCTCCGTGTTCGCGGTCAGCCGCTCCTCCGGCGGCAGCGACAAGGCCCAGATGAAGGACCTCGTCGGACCCGGCGAACTGAACCTCACTAACTGCGGCACGATCACCGTCGTCAAGCAGACCAGTCCCTCCGGAGCGTCGGACAGCTTCGACTTCGCCGCGACCAGGGACGGCGGGGGAGACGTCGGTGATCCGGCCGTCACCACCTTCCAGCTGAGCGACGCCTCAGACACGCCGCAGGCTGACGAGGTCAAGAAGATCATCAACGTCCAGCCCGACAACTACACGATCACCGAGACGGTCCCGAGCGGATGGCAGGCGACCAACGTCGTCTGTACGGGAGCGAGCGGTACGCCGACATATCTGCCGGCCACGTTCCCGGGGACCAGCACGTCGTCGGCCACGTTCGATGTGGTCGCCGAGAGCGACGTGGTGTGCACGTTCTCCAACCAGCAGCTCGGCTCGATCATTGTCGAGAAGGTCGTGGCAGGGACGTCGACGAGGATCGACGGGGCGGTGTTCGTCTTCGACGACGACGGTGACCTGGAGACGACCGGGGATCAGACCACCATTCCAGGAGTCTCCGGCGAGACTGGTCTGTTCTGCATCGACGGCCTCACGGACTTCGGAACCGACGCCTACACGGTCTATGAGAAGGCGGCACCCACCGGCTACGAGGCCGTGACGGGATCGAAGACCGCCACCGCGGCCGTCGGTGACTGCGCGAGCCGCACCAGCGGCGAGGCGATCACCGCGGACGTGACCTTCGAGAACCTGAAGATCACGAGCATGACGACCGTTCCGGTCCTCTACCCCAACGATTCCGCGACGCTGACCGGCACCTACGGCACGGCAACCGGGACCATCACGTTCAAGCTCTACGACGATGACGCGGCTGCCTGCGCAGGCACCGTGCTCTTCACGCAGGCTCTGACCGTGAACGGGGACGGCCCGTACTCGACGACCAACTACCCGGGCGTCTCGGGGATCACGGAGTATGCGATCACCGCGGACGGCACCTACTACTGGGAGGTCGTCTACGGCGGTGACTCGAGCAACAAGGGCAACACCAGCACTTGCACAGCCGAGAACTACGTGGTCAACGTAACGCCGGATCCGACGCCGTAACGGCAGTTCGCTGAACTGTCCCACCCTCATCGGGGAGAGAGGGGCACCGCCCACAGGCGGTGCCCCTCTCGCGTGCCCCGGAACCCCGGTTCCGGGGCACGCTTGACGTAGTCGGCCGCCGGTTCGACACTGGAAGTGTCACCCGAGTGGCACTGGAGGCGTCATGACCATGGAGGAGAAGCGGGCCTGGGTGGTGGGCGGCGCCGCCGTCGTGTCGCTCGTCGGCTACGCGATCTGGATCTCGCTGCTACTGACCGACCCCATCACGGACACGCCGTTCGTGGTGCCGATGCTCGTCCTCGTCGGCCTCCCAGGGCTCGTCGTGGCGGTCGCCGTGATCTGGCTGCGCGCCATCACGCCCGATGACGAGAACGAGGTCGAGGGCCCCCGGCGTCGGATCGTCACCACCGGGGACCAGATCGCGCAGTGGATCTTGCTGGTCGGTGCTCTCACCGCGCTGCTGCTGGCCCTGGCCGAGGCCGACCGGTTCTGGATCGCCCACGCGCTCTATGCGGCGTTCGTGCTGTCCGCACTCATTGGTGCGGGAGACCGGCTGATCGCTCACCGACGGAGCGCCCAGCCGGCCTGACCGCGGACGATTCAGCCCTTGTTCTTGTGCTCCTCGACGGCCTCCTTGAGGAGGAACAGCGGCAGGAGCCACGTGGCGAGCGCCGTGATCAGCCACACCAGGAGCGTGCCGATGACCCAGGCGGTCGCGCCGTCGATGACGAGACCGTCGGAGAAGAGGGTGGTGAGCAGCAGGGCCACGAAGGTCGATACGAGGCCGACCCCGCCGAGGAACGCCTGAGCGTAGCGACGGGTCATCTTGAGGATGAACGGGCTGAGGATCGCCTGGGCGACCGTGAAGATCAGCACCGCGATGACGAGGCCCTGCCACTGCATGTCGAAGCCCTCGACGATGAGTGAGGTGATCCAGAGGCCCAGTGCTGCGGAGCCCAGGAAGATGGCGGTGTTGACCAAGAAGCGGATCATGGCGCTGACGCTACTCCAGCAACGGGCCGCGACGCGGGATTTCCGTGTCGGACGTCTCTGGAGGTCCGAGGGGCTTGGGGGTTGTGCGAGCGCGGGGGCCGGTCTAAACTACAACCGAATGGTTGTATATTGCACGCTTCCGGCCGACGGGCTCCCTGAAGAGGAGGTCGATCGGATCTTCCGTGCCCTCGCCGACTCCACCCGTCGCGACATCCTCCGCCGGGGGCTCGGGTCGGAGGCGAGCGTGTCCGACATCGCGCGCGACTACGACATGTCCTTCGCCGCCGTGCAGAAGCACGTCGCCGTCCTCGAGGCGGCCGGGCTCGTCGTGAAACGTGCACAAGGGCGGCAGCGCCTCGTGCGCACCGATCCCGAACGGCTCCAGCGCGCGCAACGGGTCCTGGACGAGTACGTAGCGCTCTGGAGGGCGCGCGTCGACCGGCTCGACGCCCTTCTCACCGAAGACGACTAGGAGGCATTCCCATGCCCGTGACCGATGTGACCACCTCGCCCGACGACCTCACCATGACGCTCGTCGGCGACTTCTCCGTTCCCGTGGAGCGCCTCTGGGAGGCGTTCACCACTCCCAGCCTGCTCGAGCGGTTCTGGGGCCCGCCGACCTTCCCCGCCCGGTTCACGGGCTTCGACTTCGCACCCGGAGGCCGTGCCACCTACACCATGACCGGCCCCCGCGGGGAGAGATCATCGGGCTACTGGGAGTTCCTCGCCATCACCGAGGGGGCATCCTTCGAGGTCCTCGACGGGTTCGCCGGCGAGGACGGCACACCCAACCCGGCCATGCCGTCGATGCGGCTCGAGTTCCACTTCGCCGGGACCGACGGCGGTTCGCGGCTCGTCACCACCACCCACTTCGTGTCCCTCGAGGAGATGGAGAAGCTCACCGAGATGGGCATGGTCGAGGGCTCGACGCTCGCGTTCGGGCAGATCGACCGCGTCCTCGAGGGTCTGCGGGAGTTCGCCCAGGGCAAGGGCACGCAGATCGACATCCTCAGCGACACCCACGTCCGCATCTCGCGGCTCATCGACGGCCCCCGCGACCTGGTGTGGCGAGCCCACAACGATCCAGACCTCATGAGCCGCTGGCTCCTGGGCCCCGACGGATGGCGCGTGACCGAGTGTGTCGTCGGTGCCGAGCCTGGGGCCACGCACCGCATGCGGTGGGAGCCCGAGGCCGGCGTCGAGGGTGAGGGGTTCGGGTTCGAGGGGGAGGTCCTCCTGCTCGATCCGCCGTTCCGGGCCGTGCAGACCGAGCGGATGATCGGCACCCCCGGGCCGTCGAACGTCAACGACCTCACGCTCGTCGAGGAGGACGGCGCCACCCTCGTGACCATCGTCATCGAGTACCCGGATGACGCCACCCGCGACATGATCCTCGCCACCGGGATGATCGACGGGATGGAGACCTCCTACGCCCGGCTCGACGCACTCGCCCAGGGCTGACGGGCGTCCGGCGGGTGGGAGCGCCGCCCCTCCCGCCGGACGTGGTTGGGCGGAGGTGCTTAGCTTGTCGGCATGACAGCTGAAGCACATCCGACCCACATCGCGCTCGGCAACGGTGCGACGATGCCGACCATCGGCCTCGGTGTCTACCTCATCAACAACGCCGACGAGTGCCGACGCAGCGTCGCGGCCGCCCTCAGGTCCGGCTACCGCCTCATCGACACCGCGGTGATCTACGGCAACGAGCGGGCTGTCGGCGACGCCCTCGCCGCTTCCGACGTGCCGCGCGCCGACGTCTTCATCACGACCAAGATCTGGTTGCACGACTACCCGTACGAGCGGGCGCGGGCCTCCATCGACGCGTCGCTCGAGCGTCTGGGGACCGACCACGTCGACCTCATGCTGCTCCACCAGCCAGGCCCGCAGGCGCTGGAGGCATGGAGAGCTATGGAGGAGGCCGTCGACGAGGGCAGGATCAAGGCGATCGGGGTCAGCAACTTCGAGCCCGAGGACCTCGAGCCGATACTCGACGGCGCCCGCATCCGGCCGACGGTCAACCAGATCGAGATGCACCCCTACTACCAACGCCCCGACCTGGTCGCCCACCTGCGCCGGCACGGCATCGTCGTCGAGTCCTGGGCTCCGCTCGGCCACCGCAACAAGAAGCTGCTCGCCGAACCGCTCCTCGCGGACCTCGCGGCCAAGCACGACTGCAGCGTCCACCAGGTCCTGCTGCGCTGGCACCTCCAGTCCGGCTTCGTGGCGATCCCCAAGTCCACCAACCCCGCCCACATCGCGTCGAACATCGACGTGTACGGCTTCGAGCTCACCGACGGGGACATGGCGGCCATCGCCGGACTAGACAAGGGGCGCCCGAACTTCCGGATCCCTAAGTGGGTGCTCAAGCACCTCCTGCCCCGGGTCCGGCCCCGACAGTTCGCCTGACCAGGTGAGGGAGAATCTGGGCAGATGGGGCGATATGCGCCCGATCTGTCCGGAGTCACCCCTGCCAAGGGCACCCCGGCCGGACCCTCTGATACCCCACAGGGCATACTGAGGTCATGGCATCCACACCCCGCCGCCGCCCGGACGCCAAGTGCCCGCTGCGCCCCGGGGAGCCGTGCACCCTCTGCCAGATGGGCGCCACCGGCCCCCACGACTGCGGGATCGTCTACCTCGTCATGGACGACCCCGAGGCCCGGGAGGAATGGGTCAAGGCACGCGCCAGGCAGGCTCACCGCGGGTAGTCTGGAAGATCCACTGGATTCAAGGAGGACCGGATGGATCTACTGACCCGCACCGACATTCAGACGCTCGCGGCCTCCGATGCGGAGGGGCCCCACGTCTCGCTCTTCATCCCCACCGAGCGCTTCGGAACCGGCATCCAGGCCGACCAGCTGAGGTGGAAGAACCTCATCTCCCAGGTCGAGACCCGGCTGCTGGAGATGATGCGCCGACCCGAGGCGGAGGCCCTGCTCGCCCCGGCCCGGGATCTCCTAGGCGACTCGCTGGCATGGCGGAATCTGAGTGACGGGCTGGCGATGTTCCTGCGCCCCGGATGGGTCCGGCAGTACCGGATCCCGGCGCCGCTCCCGACGCTCGGCACCGTCGGCGACCACTTTGTGACGGGGCCGCTCATGCGGCTGCTCTCCGGCGACGAGCACTTCCTGCTCCTGGCCCTCAGCCAGGGGGAGGTGCGCCTGATGGACGGCAGCAGGCACACCGTCGGCCAGATCGAACTGGCCGACGTGCCCACGAGCCTCAGCGACGTCGTCGAGCCGGCCGAGCCCCGCTCCGACACAATGACCAGACCCCTGAGCGGCGGTCGCGGAGGACGCGCGGTGTTCTTCGGTCACGGGGCCATGGACGACGACGCGAAGAAGGACGACCTCATGCGCTTCCTCCGCCAAGTCGCGGGGGGACTCCAGGAGGTCCTCAACGGGCAGACCGCCCCGATGGTGCTCGTCGGCCTGGAGCAGAACGTCGCGGCGTACCGCGAGGTCAACACCTACGGCCATGTGCTCGACGAGTCCGTGGTGCGTAACCCAGACGGCCTGTCGCCGGCCGAACTCCACGACCTGGCCTGGCCGGTGGTCGAGAAGCGGCACCACGAGGACAGGACCCGCCTGATCGACCGCTTCCACGCCATGAGCGGCACCGGACAGGTGACCGACGACCTCGCGATGATCCGCACCGCGGCCGAGCAGGGGCGCGTCGACACGCTGTTCCTGCGGTCGGACCCCTGGTGCTGGGAGCGGGCCACCGAAGGCGGTGACCCGGTCGTGGCGCACCTCGGAGAGCCTGGGCCCTACCAGGTGTGCGAGGAGATCGATCTCGCCGCGGCCGACACCCTCACCCACGGCGGGTCCGTGCACGCCACGTCGAGGATCGTGGCGAAGGGGAGCGAGGTGGCCGCGATCCTGCGGTACTGAGGCGCGGACACGGCCTCCGGGACGGCGCTTGTGTCTCGGGTAGGTAACGATCCCGCGTGGATCGTTGACACCCGCGCGGGGGCGCTGGAACAGTAGCCGACACTTTGAACGATCCTCGGAGGCCAGATGAAGAAGCCCACGCTCGCGAGTCTGGCTGCCGAGTTGAAGGTGTCGCGGCAGACCATCTCGAACGTCATCAACTTCCCCGAGCGCGTGAGGGACGAGACCCGGGCCCGCGTCGAGGCTGCCATCGAGCGCTCGGGCTACCGACCCTCCGCCGCCGCGCGGGCCCTACGGAACCAGCGTGCGATGGCCCTGGGCATGAGGCTCAGCCCGATGCGCGACGGGATCTCCGGCGCCTTCATGGACTCGTTCATGCGTGAGATGGTCGTCGCGGCGGACCGGAAGGGCTACCGAACGGTCGTGTTCCCGGCACTGACGAGAGTCGAGGAGGTCGAGCGGCTCGCCGAACTCCTCGGCAGCCTCGCCATCGACGCCTGCATCATCACCGACACCTGGACCGACGACGACCGTCCCGAGAGGCTGCAGGCGGCCGACATCCCGTTCGTCGCGTTCGGGCGCCCCTGGGGGCGCGAGGACCACGGCGCCTGGGTCGACGTCGACGGGCGCGCGGGAGCAGCGGAGGCCACGCGCTTCCTCGTCGGTCTCGGCCACGAACTCATCGGGTTCATCGGCTGGTCCGACGGGTCACCCGTGGGCGCCGACCGTAAGGCCGGCTGGGAGCAGGAGTTGGGCCTGAGCGCGGCGGACGCCGACCGGCTCGTCATCGAATGCGACGACCTCTTCGAGGCCGGGGCCGAGGCGATGGAACAGCTCCTGGAACGAGGCGTGACCGCCGCGGTGTGCGCCTCCGACACCCTCGCCGTCGCCGCCGAGACCGTGCGCCGCGCCAAGGGGATGACCGACGTGGCGGTGGTGGGCTTCGACGACACGACGGTGTCGCGCGCCATGGGCCTGCCCAGCGTGCGTCAGCCGGTGGACGAGGTCGCCCGGATCGCCCTCGACCTGCTCCTCGCCCGGCTCGCCGACCCGGAGGCCCCCAGCGAAGGCGTCCTCGTGGCGCCCGTCCTGGAGACCCGCGAGGGCTGACCCGGTCTCAGTCCATGTCCGGGACGGCGGCGCGGGCGTCGGTGTAGTCCTCCCCGCAGAGTTCCATGAGATCGATCAGCATGGACCTCATCTGGGCCAGGATCACCGTCGCGGACAGCCGGGGCAGGACCGGTGCGTGCGCCGTTCTCCCTGCCAGGTCGTGCAGCATGCCGAGCTTCGTCGTCGGCAGGCGCCGGGCGAACAGTTCGGCGGCGCACTCGTCGATCACCTGCGCCAACTCGGTCAACATCTCCAGGTATTCGCCCGGCACCTCCTCGTCGCGCCAGGTCGCCACCGCCGTGCGCCTCGCCAGCACCCGCAGATTCCGGATGAACCGGTCGAGCGGCACCACCAGATCGGCCACCTGCATCGCCTCGTCACGATGGCGCCTCAGGAACGGCGAACTGCGCACCACCGACACGCCCTCGGAGGTCGCCGTCAGCAGGGCCGACATCTCCCGCTCCGTGGCCCTGGCCCGTCCCAGGATCTGCTCCGCCGACTCCGCGTCCCTGGCGCGCAGGGCCTCCACCATCGCCCTGACCGAGTAGGCCGCCTCGTGCAGCACCTTCGCGGCGATGAGACGCGGGCGGTCCACGGGGGAGGTGGGGGCGATCGTCGCGATCACCAGGGCGATGCTGCAGCCGACCAGGGCGTCCTGCCAACGGGTGACCCCGACGTCGGCACCCGGCAGGATCGTCATCACCGCGGCCGCCTGCACGGCCGACTGCGTCACCATCAGAGTGCGGGCACCCAGCCACGTCGTGATCGACATCGCAACGGCCACCGCGACCATGATCTGCCAGAGCCCGGTGCCGAAGAACTCCATGAACAGGTCGCCGAGGAAGACGCCCACCGTGACGCCGACGGCCACCTCGGCCACCCGCGCCAGCCGCTGGCCGAACGAGAAACCCAGGCAGATGATCGCCGCGACCGTGGCGAGGAACGGCTCGGAGTGCCCCAGGACGTCGTGCGCGACCCACCACGACAGGCCGGCGGCGATGGAGATCTGCACGATCATGAACAGCCGCGACCGCCACCGGCTGACCCGCCGCTGCTGGGAACGCCACCCGCGCCGCGCCGTCTCCTCCGAGACGTCGAAGGCACGGATCGACGCCTTCTGCAGGGCCTTGCCCGTGTCGTGAAGGAAGCCGTGGCCGTCGTCGTCCGCCATGGCGCCCATCCTGCCCTGCCCCGGGGCATAGCGTCGCCCGCCAAGCGTGTCGCCGCGCCGCGGCCCCGTGCGGGTAGACTCGGGCCCGCTGTCGAAAAGGTCCTGAAGGGAAACTGTTCCATGCGCCGTGCCCGCACCCTGGGGATCGTTGCCGCCCTGCTGCTGTCCACCCTGCTCGGGGCCTGCACCCAGCCGCTCGAGCAGGACACCGGGGCGAGCACGCTCGAGATCGGAGCCACCGGCGAGCCGGCCGGCCTCGACATGATCACGGTATCCGGCGCGGGGACGCCGTTCGTGCTGCTCTACAACGTCTACGAGACGCTCGTCAAGCTCGACGGCGACGGCAACATCCGTCCGCTGCTGGCCAGCGAATGGACCACCTCCCAGGACAACACGGTCTACACGTTCACCCTCGACCACGGTGCCCGCTTCGCCTCCGGCACCGACGTCACCGCCGCGGCCGTCGTCGCGAGCTTCGAGCGCAGCCGAAGCGACGAGGCCACCGACCAGATCCGCGCCAAGTGGGCCGTCGTCGACGCCATCGAGGCCATCGGCGACGACACAGTCGAGGTCACCCTCACCCAGGCCTCAAACCGGTGGCTGTACGAGATGACCGGTCCCGCCGGCATCGTCGCCGACCCCACCGGCGACGCCGACCTCAACACCAGCCCCGCCGGATCCGGCCCCTACGAGTTCGTCTCCTGGGATGAAGGCGCGTCCATCGAACTGCGGGCCAACGACGGCTACTGGGGCACGCCGGCGCGCTTCGACGAAGTCACCTTCCGGTACTACGCGGACCCCAACGCGATGAACACCGCGATGCTCGCGGGTCAGCTCGACATCATCTCCAACCT
This sequence comes from Actinomycetes bacterium, assembly GCA_030426725.1. Taxonomy (GTDB): domain Bacteria; phylum Actinomycetota; class Actinomycetes; order Propionibacteriales; family Propionibacteriaceae; genus Arachnia. The sequence continues at coordinate 26,851 of JAUHXZ010000012.1, forward strand.
CACCACTCCGCAGGCCATCGAGCAGTTCGCCGACGAGTCCCGGTTCAAGGTCTACGAGGGGACCACCGACGGCGAGGTCGTCCTGGGCTTCAACCACCGTACCGAGGCACTGCAGGACCTCAAGGTGGGTCAGGCGATCAACCACGCCATCGACCGGCAGGCCCTGGTCGACGCGGTCTGGGGCGGCAAGGGCACCCTCATCGGCTCCATGGTGCCGCCCACCGACCCCTGGTACGAGGACCTGTCCGACACCTACCCCTACGACCCGGACGAGGCCCGTCGCCTCCTCGCCGAGGCCGGCTACGCCGACGGGCTCACGCTCCGGCTCCGGGTGCCCAACCTGCCCTACGGCCCGCCGTCGGGCAGGTTCGTCGCCGCCCAGCTGGAGGAGGTGGGCATCACCGTCGAACTCGACGAACTCGAGTTCCCCGCCCGCTGGCTCGAGCTGGTGTTCACCAACCACGACTACGACATGACCGTCGTCGCGCACGTGGAGCCGCGGGACCTGGACGCCTTCGCCAACCCCGACTACTACTGGGGCTACGACAACCCCAGGTTCCAGCGGCTCATCGCCGAAGCCGACGCCGGCACGTGGGAGGAGCAGGTGACCAAGCTGCAGGAGGCGGCCCGGATCCTCGCCGAGGACGCCGCCGCGGACTGGCTGTTCCTCCTGCCCAACATCGTCGTCACCACCACGGACATCTCGGGCATCCAGGCCAACCAGATCAGCCTGTCCTTCGACCTGACCACCATCGCCGCCAGGAGCTGAACCCATGGCCCTCCGCCGGGTGGGCGAGCGGGCGGCCTGGCTGCTCGCGAGCCTGCTGCTCGCGTCGCTGCTGATCTTCGCAGCCACCAACGCGCTGCCCGGCGACGTCGCGCAGGTCATGCTCGGCACCAACGCCACGCCGGGGGAGGCGGCCCGGCTCCGCGCCGAACTCGGCCTCGACCAGCCCTTCCTCGTCCGCTACATGGAGTGGATCTGGGGAGCGCTCCGGTTCGACTTCGGCGAGTCCTACATCACCGGCAAACCGATCGCCCCGCTGATCGCCTCCCGCCTGGCCGTGTCGGCCTGGCTCATCCTGTTCGGCATGATCGTGGCCGTCCTCATCGCCCTCCCGGCCGGTGCCTACGCGGCGGTCCGGCGCCGGCACGCCGACGGCGTGGCCGTGTCCGCGCTCAGCCAGATCGGACTCGCGGTGCCTGCCTTCTGGGCCGGCATCTGGCTCGTCGTGATCTTCGCCGTCAACCTGCAGTGGCTGCCGGCCGGCGGCTACGTCACCCCGCAGGAATCCGTCGGCCAGTGGCTCGCGCACCTGGTGCTGCCGGTCACGTCGCTGGCCATCGTCCAGGCCAGCATCATCTCCAGATACGTCCGCGGATCGGTGATCGAGGTGCTGCACGAGGACTACTTCCGCACCGCACGGGCCGTCGGCTGGTCGCGTACCGGAGCTCTCATGCGCCACGGGCTCCGCAACACCGGCATCTCGCTGCTCACCGTCATCGGGCTGCAGCTCGCCACGCTCCTCGTGGGCGCCATCATCATCGAGCAGGTGTTCGCCCTCCCCGGCCTGGGCTCGTCGCTGCTGCTCGCCGTCTCCCAGCGCGACCTCGGCGTCGTCCAGGCGATCGTTCTGCTACTCGTCTGGGCCGTGCTCGCAATCAACTTCCTCGTCGACGTCGCGTACCAGCTCATCGACCCACGGCTGCGCCGGGTGGGTGACGACCGATGAGACACGTGACCCTATACCTCGGCGCCGGTCTCATCGGCGTCATCGTCGCGATGGCCGTCGTCGGCACCTTCTGGACCCCCTACCCGCCCGACGCGGTCGTCGGCCCCGGGCTGCAGCCGCCCAGCGCCGAGCACTGGCTCGGCACCGACGGCCTCGGTGGCGATATCTTCTCGCGCCTGCTCAGCGGGGCCAGGATCTGCCTGTTGATCGGGATCGGCTCCGTCGTGGCCGCCGCCGTCGTGGGCGTACCCGTCGGCATCTTCTCCGGCATGGTGCGCGGCTGGGTCGGCGAGATCCCGGCGCGGTTGTCGGACATCCTCTACGGCTTCCCGGCGCTGCTCCTGGCCATCCTCTTCGCGGCCGCCCTCGGCGGTTCGACGTGGACCGCGACGATGGCGATCGCCCTGGCGTCGATCCCCGCCTTCGTCCGGATCGCCCGCGCCGCCACCCTGCAGGTGATGAGCCAGGGCTACATCGAGGCCGCACGGGTCAGCGGCACCCCCCGCACAGCGGTGGCCGCCCGGCACGTGCTGCCCAACATCGCCCCGGCCGTCGGGGTGCAACTAAGCGTCAGCGTCGGGCTCGCGATCCTCGCCGAGGCCGGCCTGTCGTACCTGGGGCTCGGATCAGGGCCCGAGACCCCGACATGGGGGCGGATGCTCAGGGAGGCACAGACCTACGTGTTCAGCGCCCCCCAACTGGCCCTGTGGCCGGGACTCGCGATCGCCGTCGCCACCCTCGGCTTCAACCTGCTCGGCGACGGCCTGCGGGACCTGCTGGACCCCCGGCTGAGGGAGATCCGATGAGCTACCTCGAGATCACCGACCTGCACATCTCCTTCGGCCGGCACCACCGCCCGGCCGTGCGGGGCATCAGCCTCAGCGTCGGCGAGCGCGACCGCCTCGGCATCATCGGCCAATCCGGCTCCGGCAAGTCGGTGACCGCCCTGGCCGTGATGGGGCTCCTGCCGCAGCACGCGCACGTGGCTGGCTCCATCAGGCTGGCCGGCCGGGAACTCGTCGGTCTGCCCGAACGGGACATGAAGCGGCTCCGCGGCGACGAGGTCTCCATGATCTTCCAGGAGCCCATGACGGCGCTCGATCCGACGATGCGCGTCGGCAGGCAGGTCGGCGAGGTCGTCGCCCTCCACCACGGCGAGAAGCGCGGCGGGATCCACGATGAGGTGCTCGACTGGCTCGGGAGGGTGGGCATCTCCGAACCTCAGCGGATCGCCGACTCGTTCCCGCACGAGCTGTCCGGCGGGCAGCGGCAGCGTGCCCTCATCGCCATGGCGCTGGCCAACCAGCCGGGACTGGTGCTGTGCGACGAACCGACGACCGCGCTCGACGTGCTCGTTCAACGCCAGATCCTCGCCCTCCTCGCGGAGCAGTTGGCGGACCGCGCCGCGATCTTCGTGTCCCACGACCTCGCGGTGGTCCGCCAGGTGTGCCGACGGGTCGCCGTCATGCTTGAGGGGGAGATCGTGGAGGAAGGGGACATCGAGGACGTCATCGCCGAGCCGCAGCACCCGTACACCAAGGGCCTCATCGCGTCGGCGAGAGTCGACCGCGTCGCGCCGGGGGAGCCGCTTCCGAGCGTCGCCGACTACTACCCGGGAGCCGCGACATGACTCTCGTCGAACTCCGCGGCGCCGAGGTCACCTACCGTCGCGCCGGCCACCCATTCGTCGCCTTGCGCGACGTCGACTTCGCCGTCGACAAGGGGGAGCGCGTCGGGATCGTCGGCGGCTCGGGATCCGGGAAGACGACGATGGCCCGGCTCATGCTGGGACTCCAGGCGCCGTCGGCGGGCGATGTGCTCGTGCACGGGCGGTCCATCGTCGACCTGCCGGAGCGGCGAAGGGGCTTCCTGCGCGCGTCGGCGTCGATGGTGTTCCAGGATCCGAACTCGTCGCTCAACCCCCGGATGAGGCTGCGGGACATCGTCGGCGAGCCACTACGCTCGCCGGTGCTGGCCGGCCGCATCGCGGTGTCCGGGCGGCGGGACGAGGCGGTGGCGGAAGCCCTGGGCAGCGTCGGGATCGGCCCCGAGATGATGGACCGGTTCCCGCACGAGCTGTCCGGCGGGCAGCGGCAACGCGTGGCCATGGCTCGTGCGCTCATCAGCGATCCGGACCTCCTGGTGGCGGACGAGCCGGTGTCGGCACTCGACGTGTCGGTGCGCGCACAGGTGCTCAACCTCCTCGCCGCCGAGGTCCGCGAGCGATCGCTCGCCCTCGTGCTGGTGTCCCACGACCTCGCCGTCGTCCGGCACCTCTGCGAGCGGGTCGTCGTCGTCAACGAGGGCGCCATCGTCGAGCAGGGGAGCGTCGCCGAGGTCCTGGAGCATCCCCAGCATCCGTACACCGCGGAACTCATCGACGCCACGTTGTCGCTGTGACGCGGGTTCGCCCCGAGCGGACCGGTGATGAGCCTTCGGCGTCGCGGCCCTAGAATGCGGTCCGTGAAGGCACTGCTACTTGAGAACATCCACGCCGATGCCGTCAAGACCCTCGAAGCCAAGGGCTACGAGGTCGAGACCCGCCCCGGCGCGCTCGCCGAGCGCGATCTGATCGCCGCACTCGACGGCGTCGACTACTTGGGGATCCGATCGCGCACGCACGTCACGGCGAAGGTTCTCGAGTCCGCGCCCGGGCTGAGGGCCGTCGGGGCCTTCTGCATCGGCACCAACCAGATCGACCTCGACGCCGCCACCGAGAAGGGCGTGGCGGTGTTCAACGCGCCGTACTCCAACACCCGCTCGGTGGTCGAACTCGCCATCGCGGAGATCATCGCGATGGCCCGCCGGCTCACGGACCGCAACCGCGACATGCACGCCGGCGTGTGGGACAAGTCGGCCGTCGGCTCCCACGAGGTCCGCGGCCGGACGCTGGGCCTCGTCGGCTACGGCAACATCGGCTCGCAGCTGTCGGTCGTCGCCGAGGCCATGGGCATGCGGGTGATCTTCTACGACGTCGTCGACCGGCTGGCGCTCGGCAACGCGCGGCGCGTCGACAGCCTTGAGGAACTGCTCGCCGAGGCCGAGACCGTGTCCCTGCACGTCGACGGGCGCCCCGAGAACAAGGGGATGTTCGGCGCCGAGCAGTTCGCGATGATGCGCCCACGCGCCCTCTTCCTCAACCTGTGCCGCGGCCACGTCGTGGACCTCGACGCGCTCTACGACAACCTTGTCTCCGGGCACGTCGCCGGCGCCGCCATCGACGTCTACCCGAGCGAGCCGAAGGCGAAGGACGAGCCGTTCGTGTCGAAGCTGCAGGGGCTCAGCAACGTCATCCTCACGCCGCACGTCGGCGGCTCGACCCAGGAGGCGCAGGTCGACATCGGTCGCTTCGTCGCCGGGAAGATGATCGACTACGAGAACCTCGGCTCGACCTCGATGAGCGTCAACCTGCCCGAGGTGCCTGCCGCACCCACCGACAACGCGCGCATCGTCCACCTGCACCACAACGTGCCCGGAGTCCTGGCGCGGCTGAACCAGCTGTTCGCCACGCACAACATGAACGTCGGGTCGCAGACGCTGGCGACGCGCGGCCAGCTCGGCTACGTCGTCACCGACGTGTCGGGGGAGCGCTACGACGGCCTGCTGGCCGAGCTGGAGGCCCTGGACGAGACGGTGCGCGTCCGCGTCCTCTGACGCCTCGTCCCCGCGTCGCCGTGGGTTGAGCCGACCGGCGCGGAGCGCCCGTCGCGTCGAAACCGCCCGCCGCTCTACCGCCCAGCTGTGTCCAAGCCCGGGTGTCGAGGGGAGGGGCGGCTGGCGTCGGGCGGGTCCGTGGGGGAGTGGCTCAGGCGGTGGGCTGGGAACCTACGTAGCGCAGGACCGCGTCGTGCAGCAGCCCGTTGGTGGCCAGGGCCCCCGGGCCCTGCACGCCGTCGACGCCGTCGAGGTTTGTGAACCGGCCACCGGCCTCGCGGACGATCACGTCCAGCGCCGCCATGTCGTACAGCTCCAGGTCCGGCTCACAGGCCACGTCGACGCTGCCCTCCGCGACCAGCATGTAGCTCCAGAAGTCGCCGTATGCACGGGTGCGCCACGAGTCACGCATGAGGTCGATGAACCCCTGGCCGCGGCCCGTCTCCACCCACTCGGCGATGTCCGAGTATGACAGCGACGAGTCCGCGACGTCCGCCACCTTGCTGACCCGCATCTCGGTGGCGTTGAGGATCGAGCGGCCCGTGTACGCGCCGCCGCCCTCGGTGGCCCACCAGCGGCGGTTGAGGGCGGGGGCGGACACGACGGAGGCGGCGATCCGGCCGTCGACCTCCAGTGCGATCAGCGTCGCCCACACCGGAACGCCCCGCAGGTAGTTCTTCGTCCCGTCGATGGGATCGATGATCCAGCGCCTCGACGACGAGCCGGTGTCGCTGAACTCCTCGCCGTGGATCGCGTCCCGCGGCCGGGTCCGCGCGAGTGTGCGCCGGATGGACTCCTCGACGGCGGTGTCGGCCTCCGTCACGGGCGTGTTATCGGGTTTGCTGCTGGACCTCAGGTCGTGGGCCTTGAAGCGGCTCATCGTCAATGAGTCGGCGTCGTCCGCCATGAGGTGTGCCAGGCGCAGGTCGTCGGTGAGGTCCTTGGTGACAGCCATGGGCACAACCTACCGCCCGGACGAAGCCTCAGGCATATGCCCCGCCCATGCGGCGGAACGATGCCAGCCGCTCGGGCGCCAGACGTCCCTCGGCTACGGCGTCGTCCAGGGCGCAGTCGATGGCTCCCTGCTCGTGGCGGCAGCCGCGGGGGCAGTCCGCGGCGAACTCGTCCAGGTCGGGGAACGCCCCGATGATCGACGCGGGCTGGACGTGGCTGATGCCGAACGACCGTACGCCGGGTGTGTCGATGATCCATCCGCCTCCGGGCAGCTCCATGGCGATGGCGGAGGTGGAGGTGTGCCTGCCCTTGCCGGTCAGCTCGCTCACCTCGCCGGTGGCGCGCCCGGCGCCCGGAATGAGCCGGTTGACGAGGGTGGACTTCCCGACGCCGGAGTGCCCGACGAAGACCGTGATCCGGTCGCGTAGGGCGTCACGGACCCCGGTGAGGTCCGACTCCGGATCCGATACGAGGATCGGCACGCCGAGCGGTTCGTAGGCCGCGCGGAGCTCGTCGGGGCTCGCCAGGTCCGCCTTCGTCAGGCAGAGCACCGGCTCGATCCGGGCATCGAACGCGGCGACGAGGATGCGGTCGATCATCCCCATCCGGGGCGGTGGATCGGCGAGCGCCGTGACGATGAACAACTGGTCGGCGTTCGCGACGATGGGCCGCTCGAACGAGTCGGCGTCGTCGGCCGAGCGCCGCAGCATGGTGGTGCGCTCCAGCACCTCCACGACGCGGGCCAGCGTTCCCTCATCGCCGGAGGTGTCCCCGTCCAGCTTGACCCGGTCGCCGACCAGGACACCCTTGCGTTCGATCAGCCGCCCGCGCACGGCGGTGACGGGTTGCCCGTCGACGACGCACCGGTAGCGGCCGCGATCGATCGAGATGACGCGCGCCTCGGGCAGCGCGGAGTAGTCGGGGCGCTCCTTCGTGCGGGGACGGGTACGCCGGCGCGGCCGGTCGAACCCGCTGTGGTCGTCCTCGCGGAGGGACTTCACTGGCGCCTCACCGGCCGACGAGTCCCGCCCAGTCGCGGGCGAAAGTGGGCATCGTCTTCGACACGCACTCCAGGTCCGTGACTCCGATGCCCCGGACGCGCAGGGCGAGCAGGGCCGCGAAGTGGACCATCCGGTGATCCGCGTAGCTGTTGAGGACGGCGGGACGCAGGTCGCCCCCTCCGACGATCCGGAGCCCGTCGTCGGTCTCCTCGGCTTCGCCCCCAAGGCGACGCAACTCGGCGACGAGCGCCGCGAGCCGGTCGGTCTCGTGGCCGCGGATGTGCGCGACGCCGCGGATGACGGTCGGTCCCTCGGCGAGGGCACCCAGGGCGGCGACGACCGGCGTCAGCTCAGAGGCGGAGGTGAGGTCGACGTCGATGCCGGAGAGGCTCCCGCCGGCGACGGTAACGCTGTGCGCGCTGCGCTGGACCGTCGCGCCCATCCGCTCGACGATGTCCAGGAACAGCCCGCCAGGCTGAAGGCTCCGCGACGGCCAGCCGGGGACCGTCACCCGGCCACCCGTCACGGCGGCTGCTGCGAGGAACACGGCCGCGTTGGTGAGGTCGGGCTCGATGGTGGCGTTCCGGGCGGCGATGCGCCCAGGGGAGACCTGCCACGTGGTGCTGTCCTGCTCGGCGACGGACACGCCCACCTCGCGGAGCATGGACATGGTCATCTCGATGTGCGGCCGCGACGGCAACCGGTCCCCGGTGTGGCGCAGCGTGAGCCCCGTGGGCAGCCTCGCACCGACGAGCAGCAGGCCCGAGACGAACTGGCTGGATGATGAGGCGTCGATGTTGGCCGTGCTGTGCGGGGTCACCGGCGGCGTCACGGTGAAGGGGAGCTCGTCGGCGCTCACCTGGGCACCGAGTTGGCGCAACCCATCGAGCAGCGGGCGCATGGGGCGCTCACTGGCGTGAGGGTCGCCGAAGAACGACGAGGGGCCGTCGGCGACCAGACCCAACGGAGGCACGAATCTCATCACCGTGCCGGCCAGCCCGCAGTCGATCTCCTGCGCCCCGTGGAGTCGCTCAGGGGGCGTGACCTTCAGCACACCGCCGGACTCCTCGATCCGCACCCCCATCTTGCGCAGTGCGCCGATCATCAGCGCCGAGTCGCGCGACTCGAGGGTCCCGGAGAGTTCGCTGGGCCCGTCGGCAAGGGCTGCCAGAACCAGAGCACGGTTGGTCTCCGACTTCGAGCCGGGAACGATCTGCTCGCCCTCGACAGGTGCGGGGGCGAAGGGGAGAGGATGGGACATCAGCCGACGGCGGATTCGATTTTCCGGTTCAGGTCCTTGGCGGAGCGGCGCGCCTTCTTCGCCAGCTTCTTGCCTTCCTTCTCCGCTTTGGCCGCGGCCTTCTTCGCCGAACGCGTCGCGTCCTCGCCCGCCGCGACGGCTTTGCGCTCCGCCTCCTTGGCGGCCTGCTCTGCGCGCCAGGCCATGCTCGGCTTGCCTTCGGTGTCCTGCGTGGCGATCACGGCGGCGCCCAGCAGGGCTGCGCTGCGCAGCACGTCGGGCCGGGCGGCCTGCTTGGTGGCCTTCGGGGCACCCTTGTCCGGCAGCGCCATGGCCAGGTTGAGCACCGACGCCTTTGCGATCAGCAGCGCGCCCAGCCGTCGACCGAGCCCGGTGGCGTACATGGCGCCGCCGGCAACCTGGGCGATCCCGGCCATGCGGACCCACGTCTCGGCCTTCTCAGGCACGTAGACGGCGATGTCCGCGGGCAGCACCCGCTGCACCATGGGGGTGACACTGGACACGTACCTCTCGGCGTCCGGTGCCAGCTCGGCCGGCTTGGACGCGGCCTTGACCCCTTCGGCGATGAAGTACGTGGCGAACAGACCCCGGGCAACGAAGCGCAGCAGACTCATATCGCCAGCCTACTAGGCTTGAGGCATGTGTGGACGGTATGCCGCAACGGCTTCCCCCGATGAGCTCGTGGAGGAGTTCGACATCTCCTTCATGGCCGAGGAGATGCCCCAGGTCTGCGCCCCGCGCTACAACATCGCTCCCACCGATGAGGTTCCGGCCGTGCTGGAACGCGAACGCGACGGCGGGATCACCCGCAAGCTCGTGCCCCTGCGCTGGGGGCTGGTGCCGAGCTGGGCGAAGGCACCCGGGGCGACCATGATCAACGCCCGCGTCGAGACCGTGACGCAGAAGCCCGCCTACCGCAAGGCGGCGTCGACGAGGCGGTGCCTGCTGCCGGCACTCGGGTACTACGAGTGGCGCCCCGAGGAACGCCCCGGAAGCGCCCGGCCCGTCAAACAGCCGTACTTCCTGCGCGGCGCCGCGGACCTGTTCGTCATGGCCGGGCTCTACGAGTTCTGGCGCGGCCCCGACGGCTGGCTGGCGTCCACGACGATCATCACCACCGACGCCGCCGACGACCTCGGCTGGGTGCACGACCGGATGCCCATGACCGTGCCGCGCGAGCGCTGGTCGGACTGGCTCGACCCCGGCCTCACCGACGGCGAGGCGGCGGTCGGGATGCTCGTGACGCCGCCCGGCCTGAGTCCGGTCAAGGTGTCGCGGGCCGTCAGCACCGTCGGCAACGACGGGCCGGAGCTCATCGCCCCAGTGGCCTGACGCGGTCCGCCCCGCACCGGGAATAGACCGGACGTTGCCGGCGTTGACCCCGGCATGACCAGTTGTGCTGCGACCACCTCGCGTGGTCTCGGAGTCGTGCCACCTGTCGTGGCCACGGCCGAGGCCATTGTGGCGCGGGCGCTATTGTGTGCGCTGATGGACAGTTCCGAGCACACCGCGGCCCCCGAAGCCGACGACCTCGACGCCGCGCAGGCGTTCGAGGAGGAGGCGTTGAGTCATCTCGACCGGCTGTACGCGGCCGCCATGCGGATGACCCGCAACCCGGCCGACGCCGAGGACATCGTGCAGGAGACCTACGCGAAGGCCTTCTCGTCGCGGCACACGTTCACGCCGGGGACCAACCTCAAGGCCTGGCTGTACCGCATCCTCACGAACACGTACATCAACGTGTACCGCAAGGCCCAGCGCTCCCCGCAGACCAGCGGCGACGAGGAGGTCAGCGACTGGCAGCTGGCACGCGCCGCGTCCCACGACTCGGCGGGCCTGCGCAGCGCCGAGATGGAGGCACTCGACCAGACACCGGACGGTGCCGTCGCCGAGGCGATCGCCAAGCTGCCGGAGAATTTCCGTATGGCCGTGCTCCTCAGCGACATCGAGGGCTTCTCCTACAAGGAGATCGCCGAGATCATGGGCACCCCCATCGGGACCGTGATGAGCCGGCTCAACCGCGGGCGCGCCCAGCTGCGCGACCTGTTGGCCGACTACGCCAGGGAGAACGGCATCGGACGAAGGCAGGGGGGCCGGTGATGAACGATCCGGAAATGTACTCGCAGGAGCACGACGAGATGGACGAGTGCGTGCAGGCCCTCTCCCGAGTGCACGCGTTCCTCCGCAACGAGCTGGTCGAACGGGACGCCGACATCATCAGGCTGCACCTGCACGCGTGTGAGCGATGTATGGAGAACTTCGAGATCGAATCGACGATCACGGAGATGATCCAGCGCAGCCAGCCCGAGCCCTCGGCTCCCGCGACGCTGGCGGCGCGTGTCCGGGCGATGCGCATCTCCAGCCGTCACTGAGCCAGGAAACGACACAGCCCCCGCAGATACTCCGCGGGGGCTGAATTGCGCTCAAGGCTCAGCTGTTGGGGCGCTTGCCGTGGTTGGCCTTGTTCTTGCGGCGCGCGCGGCGCTTGCGTCCGGTCTTACCCATGAGGGTCTCCTCGTCGTTTCAGTGGCTGCAGGACACCACATTGTGCCAGATTCCGGCCCGAGCATGCCAAAGCGTTCCGTGGCAAGCTTGGCCACGTGAGACGCGACGTGGCCCGGATGACCGACGACGAGTGGCTGGACGCCTTCGTCTCCCAGTGGCAGATCCTGGCGGATCTGAGTTTCTCGGACCTGGTGCTGTGGAAGCCCGCCTCGGAGGAGGGGGACAGGTTCGTCTGCACTGCCCAGGTACGGCCGGTGACGGGCCCGACGGCGCTCGAGGAGGACATCCTCGGCGACGTCATCGAGTTCGAGCCCGATCGGCAGGTCACGGTCGCGTTCATGACTCACGAGATCGCCGAGACATCCGACAACGAACTGGGGGCGGGCATCCCCGTCGACGTGTGGGCCATCCCGGTGCTGCGGCACGGCCGCCCCATCGCCGTCATCGAGCGGCACACCAACCAGATGGGCATGCGCGCCACGGGCGCGCTGGAGGAGAACTTCCTCGAGGGCGCCGAGATCCTCACCCAGATGCTGATGCGCGGGGAGTTCCCCCTGGTCACACCTTCGGACAAGGCGCTGGCACCGACCCCGGCCGACGGCGTTGTCCGCGTCCAGCCGGACGGCACCATCTCCTACGCCAGCCCGAACGCGGTCACGGGCTTCCGGCGCCTGGGGGCGGCCGGCGACATCGAGGGCGAGCACTTCCGGGACCTGACGCGCGAGTTGCGCGCCGGCGTCGAGTCGATGGGTCAGACCCTCGAGGCCGATCTCGATGGCCGTCTGACTTTGGAGTTCGATGTCGAGAACGGCGGGGCTTCGATGAGGTTCGTGCTGCTGCCGCTCTGGCTGGAGTACACGTCGGCCGGGATGCTGGTGCTCTGCCGCGACACGACGGACCTCCGCCGTCGCGACCGGATGCTGGTCACCAAGGACGCGACCATCCGCGAGATCCACCACCGGGTCAAGAACAACCTGCAGACGGTCGCGGCGCTGCTGCGGATGCAGTCACGGCGGCTCGAGTCGCCCGAGGGCAAGGAGGCATTGCGGGACGCGATGCGCCGGGTGTCGTCCATCGCGATGGTGCACGAGACGCTCAGCTACAGCTTGGGGGAGGAGGTCGCCTTCGACGACGTGTGCGACAAGATCCTCACGATGGTCGGCGATCTGGCGGCGTCCCACGGCACGGTCAAGGCGCGCCGACGCGGCACGTTCGGTGTGGTGCCGGCGGCGATGGCCACCTCGCTGTCCATGGTGGTGACGGAGCTGTGCCAGAACGCCATCGAACACGGCATGGACAGCGCATCGGGCAACGTCGAGGTGCTGCCCGAACGTGACGGGGATCTGCTCACCATCCGAATAGCGGATCAGGGGCACGGCCTCCCCTCGGACTTCGTCCTCGGCAACCAGACCTCGCTCGGCCTGTCGATCATCTCGACCCTCATCAAGGACCTGAACGGGACCCTCAACATCGAGAACCGCGAGGACGGGCCGGGCGCGATCGCGACCGTCGCGCTGCGCGTACCGCGCGTGGCCCACTGATCAGGGTCAGCGCAGCGGCACGAAGCTGAACAGCCCCGCGGCCGGGCGCCTGACCGGCACGCCGCCGGACAGGTCGACGACCATCATCTCCTGGCCGGCGGGCAGCACCATGCGGCCCCCGTCTGCCAGTTGGGCCTCCAACTCCTGAGGAACCCGGCCGCCGTCGGCCGAGACGAGGATGCGTTCGTAGGGTCCGCTGTCCGGGAGTCCGAGCCGGTCCTGGAGGGCGGGGATGATCCTCGCCCACGGCCAGCGTTCCGCCAGGTTCGCGCGGCCCATCTCGACGAGCCCGCCCACGATCTCGACGCCCGTGACCGATCCCTCAGGACCCACCAGTTCGGCAAGGAGCGCAGTGGTCCATCCGGATCCGCTGCCGACGTCGAGGACCCGGTCGCCGGGCTGCGGGTCGAGGAGGTCCAACATGTACGCCACGGTGGAGGGCTGCGAGTTGGTGGCCCCGAAGCCGATGCTGATCGGGGCATCCATGTCTGCCAGGGGCCGCCGGTCGGGCGGGAGGAAGTGTTCCCTCGGGGCTGCCGCAAGGGCGGCGGCGGTGCGCCTGTTCACCCTCCCAGTGTCGTACCGGTTGTGGTGCGGGGCGGCGGAACCGTCAAAGGAGCGTCAGGAGTTGCGCAGACGCGAGCGGGCGGCCCGGCGCTTGATGGCGCGGCGCTCGTCCTCGCTCAGCCCGCCCCAGACGCCGTGGTCCTGGCCGGCCTCGAGCGCCCACGACAGGCACTGTTCACGCACCACGCAGCGCTGGCAGACCTTCTTGGCCTCCTCGATCTGGGCCAGCGCGGGGCCCGTATTGCCAACAGGGAAGAACAACTCCGGATCCTCGGTGAGGCAGGCACTCTTGTGGCGCCAATCCATAGTTGAGCTCCTTCTGGTCGGAATCGGGGAAGGCCTGCAGCGGACAAGCTCAAGCAGGCTACCCGCGTTCCTCACGATAGGCAATAGGGGGGCCTCATGCGTGGGCAAACCGCGGAACGGGCTGGGATTTCGTGCTGGAGTGAGGCAGTCTACGCGGGTGCCCTCCGTTCTTCGCCGCCCGCTGCTCGCCGTCCCGGTCATCCTGACAGCCCTGACGGGGCTCGCCATCACGGGAATCGGTGTCGGCACCCTCATCGCGAACTCGAAGACGTTCGGGCAGGGGGTGGCCGCCGTCCTCGTCGGCTACGGGGCGATGCTGATCGGCATCGCCTGGGCCGTGGTGCGCCGCCAGTCCTGGGCACTGGGCCTGGTGGTGGCCGCGTCGCTGCTGCACCTCATGGTCGTCGGCAGCTTCCTCACCACCGACGACCGCGCCCAGTTCATCGGGTCGCTCATCGTCGCGCCGTTCGTGCTCGCCGCGGTCGCCACCTCCGTGCTGGCGGTGGGCCGCCGCGAGCTCGACAGGCTCGATCCCGTCTGAGGTCGCTCAGGCGCCCGTCGGGTCCAGCCGGCCGGCGCCAGGGGCCGGGGTCGCGGAGAACCACTCGGGAGCGCCATAGCCGGCGGCCGCGAAGGCGGCCGCGACTTCCTGACCGATCCGGTCCGCCTCGCCCGCGCGGGTGAGCGCGATGATGCAGCCGCCGAAGCCGCCGCCGGTCATCCGGGCGCCGAGGGCGCCGGCGGACCGGGCCGTCTCGACCGCCAGATCGACGGTGGGGACCGTGATCTCGTAGTCGTCGCGCATCGACACGTGGGACGCGTCCAGCAGTGGTGCCAGGGCGGCCAGGTTCCCGGCCTTGGCCAGTTCGAATGCCTCAAGGACCCGCTGGTTCTCGGTGACGACATGGCGCACGCGCTTGCGGTGCGTCTCGTCGGCGAGTTGCCCGAGGGCGTCGTCGAGATCGGTCACGTCGCGCAGGGCCGGCACCCCGAGCACCGCGGCGGCCTCCTCGCAGGACGCCCGGCGGGCCCCGTACTCGCCGTCGACATGGCTGTGCGGGGTCTTGGTGTCGAGCACCAGGATCTCGAAACCCTGTTCGGCCATCGGCAGCGGAACCTGCTGGGCCTCCAGCGTGCGGCAGTCCAGGAAGAGGCCCGCGTCGGCCTCACACAGCGTGCTGGCAGCCTGGTCGAGCAGGCCCGTCGGCGCCCCGACGTAGGCGTTCTCCGCCACGCGGGCGAGCTTCGCCCGGTCCATCTTGGGGATGTCGAGGGAGTACAGGTCGGTGAGCGCCGCGACCGCCGCGCACTCGATGGCCGCTGAACTCGACAGCCCGGCTCCGAGCGGCACGTCGGACGACATGACGATCGTCGTCCCCCCGACCTGGTGGCCGGCCTGCCTCAGGGCCCACACGACCCCGGCGAGGTACGCGGCCCAGCCGCCGCTGCCCGGTGCGAGGTCGGCCAGGTCCATGGTCACCTCGTCGTCGAGTTCGAGCGACACCATCACCAGGGCGGAGTCGTCGCGGCGACCCGCGGCGATCACCGCCTTCCGGTCCAGGGCGAACGGCAGCACGAAACCGTCGTTGTAGTCGGTGTGCTCACCGATCAGGTTGACCCGGCCCGGGGCGAACCACAGCCCATCGGGCTCGGTGCCGGTGGCGCGCCTGTAGCGCTCGGTGAGAGCTGTCAGATCGGGCATTCAGTCCTCCTCATCGTCGAGGCGGGCCAGCCAGGAGGCAAGCCGCTCGACCGGGGTCTCGAACTCAGGGTTCAGGTCGACAAATGTGCGCAACTGTTCCGCGAGCCACTCGAAGCTGATCTCCTCGTGGCCTCGCCGGTCGACGAGCTCCTCGAGCCCACGGTCCGTGAAGTACACGGCCGTCAGCCTAGCGCCGCGTCGAGGAGTTCCTCCTCCTGGGTCTTGTGAACCTTGAGCGACCCCACCGACGGCGCGGACGACCAGGGTCGGGAGACGAGCTTCATGTTGAGGTCGTACTCCGGGTAATGACGCTTGACGTCCGCGGGGAGCTGCGCCGACATGAAGAGCCATGCGCCCTGATTCTCCGGCTCGTCCTGCACGAAGCGCACGTCGGTGACGTGCGCGTAGCGGCGCAGCGCCTTCACCAGTTCCTCGGTGGGCAGCGGGTAGAGGCGCTCGAGGGCCACGATCGCCACCTTGCCGGTCAGCCCCATCTTCTCCCGCCGGGCCGCGAGGTCCCAGCGCACCTTGCCGGAGCAGAGGATCAGCCGTTCGACGGCCGAGGAGTCCTCGATGGTCGGATCGTCCAGCACGGGGTGCCACTGGCCCGAGGTGAAGTCGCCCGGCATGGACGACGCCTGCTTGTTGCGCAGCATCGACTTCGGGGTCGCGATGACGACCGGCCGGTGGTAGTTGACGTACGCGTGCTGGCGCAGCAGGTGGAAGTAGCTCGCCGGGGTCGACGGCTGGCACACGGCCAGGGCGTTCTCGGCGCACAGCTGGAGCCAGCGTTCGATGCGGCACGAGCTGTGGTCTGGCCCCTGGCCCTCGTAACCGTGGGGCAGCAGCAGCACGACGCCGGACTTCTGGGTCCACTTCGCGTTGCCCGCCGCGACGAACTCGTCCGAGATGATCTGGGCACCGTTGACGAAGTCGCCGAACTGCGCCTCCCACAGGACCAGTGCGTCGGGCCGGGCCACCGAGTAGCCGTACTCGAAGCCGAGCGCGGCGTACTCGCTGAGCAGCGAGTCGTACACGTCGAAGCTGCCCTGGTCCTCGGTGAGGTGCTTGAGCGGGACCCACGCCTCGTTGGTGGACCTGTCCACGATGGCCGCGAAGCGCTGCGAGAACGTGCCGCGGCGGGTGTCCTGGCCCGCGAGCCGCACCGGGCGTCGCTCCATGAGCAGCGAACCGATGGCGATCATCTCCGCGGTCGCCCAGTCGATCGGCCCCTCGAGGATGGCCTTGGCGCGGCGTTCCAGCTGGGGCATGACCTTGGGATGCACGCTGAACCCGTCCGGGAACTGGGTGTGCACGCCCGCGATGGACTGCAGCATGTCCTGCGTGATCTCCGTGAGGCGCGCGTCGGGCTTGGTGGGGTAGTAGGGCACCCGGCGGTAGTCGTCGTCCACTTCGCTGGTGTCGCGCACTTCGCGGAACACGTTCTCGAGCCGCTCGCGGAAGCGGTTCATGACATCCTCGGCGTCGGCCATCGAGATGTCGCCGCGGCCGATCAGCGACTCGGTGTACAGACGACGTGTCGAACGCTTCTGCTCGATGAGGTCGTACATGTTCGGCTGCGTGAAGCTCGGGTCGTCGCCCTCGTTGTGGCCGCGACGCCGGTAGCAGACGAGGTCGATGACGACGTCCTTGTGGTAGCGCTGGCGGTAGTCGAATGCCACCCGTGCGGCCCGGATGCACGAGTCGGGGTCGTCCCCGTTGACGTGCAGCACGGGAGCCGAGATGGCCTTGGCGACGTCTGTGCTGTAGGTGGAACTGCGGGACTCACTCGGCGCGGTGGTGAAGCCCACCTGGTTGTTGACCACCACGTGGATGGTGCCGCCGGTCTTGTAGCCGCGCAGTTGGCTCATCTGCAGGGTTTCGAACACCACGCCCTGGCCGGAGAACGACGCGTCGCCGTGCAGAGTGAGGGGCAGCACGGGGTAGTCGTCGGCGCCGAGGCTGTCCTGCTTGGCGCGCGCGATGCCCTGAAGTACCGGGTTGACCGCCTCGAGGTGGGACGGGTTCGCGGCCACGGACGTCTTGATGGTGGCGCCGTTGGAGGCGACGAAGGTGCCCTCGGCCCCCAGGTGGTACTTGACGTCGCCGGTGCCGGTGCGGTCGACCTGGCCGTCGAACTCCTTGAAGATCTGCGCGTACTTCTTGCCGACGATGTTGGCCAGCACGTTGAGGCGGCCGCGGTGCGGCATGCCGACGCACACCTCGTCGAGGGAGTCGTTCGCGGCACGCTGCGCGATCTCGTCAAGCAGGACGATGAGCGACTCGCCGCCCTCCAACGAGAAGCGCTTCTGACCGACGAACTTCGTCTGCAGGAACGTCTCGAAGACCTCGGCCTCGTTGAGCTTGTCGAGGGCGTGCATGTGCTCGTCGTGCGTCAGCGGGGTGTGCTGACGCTCCATGCGCTGCTGGAACCACTCGCGCTGGCGCGGGTCGGCGATGTGCATGTACTCGACGCCGACTGTGCGGGTGTACGAGTCCTGCAGGGTGCTGAGGATCTCCCGCAGCGGCAGGTAGACGCGCTCCTTGCCGCCGAAGTGGCCGACGGAGAACTCGCGATCCAGGTCCCAGATCGACAGGCCGTGCGCCTCGAGGCGGAGGTCCTCGTGCGACCGCTGCCGGTACTCGAGGGGATCGGTGTCGGCGACGAGGTGGCCGAAGGTGCGGTAGGCGTTGACCAGTTCGAGCACGCGGGCGGTCTTGCTCACCTGCGACAGGCGGTGCGCCGAGATGTCCGGGGACCAGCGCAGCGGCTCGTAGGGGATGCGCAGCGACTCGAAGATTTCGTCGTAGAAGCCGTCCTGGCCGAGCAGCAGCTCGTGCATCTTCTTGAGGAACTCGCCCGAGGTGGCTCCCTGGATGACGCGGTGGTCGTACGTGCTGGTGAGGGTGGTCACCTTCGACACGCCGAGTTCGGTCAGCCGCGACGGGCTCATGCCCTGGAACTCGGCCGGGTAGTCGATGTTGCCGACGCCGAGGATCACACCCTGGCCGTTCATCAGCCTGGGCACGGAGTGGTTGGTGCCGATGCCGCCCGGGTTGGTGAGGGAGGCGGTGGTGCCGGCGAAGTCGCCGACCTGGAGATCGCCGTCGCGGGTCTTCTTGACGAGCTTCTCGTAGGCCGACCAGAACTGGAAGAAGTTCAGGTTCTCGCAGTCCTTGACGTTGGGCACGAGTAGCTGGCGGGTGTCACCCTTCCTGATGTCGATCGCGATGCCGAGATTGATCGACGGGTTCTCGATCAGGTTCGGCTTGCCGTCGATGACGTCGTAGGCGTTGTTCATGTCCGGCATGGCCTTGAGGGCCTTGACCATGGCGTACCCGATGAGGTGCGTGAAGGAGACCTTGCCGCCCTTGGAGGTGCGCAGGAAGTTGTTGATCACCGTGCGTTGGTCGATGACCAGCTTCATCGGGACCGAGCGGACCGACGTGGCGGTCGGGACCGTGAGCGAGGACTCCATGTTCTTGGCCGTGCGCATGGGGGCTCCGCGCAGCACGGTGTACTTCGGCTCGGCGCCGGTGGGCTCCGGTCGCAGCGAGGGGTTCGGAGCGTTGGCCGACAGGGTTGATCCGGAGCCGGGGACCGCGGGCGACTCGGTGCCCTTGCGGCGCCCTTCGACCTTCGCGCGCGGCGGCGCGGGCTTGGCGGCGGGCTGCTGCGCGGAGCGCTGGTCCTTGGTGGCCGGCTGATCCTTGGCAGCCGGCTTGGCGGCGGGCTTCGTCTCAGGCTTCGCCGCGGGCTTGGCCGTCGGCGGGGGAACCGGCGCCTTGGGAGCGGGTTCCGGCTCCGGCCGGGCCGGGGACGCGGCCGAGGTGGCGCCCTCGGACTCGAACAGTTCGCGCCACTCGGGTTCGACGGAACTGGGATCGGCCTGGTACGCCTCCCGCATCTCGTCGATCAGCCAAGAATTCGCCCCGAAAGCGTCGTCCAGTGAGTCAGGTGCTGACATGTGTGAGTGGCGGTAGCCACGATCCCCTCTGTGAGTCCTCTGGGCCGCAGGCGGCTGCGGCTGCTGCTACGGGGCAGCTTACCCATATCACGGGCCCCGACGCGCCCATGATCCACCCCCGCGAGAACGTCGTCGTCCCCAGTGGGCGCGGAACGGCGGCTCGCCATGAGGGTGAGGGCCAGTGCGTAGCCGGTCAGTACGGCCAGCGCGAGATTGCGCAGGATGAGAACGGACGTCTCGGGGCCGGACCCGAGCGGTATCGCCATGATGCCGTAGGCGCCCCACGGATAGGTGAGCTGCGTGAGGAATCCGACCGTCACCAACGAGACGGCCAGCACGCCGACGTGCCGCCGGAGCCAGGCGCTGGGGCGCATGACGAGCAGGGCGGCCACGGGCCCGCCGAGCCACAGGATGTACTGCGGCGACAGGGTCTTGTTCGCCACCACGGTGGACAGGATCACCGTGAGCAGCGCGAGGAGGATGGCCTCGTGCAGCCGCTCGTCGTCGGTGTCGAGGTTGCGGACCAACCGGTAGCTCAGGAACCCCGTCAGCGCGATCGACGCGGACGTCAGGACCGTCGAGACGGCCAGCATCGCGCCGACGTAGGGCCCTTCCAGTTCGAGGGCGTTGAACTGCGACAGGAAGATGTTCCACGACGGGTTGTCCGTGAAGGTGCGCAGTGCCATCAGTGGGGTCGCGGGCACAGACTCGATCTGCAGGCCCCGCTGCCCCTGCCAGGTGACCGGCGACGCGGAGCGGGCCCAGCCGCTGGTGATGAGCGACGCGGCGGCCAGGCCGAAACCGACGACGACGAACCCGGCGAGCCTGCGCCTCGCCAGGGGGGAGCGCAACGGGTGCGGCGCCACCATGGGGCCGATGAGGAGGGCCGGCCACAGCTTGATGGCGGCGCCGAGGCCGACGAGGCCTCCCGCCACGGCGGGGAACCGCACCACGAACAGGCAGGCCCACGCGACGAGCGCCGCCGGGATGAGGTCGAAGCGGTACCAGACGATGGCGCCCTGCAGCCCGGTGAACAGGATCCAGAAGAGCGCCCCGGAGGCGTTGTCGCGGCGGTAGAAGGACAGGGCGACGAGCGCGTCGAGGATGGCGAAGACGCCGGCGTAGACGATCCCCCAGGTCTCCCAGCCACCGCCGAGGCCGTAGATCCCCTGCAGGATCCACACCGCCGGCACCGGGTACTCGATCATGACGCCGATCTCCCCCTGGTCGAGGCGCCACAGGTGGTAGCCGTAGTAGGAGACGTCGTTGGCGACGAATGCGGCCTGTTCGAGTTTCAGGAGGCGCCACGTCACGAACCTGGTGACGATGAACAGCGCGATGAGGAGGCCTCCGACGGCCTCGCGGGGCAGACCTGCACGGGCGGGTTGTCTCGCGTGGGTCACCGTTTTCTCCTACCAGCGAGGCCTGTTGGCCCGGGCGTGAAGCGCCCCCGCGAGGATTCGAACCTCGGCTCCCGCCTCCGGAGGGCGGTGCTCTATCCCCTGAGCTACGGGGGCTGGCCTGGAAAGGTTAGCACCTGCGCGGTGGTCCTGTCGTTTCCCGCTACGGTGGCCCCGTGAGGATCCTGGCGGCGCTGCTCGCGGCGCTCATGTTGCCGGCCGTGACCGGCTGCGTGTCCCGACCCGACCCCGAGCCCGCCGTGATGCGGGAATCGGCCCCACCGTGGGACGCCCCCCGCGACGCCGTCTCCTACATCGAGGCCGCGGGGCTCCCCGAGCAGCCCCTGGACACGGACTCCGACCCGTGGATCCTCGACCTCGAGGTGACCGTCGACGGCGAACCGGTGGAGGTGCCGGCCTACATCGGGGTCGACCGGCTCCGCGCCGTGCAGGCGCCGGTGCACACCCACGACGTGCCCGGCGAGGTCTGGCTCGAGGGGGAGGGGAACCGCGACGTGACGCTCGGACAGTTCTTCACCTTGTGGGGCGTCCGATTCGACGGCGACTGCCTGGGTGACGCGTGCGGGGACGTCGTCGTCACCGCCGACGGCGAGCCGGTCGACGACCCCGCCGGATTCGTCCTGTGGGGCGCGGGCACGGTGAGCGTCGCGGCCTGAGCCGTCGATTGGGGAGGACCGTGACGCTCTGGCAGGCTTGTGCCCCATGACGCACATGCACATCGCCGGGTCGATCCACGCGGATGCGGCACACGTCGGCCCCCAGTGGCTCGACCTGCCCGACGATCTCAACGCGCTGGACCCGAAGTTGTGGCCGGCGGGCACCCACCGCGACGAGCAGGGCCGCATCGTCGTCGCCGGCGTGACACTCACCGATCTGGCCGAGGAGCACGGCACCCCCGCGTACCTCATCGACGAGGCGGACTTCCGGGCCCGCGCCGCCGAGTTCCGGACCGCGTTCCCCGACTGGGAGATCTACTACGCCGGCAAGGCACTCCTCACGCGGCGCGTTGCGCGCTGGGCGGCGGAGGAGGGCCTCAACCTCGACGTCACGACCATGGGGGAGATGCGCATCGCCCTGGCCGGCGGCATGCCCGCCGAGCGCCTCGGGATGCACGGCAACAACAAGTCCGACGACGAGATCGCCTTCGCCCTCGAGCAGGGCGTCGGCCGCATCATCATCGACTCCTTCGACGAGATCGCCCGGCTGGAGCGCGCCTGCGTCGCGGGCGGTCATCGCGCCCGCGTCATGGTCCGCGTCACCACCGGCGTCGAGGCGCACACCCATGAGTACATCGCCACCGCCCACGAGGACCAGAAGTTCGGACTGTCGATCACCGGCGGGCAGGCGCTCACCGCGCTCGTGCGCTGCCACAGCTCGCAGCACCTCGACCTCGCCGGCATCCACAGTCACATCGGGTCGCAGATCTTCGACACCAACGGCTTCGAGGTCGCGATCCGCCGCACGATGCGGCTCGCACACCAGTTCCGTACCGCGACCGGCGTCGAACTGGCCGAACTGGACCTGGGCGGCGGCTTCGGCATCGCCTACACGTCCGCCGACACCCCCGAGCCAACCGCAGACATCGCCGCGGCCTTCGAGGAGATGATCGACCACGAGTGCCGCGCCTTCGGGCTGAAGCGGCCGCGCCTGTCGATCGAGCCGGGGCGCGCGATCTGCGGGCCGGCCGGCGTCGCGGTCTATCGCGTCGGCACCGTCAAGCTCGTCGACCTCGAGGGCGGTCGCTCCCGCGTGTACGTGAGCGTCGACGGCGGGATGAGCGACAACATCCGCCCCGCCCTTTACGCCGCGGAGTACTCCGCCGCGCTCGCCAACCGCACCTCGGCGGCTGAAGGCGTCCTCAGCCGCGTGGTGGGCAAGCACTGCGAGGGCGGCGACATCCTCATCCGCGACGTGTTCCTGCCCGCCGACATCTCGATCGGCGATCTCATCGCGGTCCCCGGATCCGGTGCGTATGCCCGCAGCATGGCCAGTAACTACAATCAGATCCCGAGGCCCCCGGTGCTGTCCGCCAAGGACGGCGTCGCCTCCGTGATGCTGCGCCGGGAGACGCTGGACGACCTGATGAGATTGGACGTGGGAGAGTGAGCAAGCCGCTCAAGGTCGCGCTGTTGGGCGCGGGCGTGGTGGGGTCCCAGGTGGCCCGCGTCATCCTCGACGAGGGCCCGACCCTCGAGGCCCGCATCGGCCGCCCGCTCGAACTGGTCGGGATCGGGGTCCGCCGGATGGACGTGGAGCGCCCCGGGATCGACCCGGCCCTGCTGACAACGGATCTCGAGGCCCTGGTGGCGCGCACCGACCTCGACATCGTCATCGAACTCATCGGCGGCATCGAGCCCGCCCGCAGCCTGCTGCTCACCGCCATCGCCAACGGCGCGTCGGTCGTGTCGGCCAACAAGGCACTGCTCGCCGACGACCTCGCGGAACTCTCCTCGGCCGCGGAGGCCAACGGCGTGGACCTGTACTACGAGGCCGCTGTCGCCGGCGCGATCCCCATCGTCCGGCCGCTGCGCGAGTCCCTCGTCGGCGACGACATCACCGCCGTCATGGGCATCGTCAACGGGACCACCAACTTCATCCTGGACAAGATGTTCAGCGACGGCAGCACCTTCGAGGACGCCCTCGCCGAGGCTCAGCAGCTCGGTTTCGCCGAGGCGGATCCCACCGCCGACGTCGAGGGCCACGACGCGGCGGCCAAGGCGGCCATCCTCGCGGCGCTGGCGTTCCACACCGAGGTGCGAAGCGACGAGGTCTTCTGCGAGGGCATCACCGGCGTGACCCCCTCCGACATCGCGGCCGCCCGGCAGATGGGTTGCACCATCAAGCTTCTGGCCGTGACCAAGCTCACCGACGACGACCGCATCATCGTCAAGGTCCACCCGGCCATGGTGGCGAACAGGCATCCGCTGGCCAGCGTGTCCGGCGCCTACAACGCCATATTCGTCAACTCGCGTGACGCGGGGGACCTGATGTTCCTCGGCCAGGGCGCGGGGGGCTCGCCCACCGCCAGCGCCGTCATGGGCGACGTCGTCACGGTGGCGCGCAACCGCCGTCGCGGTACAGCGGGCCATCGCAGCGCCGGGTACACCAGCCGGGCCGTGGCTCCCATCGGTGAGTCGGAGGCGCAGTTCTACGTGAGCTTCGACGTCGTGGACCGCCCCGGCGTGCTGGCGCGCTGCGCGGCGATCTTCGGCCATCACGGTGTGTCGCTGAGGGTCGTCCAGCAGAACAACCTCGAGCCCGAGGACCCCGCCGACGAGGGCGCCCCCGGGGCCCGGCTCGGGGTGATGACCCACGTCACACGCGAGCAGGACCTGGCCGACGTCGCGGAGGAACTGCGCGTCGCGGAGTTCATGCGGTCCGACGTGCGGATCATGCGCGTCGAGGGCTTCTGACCCATGCGTCGCCTCACGGTCCGGGTCCCGGCCACCACCGCGAACCTGGGCTCAGGCTTCGACTGCGTCGGCATGGCGTTCGACTGGTTCGACGAGCTGACCCTCGATCTGCTCGACGAGCCGGGCACCGAGGTCGTCGTCACCGGCGAGGGCGCCGACGAGGTACCCCGCGACGAGAGCCACCTCATCATCGCCACGCTCCTCGACGGGCTCGCCGCGTTCGGCGCGCAGCGCCCTGCCGGGCTGTGCCTCACCTGTCACAACACCATCCCGCACTCCCGCGGCCTCGGATCGTCGGCCGCCGCGATCGTCGCCGGCCTGGCGTTCGCCTGGGGTATCGCCCGTCCGGGTGAGCCTCTCGATCGGGCGGTGCT